>CAVKHY010000110.1:0-6959 GCA_963656345.1 bacterium | reverse complement strand
CCTCTTTTCATAAAGCGTTAAGCCGGCATTTAGGTTTTTAAGGATTTCTTTTGATGCTATGCAGTACGATGGGCAGGGAGAAACTCTCCCTGCCCAATTTTCGGGTTTCTTGTAATTTTACTGGGCAGCAATCGCGTCAGCAACTTCCTGTTCAACCTGTGTGATTGCATCGTCGATGGAGATGGTGCCATCCACAAAGTCCCAACCTACGCGGCTGAAAGCAGTGTCGAACAGTCCCCAGTACTTGTAGTTGTAAATAGCCAGCTCATTCACGCGGGCAGGATCGGACAGGAAAGCCTGAGGCATGGAAGAATATTCTGCCACGGCGTTCAGAGATACGTGAGCAGGCACCTGACCGGCGTCACGAGCCCAGGTCAGAGAATTTTCGCCCATGAAGTTGATGAACTTGGCCACGGCCAGGTCTTCTTCTTCAGTGCGGTTTTCGTCTGCGAACTGTACGAAGTTATGAGAGGACATCCAGTTCTTGCAGGTCTCAGGGCTGTAGCACACGCTGGGATACATTTCAAAGTTCACGCCTGCGTCCACAACAGCAGCCTTCATCCAGATGCCTTCGGACCAAACCAGCAGCTCGCCGCCGTAGAACATGGAGGAGTAGTCGTCCGTCTTGGAGGTGGTGTAGCCATCTTCATACAGGGACTTCATGGTCTCCATGGCCTGCTTCATAGCGTCTTCATCCAGAGCCAGGTCAACGCCGTTGTCGGTCAGCTTGTGGTCGGGGCTCAGCTGTGCATAGTAGCCCAGCATCTGAGCACGCATCCAGCCCAGGTCGAAGATCTGGCCGGTGAAACCGTTGGCACGAGCCTTGTCGCCCAAAGCACGGATTTCGTCGAAGGTGATGTAGCCGTCTTCCACGAATTCGTTCAGGTCATACTTGTCGAACAGATCCTTGTTGATGTAGGTCACATAGCCGTGCACGTCCAGCGGGATGCCGTAGTGCTCGCCGTCGATGTCGGTGCGCTCCCATGCAGCCTGGTTGTAATTTTCAGGCACGATGCCGGCCTGAGCAATCAGGTCCATATCATAAGCATAGAGCATTTCCTTGTCCACGAAGTTGGGGATCCGCTCGATGTGCACGATGGCCACATCAGGCACGCTGGTGCCCGTCTGCACCGTCATGGGGATCTTCTGATACAGGTCGTCAGCCGTCATGGGGGTGTGGTTCACATGAACCTCATCTTGAGAAGCATTGAACGCATCCACCATGCCCTGCATCACAGCGCCGTCACCGCCTGTGAACACAGACCAATAGTCGATTTCGACAACAGCAAAAGCAGAAGTTGCCGTCAAAACCAGAACCAGCGCCAGCAGGATACCTAGGGTCTTCTTCATACTGAAACCTCCTTTTTTATCTTTATACCGCCATCCTCTTCGGCAGTATCAAAGCCTCCTTTACAGCTGTCAATTCTTCACAGCTCTTATGGATTTATAACGTTCGTGTTTCGAGGCAAGTATATCGCTACATGTTTATTTTGTCAATATATAAACCAGAAAATATATTTTTAACATGAATCAACACAAAAAAGCCTTTCCTTTTAGCACTCAAAGCATGAGACTGCGAAAAGAAAAGGCATGGTTTTTTTCATCCTTGCAGGCGGCGATGGAAAGAAGATCTTACTTCTTTCCCTTTTCCCGCAGGGTGCGCAAATGCAGGTACACGGTGTTCCTGGAAATGTTCAGTGCCTGTGCCACGCAGTTCACCGCATCCTTGATGCGGAACACCCCGGATGCGTCCAGCTGCTCGATAATGGCACGATTCCGTGCGGGAGCGTTCTCCGGCATGGTCTCGTTCACCACCTCTTTGGCTCTTTCGATGGCGGCGTGGATGGTATCCTCTGCGCTCTGCACATAGGTTTCATCGATAAAAGGGGCAGCAGAAAAGGTTTTGAACAGGTCGGACAAAGGGGTATCCATATAGAAGTTCATGCACAGCAGTCCGATGATCCTGCCGCTGCTGCGAATGGCAATGGTCGTGGAGCGAAGGGGATGTCCATCCTTGTTGTACCCGTGATAGCACACATAATCCTTTTGCTTGGTGGCCGCAATGTGCTCCAGCATCCGCAGTGCCATTTCCGTAATGGGTGCCCCTTCGGTGCGGCCGGTATGGTAGCCATTGATCACCTTAATGGCAGAGTGCTCCAGATTATCCAGGCTGTGCAGCACCAGCTCATAGGCACTGCCCAGGTAGTCGGACAAGCCGTCCATCATCACCTTGTAAGAGTCCAGGATGGCACGGTCATTTTCCGTCAGTTCAATAGGCGCAATGGACATTTCCTTCATTCCAATCGTAACAGTTTTTTCTTATTCATTATAGCATAATGATGGGAAATCGCAAGACGAACGTTTCCGGACTACGCATACATGGCAGAAACGGAATGGTTTTTGACCACAAAGTATTGATTCTGGTAAAAAGCTTGCAGGTTTTCCTTTACAAATACTTTACAAAAAACCCCTTCTATGATATGATTACCACGAGGTTCGATCCGTTTATTGTCATAACGAAAAGGAGGCTTCAGGTATGAAGAAACTCGTATCTCTCCTGCTGGCACTGGCCATGGTGCTCACGCTGGCAGCAGGCGCTGTAGCCGAAGAAACCAAGGATTATTCCGGCTACACCATCCGGATCTACTCCAACTCCAACTCTACCGAACGCGTCAACTGGCTGACCAATGCCGCCAAGAAGGCTGGCTTCTCCATCTCCATTGACGACAACTCCGTTATCTCCGGCGACACGAACGCCATTCAGAAGGCTAATGAAAGCAAGGATGGCGACATCCTCTTCGGCCTGAACGAAACCCGCTGGTCTCAGCTGGTTTCCGGCACCTATGAGAACCTGTCTGTCATGGACTGGACTCCCTCTTGGGCCGATGAAGTTGGCAAGTACGTGTATCCCGGCAAGGCCTACGGTCTGGTTGTGCAGAACGTGCTGATGCTCTACCGTACCGATGACAAGGGCACCAATGGCAAGACGCTGAGCTTTGATCACTGGGCCGACATCGTGAACTGCGGTTATAAGTGGTATCGTCAGGGCAAGGTGGGCGGCACCACCAACAGCAACATCAACAGTGCTCTGCTGTACTCCTACACCGATCCCACCAGCCCCGCCGGCGGCATTTCCGTGGACGGCTGGAAGATGCTGTGGAAGTACTGCGCCGAGGGTGACTTCACCGGCGACAGCTACGGCTTCGATCCCCTGAACCGGGGCGACGTGCAGGTATCCACCTTCTATTCCTCTTCTCTGTACGGCAAGATCGACTCTGCTGCCGACAGCTCCTCCGTGCCGCTGACCGGCACCACCACCCCCGAGAACTGGGGCGTTGTGGACATTGCCGATGGCACCTACTACATTGCTGAGTACATCGGCATTCTGGATCGTGCTGACCGTACCGAAGAGCAGACCGAGGCTGTAAAGGCCTTCGCCGAGTGGTTCGGTTCCGCCGCTACCCAGGCCGAATGGTCCGACGAGTTCGACTCCTTCCCCTGCAACGAAGTGGCTGTGGCTGCAGTGTACGGCGACGAGATTCCCGCCATCTACCAGCTGAAGAACTGCGCACTGGAAAAGGTGGAAGGCACCGACATGACCTATGCCGAGTATGTGGCCGCTCACACCAAGGAATGGACCAACATCATGACCAACCTGGGCTTCTACTGGGCAGACGCCAACCAGGCACCTGCTGAGCCGGATTGGGACAATCTGAACTGGGCTACGCTGACCCAGGCTGCCGAGTAAAAATCGCCCGGCTGCAAATTGCAGGATAGAACCCCGGTATGGCGGGTCCGGATCGGGCTCGCCATACATTTTATTTATGAAGGGGATCGTTCTGCTGCTGCCCGCACATTGAGGTAAGGAGCTGTATTGCATGATCGATTTGAAGGACATCGTGGTCAAGTTTGGCGACTTTGAAGCGCTGCACCACATTAACGTAGACGTGAAGGAAGGCGAGTTCTTCACTTTCCTGGGACCCTCCGGCTGCGGCAAAACCACCACCTTGCGCACCATCACCGGCTTTATCGAGCCTGTCAGCGGCACGGTCAGTGTCAATGACGTGGACATTACCAACGTGCCCATCGAGAAGCGGAACATCGGCATTGTGTTCCAAAGCTATGCCCTCTTCCCCACCATGACCGTGGAAGACAACATTGCCTTCGGCCTGAAGCTCAAGCATATGAGCAAGAGCGAGATCAACGACAAGGTGCAGGAAATCGCCCGGAAAGTGGATCTGTCCGATGCGCAGCTCAAGAAGGCCGTCAGCCAGCTTTCCGGCGGTCAACAGCAGCGTGTGGCCATCGCTCGCGCCCTGGTCACCGGCCCCAGCATCATCTGCATGGACGAGCCCCTGAGCAACCTGGACGCCAAGCTCCGTGTACAGCTCCGTAACGAGCTGAAGAAGATGCAGCGGGAATTCGGCATTACCACCATTTACGTCACCCACGATCAGGAAGAGGCATTGACCCTTTCCGACCGGATTGCCGTGTTCAACAAGGGCTACATCGAGCAGATCGGTACCCCCAACGAAGTGTACAATCATTCCCGGACGGAGTTTGTGTGCAACTTCATCGGTGACATTAACCGGCTGGGCGGCGAAATCACCGATAAGATGAAGCTGAATCCCAACCAGAACCACTTCATCCGTCTGGAACGTGTGCGGGTCAATAACGTAAAGAACGACGGCGCCCTGCAGCTGAAGGGCGTTATCGAAAGCCGTGAATACTACGGCCTGTACATCAAGTATTACATCAATTTGGGCGGCCAGACCATCAAGGCCATCGAAAAGAACGACGGCATCAACATCTACGAGGCAGGAGAAGAAGTTACCGTGTGCCTCCACCCGGCAGACATCATGTCCTATGATGTTCAGAACGCATAAGGGGGATTGGAAATGAAAAAGAAACTTTCCTCCCTGAATCCGGGCAACCTGTGGAAGGTCTTTGGCATTGCCTTCTTTGTCTACCTCTTCTTCGGCTTTATGCTCCTGCCCTGCCTGAACACCATTACCCAGGTGTTCACCGTAAAGGATGCTAATGGCAACATTGACCCCTGGGCAGTTATTCGCTTCTTCTTCGCCGGCAACATGCCCAGCTATGTGATGAATTCCCTGAAGCTGGCCGTGTGCCTGGTGATCACGGTGAACATCGTAGGCATCAGCATTGTGCTGCTGACGGAATACTTTGACATCAAGATCCTCCGCATCGGCTATATGACCACCTTGATTTATTCCGGCGTGGCGCTGGTGACCGGCTACCTTTTCCTGTATGACAGCGACGGTATCCTGACCACATGGCTGTGCGGCATGTTCCCGGACATGGACAAAAACTGGTTCTCCGGCTTTAATGCGGTGCTGTTCACCATGACCTTTGCCTGCACCAGCAACCATGCTCTGTTCCTGCGCAACGCCATCCGTGCCATTGACTACAACACGGTAGAGGCCGCCCGGAACCTGGGTGCCAAGCCCTTCACGGTGCTCCGGAAGGTGGTTTTGCCCACCCTGATTCCCACCCTGTTTTCCCTGACGGTAATGACCTTCATCACCGGCCTATGCGCCATGAGTGCTCCCACCCTGCTGGGTTACGACTCCATCAACCCGGAGATTGTCCGCTTGGCCGGATCCTCCACAGCCGATGAAGCCTTCCCGCAAGCACGTGCCGCACTGCTGTCCATCATTCTGGCACTATTCACCATTGTGCTGCTGACGGTGCTCTCCTCCTATGAGCGAAAGGGTCATTATCTGTCCGTCAGCAAAACCAAGGCCAAGCTGGTCAAGCAGAAGATTACCAATCCGGTGGCCAACGTACTGGCACACATTTACGCCTATGTGCTTTTCATCATCTACATGACCCCTGTGGTGATGATCATCCTCTTCGCCTTCCAGAACTATCCTGCCATTCGTGCCAAGTCCCTGTCCTTCGATCAGTTCACGCTGATCAACTTCTTCGGCCAGCAGGATTATGAATTCCTGACCAATCGCGGCAAGGTGAAGGTTCGTGAAGGCAGCATTTCCGGTCTGTTCAGCAATGACGCCACGGTTGGAGGCATCCGTCTCAGCTTCGTCATGTCCGCCATTGCGGCAGCACTGGCCTGCGTCATTGTGGTGGTTGCAGTCAACTACATCTTTAAGAACAAGGGCAAGAAGCGGGCTGTGGCCATGGAATACAGCATGCTCTTCCCCTGGCTGCTGCCTACCATCCTGATCTGCTATTCCTACCGCACCTACTTTAACTCCGACAGCGTATGGTATGTGTTCAACAACAACCTGTACATGAAGGAGAATGTCCGCTTCCTGATTGTGATGGCCTACACGGTGGTGAAGCTGCCCTTCGCCCTGCGGATGATTAAAGCCGCCTTCTACGCCATTGATGAAGAGCTGGAGGATGCGGCAAGGAACCTGGGGGCCAGCAGTCTGGTCACCTTCCTGAAGGTAAAGCTGCCCATTGTGCTCCCCAGCGTGCTGGCAGTCTTTGCCCTGAACTTCAACGCCCTGTTTACGGAATATGACATGTCCGCCACCTTCCAGTCCAGTTACGGCACCACCTACGCCATGGTCATTCAGAGCATGTGCGCCGAGGAAGGCCGAGACGGCTACAACGTGAACGCATCCGGCAGACGCTGCGCATCCACCGTATTCATCATGGTGATCTCCGGCCTGATTCTATACCTGGTGTATGGCGTGGGCGCAAGAGACCTGGGTGAGCGGCTGGAGCGGAAGGAAAAACGCCGGAAGCGGCTGGCAGCCATCAAAGCTAAGTTCCACCGGGGAGAAGTCAAGGAACTGGCATCCTAAAGCCAGCTATGCTATGAAGCAAAAAGGAAGTCACTTGTGAAAACAAGCGGCTTCCTTTCTTGTTGCAGAAAAGTTGAAACAGCCAAATGCCGGACAATCGAGTAGGATGGAGTGACTAACTCCCGACCTCTCACCGCACCGTGCGTACCGTTCGGTACACGG
>CAVKHY010000109.1:0-7097 GCA_963656345.1 bacterium | reverse complement strand
GTGCCCATGCGTGCTTATTACGGATCCCGGATATCCGAGCACATGACCAAGACCCCGGAAGGCTTCCTCATCTGCCACAACGTGCCCATTGCCCGAACCGGGCGGCAGGATTACCTGCCCCAGGAAATCGGCATGGAGGGCAGCAAAATGGTATCCGTCATCAGGACGGAGGAAGAAGTCTTTTCCCCTCAGGCGATTGCCTCTTTTGAGGGCAAGCCTGTGACCCTGGAGCATCCCCCCATGGCGGTGCTGCCGGAGAATTACGGCATGTTTCTCAAGGGGCACGCCCAGAACGTGCACCGGGGGCAGGGGGAAGACAGTGATCTCCTGCTAGCTGACCTGTTCATCGATGACAAAGAGCTGATTCGTCAAATCGATGCAGGCCTCAGGGAAATCTCCTGCGGCTATGAATGCGATTACGAGCAGGACGAACAAGGCAGCGTCTATCAAAGACGGATCCGTGGGAACCATGTTGCGGTCGTAGAGGCCGGCCGTGCAGGCTCCCGCGTATCTATAAAGGACTCCGCAAAAGCGAAGCCCACCACCAACACCGACAAAAAACAAAAAGGAGGAACCATGTACATGAACCGTAAGAACCAGCCCTCCGCCATCGCCCGTTTCTTCTCCGGGTGGGCAAAGGATCGTGACCCTGAAGAAGTGGCAAACGCCGTGGACGACCTGATCCAGGGCAGTGAGGAACAGCCCAAGCTGGAAGATGAAGATCCGGCACCCAACTTCCCGCCCAAGAAGGCGGCAGCACCTGCCCAGGCTCCTGCCACCGAAGAGGATGATGCCCCCGTGGACGGAGATGCCGAGCTGAAGGATCTGCTCCGCAAGCTGATTGCATCCCTGACCGCCAAGAACGCAGCAGACGAAGAAGCATCCGATCCCCTGGAAAAGTTCGCTTCTGAGCTGCAGGGCAAGAAGGAGCAGGAACCCACCGTAGCGGATCAGGAAGAGGAAGTCACCGTGCCTGCCGAGGAAATCAACAAGATGGGCGAGGATGACGACCCGCTGGAAACCGAAACCCTGGGCGAAGACGATGACCCGGAGGAAGGCGAGGATCCCCTTGCCGGTAAGAACAGCAAGGCCGCCGTAGCGGACACCATCCGTGCCCTGAAGCCCTATCTGGCCAAGCTTCCTGCCCGTGACCGCCGTGCCGCTTCCGATGCGGCTGTCCGTGCCCTGCGTGCTTCCATGGGCTATTCCCGCCGGTCTTCCTCTGACAGTTACAGCACCATTGCCCGGATGCAGTCCCAGCGGAAGGCCAAGCGTCCCCAGCAGGACGAAGAAGCCATCGGCCGTGCCATCATGGCCAAGTACAATCCCCACTACAACAAGCAGTAAAATCAAGGAGGTACAAAGAAATGCCCGGTAAAGTAATTGGTGAAACCCTGAATCTTGGCTACGCCGGAACCCCTGCCCGGATGAGCGACTGCGTGATTGCCCCCTATGCTTACGCCGCCGCCAACACCGGCAACATCGCCTATGGCGAGCCCGTAGCCTACGACGCCACCAACAAGGGCGTCCGCAAGCTGACCAGCACCGATACCGCCGCCGCCATTGTGGGCTTTGCGGTCCGCAAGCTGGGTCAGCCCAAGAGCGATGACAACAACGGCTGGTATTACGCCCCCGGCGAGGTGGTGGACGTGCTCCTTCGGGGTTCCATGTCCGTGCAGGTGCTCAGCGGCACCTATACCGCCCGTGGCCAGGTGTATGCCTGCAACGGCAAGTATGCATCCCGTGCTGCCGGCACCATCACCGGCACGGACGACACCACCAACAAGGATACCCTGGCCGTTCCCGGCGCTGTGTTCTCCACCGGCTATGTGGATGATAACGGCGTTGCGGAGATCACCCTGACCAGCCGCATTGTGTAAGAAGAAGGAGGCAGACAAGAACCATGAACAATCTGCGTATGAGTGATTACCCCATGCTTTCCCTGGACGCCGCACCCGGCGGCATTATGCAGTTCGATGCCGGCGGCATGGCCTTCCTGGTGGGCGAGCTGGAAAAGCGGGACGAAAAGCTTCGTGAGCCCCTTTCCTCCGTCACCTGGATGCGTGACATGCCCGTGAAGACCGGCGGCGGCTTTGTGGACTCCATCGCATCCTTTAACGTGTCCTACGGTTCTTCCGGCGGCACGGCGGACGGCCTGATGCAGAACGAGTCTAACGAGCTGCCCGTGATTCAGGCAGACATTGAAAAGGACAGCTACCGGGTCTTCATGTGGGGACACATCCTGAAGGTGCCCATGATCGACCAGGAAAAGCTCCAGAAGGTCGGCCGTTCTCTGGATCAGATCTTTGATAAGGGTCTGCGCCTGAACCACGACAAGAAGATGGACGAGAACGTCTATTACGGCTTCCCCAAGTACGGCTCCTACGGCCTTGTGAACCACCCCTCTGTGACCAGCGTGGTGGCGGATCCCCACACCACCGGCGGCACGGATACCCAGTGGAACAAGAAGACCCCTGCGGAGATCCTGCACGATATCAACAACGTGCTCACCGGCACCATTGCCGCCAGCGAGTATGACAACCGGGGCATGGCCAACCACATTCTGATCCCCTGGGAAGCCTACACCTACATTGTCACCACCGAGCTGAGCGACGGTTCCGGCAAGTCCATCCTGACCTACCTGATGGAGAACAACATCGCCACCAAGCAGGGCATTGACCTGACCATTGTCCCCTGCCGGCAGTGCAAGGGTGCAGGCACCGGCGGCTCTGACCGCATGGTGGCCTACCGCAACGATGAGGATATGATCGGCATGGACATCACCGTGCCTATCCGCCGCCTGTTCACCCAGCCCAGCGCCGAGCATCTGGCCTACCTGACCCCCTACGTGACCCAGTTCTCCCAGGTTCAGTTCAAGTACCTGACCCACGCCATGTACGTGGATGGTATCTGGGGCACCACCATCACGGGTGAAAGTCACTCCTAACAATCCCATGGAATGGATAACGCTTTCAGGGAAGGGGGCTGTCCTCTTCCCTGAAGCATTTTTAAGCCACAAAAAAGAAGAGGTGAAACCCCATGATCAAGCTGTTTAACGGTTCCAATCCGCCCCGCACCTTCCTGATCAAGGCAGGAGAAGGGGAAACCATGACCCTGCAGCCCGGCAAGTTCTACGATGTGCCGGACGCCTTCCTCCGGGATGTGACCCTCCGTGTGGCGCTGTCCTGCGGCGATCTGCAGCAGTTCGAAACCACCAAGCAGGGCGGGGCGTTGGAAAAGGCCGCTGCCGAAGCCAAGCCCAGAAAGACCGCCGCCAAGGCTTCCCTGACGAAGGAGGACTGACCCCATGGACGACTTCCGCAACGTGGTGAAAGAGGCGGCCAACCTGAAGAGCAAGAACGGGCAGGAAGTGTCCCTGCAGGACTTTCTCACCGTGTACCCCTGCTTTGAGAACGTGAACCCGGAAGTCCTTGCCCTGATGCTTCAGCAAGCCAATGACACCGTGCTGGAAAGCCGCTGGCATGCCCGGTGGAAACTGGGCGTGTGCCTGTACGCCGCTCATCTGCTGACCCTGTACCTGAAGACTTCCGTGCCGGAAGGTGCGGATGATGCAGCCGTTTCCGCCGCCGGGCAGTCCCGTGGCGCTGTGACCAGCAAGAGCGTGGGCGGCATTTCCGTGTCCTACGGCACCTCCGAGGCCACCGGCGATCTGGCGGGCTACGGCAGCCTGAAAGATACGATCTACGGCCAGCAATTCGCCAGCATGGCAAGGCTTGTGGGTCGGGGCATGATGGTGGTGCAGTAACATGGGCGAAATGGGTGCAAGCGTGAGAACCGCATGGGATACAATCAAGAAGATCAATGACGGCTTCAAGTTCGTCAAGGAAATGGACGTGCTGGTGGGCATTCCTGCGGAAAAGAACGAAGACCACGGAACCCTGAACAACGCTTCCCTGCTGTACATCCATGAAAACGGCAGCCCGGTGAACAACATCCCCCCACGGCCTGTGCTGAAGGAAGGCATCAACGACCCGGAAGAGCGTCCCAAGATTCAGCGGCTCATGCAGGAAGGCATCAAGCAAGCCCTGGAAGGCAACCTGCAAGGGGCGGAAAACGCCTATCAGCGGGCAGGCATGGCCGGAGCCGCCGCTGTACAGAAGAAATTCACGGACGGCGGACTGGCCGCCAACGCCCCCATCACCATTTCCGGCGGCTGGATGCGGAACAAAGTGTCCGGCAAGCTGGTGCATGTGAAGGGCAAGGGCAACAAAGGACCCCTGATCGATACCGGCGCCCTGAGGCAAAGCATCACCTTTGTAGTGCGCAAGAAAGGCAAGTGATAAACCATGGCTCTGCTTCCCGATGTGCGTGAACTGCTGACCGACCCGGATCTGGGCGGCGGCGTGTCCTTCATTGTGTACCGAACCACCCACAAACGTTCCTACGGCCATGTGGAAGAGGGACAGACCGCGACTTATAACGTGTCGGGCAATGTACAGCCTGCCGGAAGCGTGGATCTGCAGTCCATGGCCGATGAAGACCGACGGAACGAATTCATCATCATCCGCTCCACCTTCGACTTTCAGACCGGGCAGGATAATGGGGAAACCTTCACCGCCGCCGATGAAGTGGCCGTGCTGGGCAGAATGTGGCGTGTGACCCGGGTCGAGCCCTGGTCGCCTTGGGGCTTTACCGTGGCCTACGCCGCTTTGAAGACGGAAGGAGTGGAATAGCCATGGCATGGCTCAAACGAGCTGACAAGGCCGTTTTTGAGGCTCTCTGCGCATGCTTCGGGCTTGACCCTGCGTCTTCCGCTGCCGGAAAGCGATTCCGTGCCGCCTATCTGGAAGAGGCCACCAGCCCCCAGAGCGGACGGAAAGACAATCTGTGCTATTATGCCCTGTCCGAAAGCCCCAACAGCAGCCTGGATGCCTTCTTTTCCCGCTACGAAGACAATGCCGTGACCGTCCGCAAGGTGATTCCCGTTCAGTGCCTCTTCACCTTCTACGGACCAGACGCGGACGAAGACGCGGAAAAGGTATGGAGCCGGATGTACATTGACCTGGGGCAGGGCTGTCCACGAAGCATTCTTCGCCAGGCGGGCATGGTGCCTCTGCCCCGGCCTTCCCATCCCAACGCCGCCCCGGAGCTGGAAGGCAGCCTGTGGCGCCGGCGCACCGACCTGACCCTCTATTTCTCCATGCTGGAGGAAGAATCCATTGCCGTTTATCAGGTGGAACAGCCCGGAGGAACGGATCTGCGAGTGTGACGGTTCTTCTGCCGTCCGCAGGACTGGAATCGTATCGCGGGGCTTTGCCGCGCGGGCGGGGCGTTTTCGGCTTGTCGAAAACATTCCTTACACAAACGAACGACCGGGAGGGCGAAAAGCCCGACCAGTGAGTGCGTGCAAAAACTTGCGGAATTGCCGAAGGCAATTTTGCGAAATCATGTTGCTGCTCAGGCAGCAGAAAGGTAGATGAAAAATCATGCTTACACTAGACCCGATTGTAAAGGTCAATCTGCTGGTGGGTTCTGCCGCGTCTGCATCCAATGTGTTTGACGTGGGGCTGATCCTGGGCAGCAGCGACACCATTTCTTCCACCGACCGGGTGAAGGAATACGCCGGCCTGCTGGAGATGACTTCCGACGGCTTCGAAACCACGGATGATGAATATCTGGCCGCCGCCAAGTATTTCGCCGCATCCCCTGCCCCGGCTTCCGTGCTGGTGGCTTCCATTGCTTCCGGCGAAACTCCGGTGCAGGCGCTGACCGCCGTGCTGGAAAAGACGAATCACTTCTACGGAGTGTATCTGTGCGGCGGGGACGCAACGAAGATCCTTGCCCTGGACGAATTCCTCACCGGGCTGGGGCATCACATGCAGTTCTACGGGGTAAAGGCCACCGCTTCCGAGGCGGCTTCCGCTTCCGGCACCTTTGCGCAGCTGAAGGCAAGGGATTCCCGCCGGTCTATCGGCCTGACCTGCAAGACCGATGCAAACGATGCCGCCGCCCTCATGGGCACGGCCATGGGCTTGAGCCACATGCACACCTCCGATGCTTTCGCCCTGTGCTACAAGAAGGTGCCCGGTGCCGAAACCTTCGCCATGACCCAGACGGAAGTGGACAACATCAAGAAGGTAAACGGCAATGTGTACATTGTCCGGGGCTATGGCCACGCCATGGTGGAGCCCGGCACCACTGCTTCCGGCCTTCGTTTCGACGAGGTCATGTATCTGGACATGCTGGCCAGCGACATGCAGGACGCATGCATTGCCCTGATTGCCGACCGTTCCACCAAGCTGCCCCAGACGGACACCGCCTCCGCCCTCATCATGTCCGCCCTGACCAACACCTTGCAAAGCTATGTGAACCGGGGCGTGATTGCTTCCGGCGTGTGGCGTGGGGATGCTGTGGGCAGCCTGAACACCGGGGACGCTCTGGACAGCGGCTATATGCTCTATGCGGACTCCTATGACAATCAGACCGCCGCCGACCGGGAAGCTCACAAGGCCATGCCCATTACCTGCTGCCTGTGCCTTGCTGGCAGTGTGGAGTCCGTGGAGCTGAACGTGTACGTCCAGCGGTAAAACGAAGGAGGAATAAACCATGGCGAAACAGTTTGCAATCTATTCTCTTGTGGATACCCGGACGGTGCTGAACCACCCCAACGTGGGGCAGTGCGTCATTTCCGATGCAGGCGGCGGCAAGATCGCCATCTCCTACACCGGGGATATGTCCAGCCACACCACCACCGCCAACGGCTACACGGTCATTAACAAGACCCGTGCCCGGAACGGCTCTATCGCCCTGGAACTGCCGCAAAACAGCGATGCGGATCTGTTCATGCGCCGGTGGATCAGCTATCTGGACAACGGCTCCGTGCGGAATTTCGCTGATTCTACCCTGACCGTGTACGACAACGCCGTGAATCGCACAATCACCTGCGTGGGCGTCACGCCTCAGAAGCGGCCGGATATCAACTACGATCAGACTTCCGGCACGGTGGGCTATACGCTCCTTGCCGCCGAGATTACAGAAACCTAAAGGTTTTCGAAGAAGTGGATGCTCCACTTCTTCGAGGTTGCACTCAGTCGTTGGTCGCTTCGCTCCCGGCCACTCCTTCGTGTAAGGAAGCA
>CAVKHY010000108.1:0-7260 GCA_963656345.1 bacterium | reverse complement strand
GAAAATGGTCATGTTTATTCCCAAGGGCTTTGCGGTCGCCCTTGGGGAACCTTCGCCCCTTCGGATGAAGATGTAATTTACCGAAAAAACTTTCTTGCCGAACCATCCAGCTGCTTTTCGGGGAGAGCGCGAGAGGGGAGCTTTTGGCACAAAAGCTCCCCTCTCGCAAAGATCACGTATCCAATTTTTCATCCATCAGCTTTTGCAGCAGCACCGGGTTGGCCATGCCGCCGGACAGACCCATGGCGGCCCCCATGAGGGCCTTCTTCAGGTTCACCTTGCCCTTGCGGTAGCTTTCCACCATGTCCGGGTGAGCGGCCACGGCTTCGTCCACATAGGCGGCCAGCACCGCCGGATCATTGATCTGCCGCAGATGCTCCCGCTCTGCGTACTGCTCCGGGTCTTCATCCTTTGCCCACAGGGCGGCCACCATTTTCTTGGCGGCGCCGCTGTTGATCACGTTCTCCTCCGCCATGGCGGCGATCTTCGCCAGATGCGCCGGGGCAATGGGGATCAGGGTGCTTTCCCCTTCCAGCAGGCGGAACACTTCCGTGATCATCAGGTTGGCCAGGGTCTTCACCGCCGGGGTGTACTGGGCGGCAGTCTCAAAATAGTCCGCCAAGGCCTTGTCGCTCACCAGCTGCTCTGCCGCATAGGAGGTCAGGCCGTATTCACGGATGTAGCTGGCCTTCCGCTCGTCCGGCAGCTTGGGCAGCTCCTTCCCCCAGGCTTCCACCAGATCCGTTGCCAGCACAATGGGCGCCAGGTCCGGGTCGGGGAAGTACCGGTAATCGTTGGCGTTTTCCTTCCGGCGCATGGCGGTGGTCTTCCCCGTCTGCTGGTCAAAGCGGCGGGTTTCCTGCACAATGGTCTCTCCCTTGCGCACCGCTTCCACCTGCCGGCGGTATTCCTCCTCAATGGCCCGCTGCACGGACTGGAAGGAGTTCAGGTTCTTCATCTCCGTCCGGGTGCCGAAGGGCTCTCCGGGCTTATGGATGGACAGGTTCACGTCGCAGCGGAGGGAGCCTTCGTTCATCTTGCAGTCGCTGACGCCGGTGTAGGCGATGACCGCCTTCAGCTTCTGCAGGTACGCCACGGCTTCCTGGGGGGTGCGGATGTCCGGCTCGGACACGATCTCGATGAGGGGCACGCCGCAGCGGTTGCAGTCGATGAGGGTACCCTTTTCCGGGTCGTGCACCAGCTTGCCTGCGTCCTCCTCGATGTGGATCCGGGTAATGCCGATGGTCTTCGCCCCTTCCGGGGTCTCCACCTCCAGATGACCGCCGATGCACAGGGGCAGGTCATACTGGCTGATCTGATACGCCTTGGGCAGGTCGGGGTAGAAGTAATTCTTCCGATCCTGCTTGGAGTACCGGGCGATCTGGCACCCGGTGGCCAGACCTGCCAGCACCGCATAGTGCACCACCTGCTGATTCAGCACCGGCAGGGTGCCGGGGAAGCCCATGCACACCGGGCAGCACTGAGTGTTGGGTTCTGCGCCGAAGGTGGTTTCGCAGGAGCAGAAGATCTTCGTCTTCGTCTTCAGCTCCACGTGCACTTCCAGGCCGATCACCATTTCATAGCCGTCGATCATTCGCCATCCAGCCATTACAGGGACACCTCCTTGCATACCTGACCCAGTGCCCCCTCCAGGGCGTAGCCGATGCGGTACAGCATGGGCTCGGAGAAGGTGGAGCCCATAAGCTGCAGGCCCACGGGCATCCCATGGTTGTCCGCTCCGCAGGGCATGGACAGGGCAGGAATACCGGCAATGTTCACCGGCACGGTATGAATATCCCCCAGGTACATTTCCAGGGGCGTCATGGTTTTTTCACCGATTTGATAGGCGGTGGTGGGAGCTACAGGCCCCAGGAGAGCGTCGCACTGCTGCATCACCTGCTCAATATCCCGGATCACCAGGGTGCGCACCTGCAGGGCCTTCTTGTAATAGGCGTCGAAGTACCCGGCGCTCAGGGTATACGTCCCCAGCAGGATCCGCCGCTTCACCTCTGCACCGAAGCCCTCGTTGCGGCTCTTCACATACAGTTCCTCCAGGTCGGCGTATTCCTTCGCCCGGTGGCCGTAGCGTACGCCGTCGAACCGTGCCAGGTTGCTGGAGGCCTCTGCGCTGGAAAGCACATAATAGGCAGGCAGGGCGTAGGCCAGGGAGGGGATGGAAACTTCCTTCACCTTGGCGCCCATGTCCTTCAGGGTATCCGCCGCATGGAGCACCGCCTTGCGGACGCTGCCGGACAGCCCCTCGGCGAACATTTCCCGGGGCAAGCCGATGGTCAGCCCCTGCACCCCGTCCTTCATCTGGCGATGCATGGGGGTGTAGCCCCGCTTCACGCTGGTGGTGTCCCGCCGGTCATACCCGGCGATGGCGTCCAGTGCCAGGGCATTGTCTTCCACGGTGCGGGTCATGGGGCCGATCTGATCCAGGGAGGAAGCGAAGGCCACCAGGCCGTACCGGCTCACCATGCCGTAAGTGGGCTTCATGCCTACCACGCCGCAGAAGGCCGCCGGCTGGCGGATGGATCCGCCGGTGTCGCTGCCCAGGGCCAGAGGAGCTTCCCCTGCCGCTACGCAGGCGGCGCTGCCTCCGGAAGATCCGCCGGGCACACGGCGCACGTCATGGGGGTTGTGGGTGGGGTGGAAGGCGCTGTTCTCCGTGGTGGAGCCCATGGCGAACTCGTCCATGTTGGTCTTGCCCAGCATGACGCAGCCTGCTGCCTGCAGCTTTTCCCACACGGTAGCGCTGTAAGGGGGGATGAAGTCCTCCAGCATTTTCGAGGCGCAGGTGGTCCTGATCCCTTCGGTGCAGATGTTATCCTTCACCGCCACGGGCACGCCGCACAGGGGATGGACTTTCTCTCCTGCTGCCCGGCGCTTGTCCGCTGCGTCGGCCTGCTTCAGGGCTTCCTCCTCCGTAACGGTGATGAAGGCGCCCACCTTGTCTTCCACCTGACGGATTCGGGTGAGACAGGCTTCCGTCAGTGCCCGGGAGGATGCTTCCCCGGTCTTCAGTGCGTCGCACATATCCTTCAGCGTCATTTTTTCAATGGCTTTCATGGGTCAAACTCCTCCTTTCAGTCAAAGGTCTTGGGCACGGTGGGGCAGGTATCCGTCCGGGTGGGGGCGTTCATCAGCAGCTTCTCCCGGTCAAAGGAGGGGGAAGGCACATCCTCCCGGAACACGTTTTCCGTAGGAATCACGTGGGCGGTCATGGGCACGTCGGTGGTGTCCACCTTTTGCAGCGCCTCCGCAAAGGACAGGATGGCGTTCAGCTCGCCCCCCATGCGCTCCTCTTCCTCTTCCGTAAGGGACAGCTTGGCCAGCTCCGCCACCTGCTTCACCGCCATTTGGGGCTTCTTCCGCTCCTGGCGGCGTTCCTCCTGCCCGGCGGCAACCCCCAGCTGAAGCACCTCCAGCTGTTCGGGATCCACGTAATCCGGGGCGCCGGTCATCAGGTCGGAAGCGTCCCGCACCTTGGGGAAGGCGATCACGTCACGGAGGCTGTCCGCCCCCAGCAGCAGCATGGTCAGCCGATCCAGCCCGAAGGCGAAGCCCCCGTGGGGAGGCGTGCCGTACTGGAAAGCGTCGATCAGGAAGCCGAACCGCTGCCGGGCGCTTTCCTCCGTAAAGCCCAGGGCCTTGAACATGAGGGACTGAACGTCGCTGCGGTGGATGCGGATGGAACCGCTGCCCAGCTCCGTGCCGTTGAGCACCACGTCGTAGGCCTGGGAGCGAACCCGGCCGGGGTCGGTCATCAGGTAGGGCAGATCTTCTTCATAGGGCATGGTGAAGGGATGGTGCATGGCCATGTACCGCTTTTCCTCCTCCGACCACTCGAACTGAGGGAAGTCGGTCACGAAGCAGAAGCGGTAGTCGTCCTTGGGACGGAGCCCCAGCATGTCGCCTACCTCCAGCCGGAGGGCGCACAGGGTGCGGCACACCACCTCGAACTTGTCGGCGCAGAAGAGGATGAAGTCCCCTTCCTCTGCATCCAGCAGGCGGAGCAGCTCCGCCCATTCCGCCTTGGTGAAATACTTTTGCAGGATGGAGTTGATCTCCCCGTTGTCGTGGATGAGGATCCACGCCATGCCCTTGGCGCCGCACTTGATGGCGTGATCCGTCAGGGTCTCGATGGTGGTGCGGGTGAACTTCTCGGCGCAGCCCTTGCAGTTCAGTGCCCGAACCTTGCCCCCTGCGTCCACCGCCTTGCGGAACACGGAGAAGGTGCACTTGCCAGCCAGGTCGGTCACGTCCTTGATCTGCATGCCGAAGCGGAGATCCGGCTTGTCGCAGCCGTACAGATCCATGGATTCGTACCAGGTGAGCCGGGGGAAGTCGTAATCGATCTCCTTGCCCATGGTGGCGGCGAAGATGTGCTTGAACAGCTTTTCCAGGTGCTGAAGGATATCCTCCTGATCCACAAAGGACATTTCCATATCCACCTGGGTGAATTCCGGCTGGCGGTCTGCCCGGAGATCCTCATCCCGGAAGCACCGGGCCACCTGATAGTACCGATCCATGCCGCCCACCATCAGCAGCTGCTTGAAAATTTGAGGGCTCTGGGGCAGGGCATAGAAGGTGCCCGGATGCACCCGGCTGGGCACCAGGTAATCCCGTGCGCCCTCGGGGGTGGACTTGCAGAGCATGGGGGTCTCCACCTGGCAGAAGCCTGCCTCGTCCAGGAAATCTTCTGCCGCCCGCTGCACCTTGTGGCGGAACTTCAATGCCTTCTGCATCTCCGGCCGGCGAATGTCCAGGTACCGGTACTTGAGCCGCAGCTCCTCCCGGACGTGGGCGTTCTCATCCATGGCATAGGGCAGGGGCTTGGCCTGGGACAGGATGGTCAGCTTTTCCGCCTTCAGCTCCACCTCGCCGGTGGCCAGCTTGGGGTTATAGGTGCTTTCATCCCGGTGGCGGATCTCTCCTTCCACCTGCACCACGCTTTGGAGATGAACCCCTTCCGCCAGGCGGAAAGCTTCATCCCCCAAATATTGCTGATCGCACACCACCTGCAGCACGCCTTCCCGATCCTTCACATCCAGGAAGATCACGCCGCCCATGTCCCGCTTGGTCTGCACCCAGCCGCAGCAGGTAGCCCGTGTGCCCATATCCTTTGCGCGCAATGCGCCGCAATAATGTGTCCGTTGCATGTCTGTTCCTCCCTCGGGCTTTGCTGCAATAAAAAAGCGCCCTTCACCCCATCCATGGGGCGAAAGACGACCATCTTACGCGGTACCACCCAAAATTCGACTCTCCTGAAAGAGTCTCTCACCGGCAACCCTTGATTGCCTGAAGCTGTTACGGGCTTCTCCCGTCCGCGCCTAGTCAGCAGATGCCTTTCGGGCGGCGGCTCCAAGCTGTTCTTTCACCGGCTGTACCTGCCGCACTTGCACCTTCACGCGGCTCTCTCCCAAAGTCCAGTCCCCGGTTACTTTTGCTTTTCACAGCCTTTCATGGGACAATGCTGTCCGTATGAAATTGCACCCAGTATAGCACGCTCTTTCCCCCCTGTCAACGAAAAGACGGAGAAAATACAGGAGGGGGGATTTTGCGGGAGGCGGCTTCTTGCAAGATTTTGCGAGAGGGCAGCTTTTGTGCCAAAAGCTCCCTCTCGCGCTCTCCCCGAAAAGCAGCTGGATGGTTCGTCAAGGAAAATTTGCTTCCCAGAAACATGCAAATAAATGCTTTTTTGTAATGAATGATGAAAACCTCTCCATCCAAAGGAGCACCGAAGGGGTGCAGGGGGCGATCGGAAAGCCCCCTGGAATAAACTTCAAAGAGAAGAAACAGGTAACCCCAAAAGAGGCTTGCCCGAAGGGGTGCAGGGGGCGACCGGAAAGCCCCCTGCAAAACCTTTCATGAAAAGATTTCTTCATCCGAAGGGACGAAGGTTCCCCAAGGGCGACCGCAAAGCCCTTGGGAATAAACATGACCATTTTCATGCAGGCAATCCAGCCCCCTTGCAGCATCTCTCTAGCGACACTCAAGGGGGCTTTGCGGTCGCCCCCTTGACCCCTTCGCAGCCCTCCTTCGGATGAAGGGGTTCTGATATGGAAAAAATAATTTTATTTACACGAACCATGGCCTTGCTAAGGGGTGCACCCCGAAGGGTTCCAAGGGGCGATCGGAAAGCCCCTTGGAATAAGCATTACCAACAAGAAACAGGCAACCCATAAAGAGACTTGCCCGAAGGAGTCCAGAGGGCGAGGGTCTTCGACCCGTTTAATCCCTCTGGAAGAAGCTGAGCCTTATTTTTTGCAAGGAAGTCGAAGCCTTGCATCACTTTGTTCGATAGAAGACATCTCCTTCCGAAGGGTTCCAAGGGGGCAATGATTGCCCCCTTGCTTCCCCTCCCTTGACGAAATTCCTCTTTTTGTTTATACTATGGATAAACAAAAGGAGGTGCTCCCATGCAAGTACAATTAAAACCCTGGGGCAACAGCCAAGGGGTGCGTTTCTCCAAAGAATTCCTGAAAAGCGCAGGCTTCCGCCCGGACGAAGTGCTGAACGCCGAAATCTCCGATGGGAAAATCATCCTCAGCCGGGGCTTCCGGCACCGCAGCTTGCAGGAGCGTGCAGCCGCCTACGGGGGCAAACTGAACCTTTCGGAGGAAATCGACTGGGGCGAACCTGCCGGGGATGAGGTGTGGTGATGCAAAGCGTCCGTCAGGGGGATCTGCTGAAGATCACCGGCATAGCCTATCCCATGGTGGTGGTCAGCAACGATTTTTTCAATCAGGAAGGGAAGGTCATTGCATGCCCCATTGTTCCCGCAGCGGCGGAAGGTCCGCTGCACATTCGGCTCAAGGATGCCCCGGTGGCGGGGTATGTGCTGTGCGAACAGGTGAAGTACATTGACCTGGCCGCCAGGCGGTTCTCCAAACTGCCTGCCCTGCACTACTTTGACATCATGGATCTTTCCGATGCGATGATGGGGATGTTTGAGTATCAGTGATGAAAAGGCTATCTTCATCTGAAGGGGCAGCGAAGGAGTCCAGAGGGCGACGGTCAAGCCCTCTGGAAAGAACAATATCAAACTGTTTCAGATAGAGCGTCCACTTGCATGGCTTTCATTATGCCGGTCAAGGGGGCTTTGCGGTCGCCCCCTTAAACCCCTTCGCAGCACATCCTAGAATTATTTAGGATTTTGCAGGAAAAATAAAATAGGGGCTTCCTGCCCCCAAAACGCAAAAGAAAACCCCTCGAAGAAGATCTTCGAGGGAAAAGGGATCCGGCGACGACCTA
>CAVKHY010000107.1:4188-7321 GCA_963656345.1 bacterium | reverse complement strand
TTTCTGCATAAACAAGATCCAGCCCATGGAGGCAATATACGGCGGCGTCATAAATGGAATCATGAAGATAATGTCCAGCCAGCTGTGCTTTTTCAGCTGCGTGCGGGCAAGTAAGTACGCCGTTGGCACGGCAATGACCGTGGAGCACAGCACCACGCATATGCCGAGCAACAGAGAGTTGCAGACGGTCTGCACATTTTCTGAACTTGCAATGGTCTGCCACGCCTGATACAGGTCAAGGCGGCCATCAACGATGACCGCCTTGGCGAAAACTGTAATCAGAGGGCAGAGAATTAAGCTGGTCAGAAGCACCAGCATCAGCGCCAGCGGTAGATTCTTTTTCCAATCGATTTGTCTCATACACCCTCCGCCTTGTCACTTGCAAAGCCTGTTGAGCTTGGCTGCAGTGTCAGCCGCAACCTCCATCATCTTGTCCCAGTCAGTCGTGATCTGGGGGATGTCAGAGAGATTGGTACGATTTTCGCACTGTACGTCGCTGCGGCCAGGCAGCAGATAGGCATCAGCAACCAACTTCTGCGCCTCGTCACTGAACAGGAAGTCCACAAATGCCTTGGCGTTGTCCATGTTAGGAGCAGTCTTGAGGATCATGGCGGGACGAGGGTTGACCACCGTGCCGGAGGCAGGGTAGTAGATGTTCAAAGGTTCGCCCTTTGCCATGGAGGAGTAAGCATTGTAGTCCACGCCAGCAATCAGAATGCCCTTCTCACCGGTGGTGACAGCTTCCAGTGCCGCCTTGTTGGCGCCAGGAACGGTCAGACCGTTGTCCGCCCAACTCTGCATAATGGCTTCACCGTCAGCCATGCCAGTCACAAGGCCTGCCAAGAAGTCCTTGCATGCGCCGGACTTTTCCGGGTCGGGAATGGCGATCATGTCCTTGTACTGGGCATCTGCCAGCTCCGACCAGTCAGCGTTCATTCCGGAAATAATGGTCGTATTATAGATCACGCCAACAGCGGAAGCACTGTAACCGAACAGGGTGCTGTCACTGTCGATCCAGCCATCGTTGACCTTATCGGCATTGGCAGGGGTGTAGCTTTCCAGCTGACCGTCGGCCTTCATGCTCAAACCATCGGACCAGGAAGCCAGAATGACCACATCGGCCAAAGGGTTGGCCTGCTCCGCTTCCAGACGGGCGAGAATTTCACCAGTCGTACCCTGGAACTGCTCGACCTGGACGCCGGTCTTTTCGGTAAAGGCAGCGGCCAATTTGTCAGCAAGGCCGGAAGGGCTGGGCATATAGACGGTCACCTTGCCGGAGAGCTGCGGCTCGGTGCCTGCAGCGTCATCCTGAGACGAATTTGCGCTGCAGACTGTCAGACTAAGGCAAAGGCACAGGGCAAGTAGAAGACATACGACACTCTTTTTCATGCTGATACAACCTCTTTCTTTTGAAAAGTAATGACTTGATCTGGATTTATGTAAACGGACAGCATCTCGCCGGACGTTACCTTCCGCCCGCTGTGCAGTGTCCATATGACCGATTGATAGGGGACAGTGACCTCATAGGTGCTTCCCAGATACTGCACGCTCTGAACGGGAAGTTCGAAGTGCAGCGCATTTTTCACCGGTGTTTGTGCGGCAGCCTCCGGACGGAACATCTCCGTTTCGCTCAGCCAGTTAGACTTTCCCACAAAGCGAGCCACAAACTCACTGGCGGGATCGTGATAGACGGTTTCCGGTGCGTCATACTGCTCCACAAAACCCCCATTCAAAACAGCGATGCGGTCACTCATGCTCATGGCCTCCGTTTGGTCATGGGTCACGAAAACAGAGGTAATGCCAAGAGCAGAGGTCAGCTCTGTCAATTCATGTCGCATTTCTTCGCGGAGCAGGGCATCCAGAGCAGAAAGCGGTTCGTCAAACAGAATGCATCCCGGCTGGACGGCAATGGCACGTGCAAAGGCCACACGCTGCTGTTGGCCGCCGGAAAGTTGGTGGGGATAGCGTGTCGCAAAATCCTCCAGATGCACGGTGCGCAATGCGTTACGAACCCTGTTCTGTAAACTCTCCGTATCTTTTCGTGCCCGCAGTCCAAAGGCCACGTTCTCAAACACCGTCATGTGTGGCCAGAGGGCAAAATCCTGAAACACAAAGCCGAGGTTCCGTTTCTCCGGCGGCAGGTTGATCTTGCGCGTCTTGGAGAAAACGCAGGTATCATCCAGCCAAATCTCGCCATCATCCGGCGTTTCCAGCCCGGCAATCATCCGCAGGAGTGTTGTTTTGCCACAGCCGGAGGGACCCAGCAGCGTCGTGAAGCTGCCGTTTTGGATGGTCAGCGTTGCGGGATGGATGACCTGCCTCTGATCAAAGCTCTTTGCAATCTGTTTCAGTCGAATTTCCATAGCAGGCCTCCTTTCTTCGTTTGTCATTAAGTATACAGACGGAATGTAAATTGTGTGACCAGAACTGTGTAAAATCAAAGTAAAATCAGAGCAGATAAAAATTCCGGCGCATCTACGCAGAGACACGCCGGAATTTTCCGAAAGATTGTTATTTTGAAAAAGACGATAGCGTTCACCTGCTTTTCATCAAGCACAGGTGGACGCTATCTGTGTTGTGGTAACGCTGCGCCCCCGAATCTGCCGCTCAAAGTAGTAAGCTGCATTTGTTCCTTATCACTGTTAAGCCAACAGGTTCAAGGATTTTCTTCTGCCCCAATAGACCCAGGCAAAACGCACTGTGCCTTGTAATGCCTGGAGCACAGTGCGTTTCATTTGCCTCTTTTAGGACGCTTTTGTGGTGCGATGTCTGCGTTGATTCAAGTCCGTGAACAAAGTGGAAAAGAACATGCTGATGGTTGCTGCCGCAAGTCCCGCAACAACCAAGTACCAGGTGGCCGCCTTGCGTACGTTCAGGAAAGAGTAAGGAATCTTCTCCTCCGGCACCACATTCAGCAGAATCAGCGTGATCATGGTAACCGCATAAAGAATGATGAAAATCAATCCGTTCAGTCGATCCCGCGGCTTCAATTCACCAGGATAGCAGGCATACCGCACAAAGGAAAACATGGTTATGAGGGGCACGATCACGTGCATGTTGATCATATCGTACCGGGCAAAAACGGGCTTGTCTTTTACGAAAGGAAGCAAGCCGATGAGCACCACCATCAGGA
>CAVKHY010000107.1:0-4178 GCA_963656345.1 bacterium | reverse complement strand
GACAAATGCAGGAAATAGCATACACGAGACGGCAGGCTTTTCTTTCTTGTCAGCTCAAGGATACGCTGCACGGAAATGATCGCAGCCACAAGCACCGCAAACAAGGTGCCGTCGCAGGTCATTTCCCGTAGGCAGGAAATCGCACTGCCCTCATAATTTGCCTTGTACAGGAAAGCGGTAATACCAAGAAAAATCGTCAGCACATTCAAAAACAGATTCATCCTCGCTTGCGTGGGGGAATAGACTGGCGACATAAGGCAAAACTCCTTTCCTGACAAGGACATTCAAGCGCACAGTAATGCTTTAGTTGTTGTTGTACCGCCATTGACGGGCACGATCGCCGGCAGAAAGAATCTTCTTCCGCATGCGGAGGGTCTTGGGGGTGATTTCCAGCAGCTCGTCATCATCAATGAATTCCATGCATTCTTCCAAGGTCATGGGATGCACGGAAATCAGCCGCATGGCATCTTCAGAGGCGGAAGCGTTCCGCATGTTGGTCACATGCTTCTGCTTGCACACGTTGACGACCAGATCGTCCGGACGGGCATTCTGACCAACGATCATGCCTTCGTAAACATTCTGCTGGGCACCGATAAACAGCGTGCCGCGCTCCTGGGCGTAGAACAGACCGTAGGAGGTGCTGACGCCGGTTTCGTGAGCTACCAGAGCGCCCACGTTCCGGTGGGGAATATCGCCCTTCATGGGCTCATAGCGTTCGAAAGTGGCGGACATAATGCCCTCACCACGGGTGTCCGTCATGAACTCGCTGCGATAGCCGAACAGACCGCGGGAAGGAACCAGGAATTCCAGACGAACCCGATCCAAGCCGCTCATGTGCTCCAGCGTACCACGGCGGCGGCCGATTTTTTCAATCACGGCGCCGGCACTGGCCTGAGGCGTATCCACCACAAGCCGTTCAATCGGCTCGCACTTCACGCCGTCAATCACCTTATAAATGACCTGAGGCTTGCTGACGGCAAACTCGTAGCCCTGACGGCGCATGTTTTCAATCAGGATGGACAGGTGCAGCTCACCACGACCGCACACTTCGAAAGCATCGGTGGAGTCCGTGTCGTTCACACGCAGGCTCACGTCCGTCTGCAATTCACGCATCAGCCGAGCACGCAGGTGACGGCTGGTCACGTAGGTTCCTTCACGGCCGGCAAAGGGACTGTCATTCACACGGAAGGTCATGCTCACCGTAGGCTCGGAAATCTTCACGAAGGGCAGACCTTCCGGGGTAGAAGGATCGCACACCGTATCGCCGATGGAAATGTCCTCCATGCCGCACAGTGCCACAATGTCGCCCATGCTGACAGACTCGGCAGGCACCCGCTTCAATCCGTCGTACTGGAACAGACCGCTCAGCCGCCACAAGGGGCTGGTCACGCCGGTTTCCAGGTTGGTGTGCACCACGTTCATGCCGGACTTAAAGCTGCCCCGGGTGATGCGGCCTACACCGATACGTCCCACATACTCGCTGTAGTCGATGGTGGAGATCAGCACCTGTGCAGGGCCGTCGGGATCACCTTCAGGAGCGGGAATATACTTCAGGATGGCGTCAAACAGGGGACGAAGATCCGTGCCTGGCTGATCCATGTCCAGGGTTGCGGTACCCTTCCGGGCACTGACGTAGAGGATAGGATTCTCAATGGTGCTTTCATCGGCCTCCAGGTCAATGAGCAGATCAAGAATTTCACCCACCACTTCTTCGCACCGGGCGTCAGGGCGGTCGATCTTGTTGATAACAATCAGCACCTTCAGCTTCAGCTCCAGTGCCTTCTTCAGCACGAAACGAGTCTGAGGCATGGGACCTTCAAAGCTGTCTACCAGCAGCAGCACGCCGTCTACCATCTTCAGCACACGTTCCACTTCGCCGCCGAAGTCTGCGTGACCGGGAGTGTCAACAATGTTGATTTTGTGTCCCTGATAGTGGACAGCCGTATTCTTGGACAGGATGGTAATGCCGCGTTCACGCTCGATGTCGTTGGAGTCCATTACCCGATCCACCGTTTGCTGATTCTCACGGTACACGCCGCCCTGCTTCAGCATTTGATCCACCAGGGTGGTCTTGCCGTGGTCAACGTGGGCAATAATAGCAATGTTGCGAATATCTTCACGAATCATGTTCTTACGAAACCTCCAAAATGTTACGGTCGCAGATTTGCATCAAAGCCTGTTGGCAGTTTCTGCCAATTCAAGGCCTTCATTATTTTCACAGGCCAGACGAATGCTCCATTCATTTTCGAACAGCAGCACATCCCTGCCCCGGCTGTCCTTTGCACGGCCGGAGGTGGAGGTAAGCTTCAGATCCTCCACAGCCTTCGGGGTCTTTACCACCCAGCGGACAAAGTGGAAGGGCATGCCTTCCATGACGATGTCCGTCTGGTACTCCGTTTTCAGCCGATGTTCCAGTACTTCAAACTGCAGCACGCCGACTACGCCCACCATGAATTCTTCACGGCCGGTTTCCGTGCGGATGAAGGTTTGGATAGCACCTTCCTCCGCCAGCTGGCTGATGCCCTTCTGGAACTGCTTGCGCTTCATGCTGTCCAGGGGGCGAACTCGATTGAAAAATTCAGGGGCGAACACGGGAATGTTCTCATAGTGCATCTTCGGTCCGCAGGAAAGGGTGTCGCCCAGCTGGTAAATGCCGGGATCAAACAGGCCGATGATGTCGCCTGCCCAAGCTTCCTCCACGGCTTCCCGTTCGTCTGCCATGAACTGCTGTGGCTGTTTCAGGGCAACAGTCTTATTCGTGCCGGAGTGCCACACTTCCATGCCTTTTTCAAAGGCACCGCTGACAATGCGCATGAAGGCCAGCCGATCCCGGTGGGCAGGATTCATGTTCGCCTGAATCTTGAACACAAAGCCGGAGAAATAGGGCTCTTCGGGGCCGATCATGCCGACATCGCTCTGCCGTGGCAGGGGCGGCGGCGTGTATTGCAGGAACCGATCCAGGAAGGGCTCCACGCCAAAGTTCGTTACAGCAGAGCCGAAGAACATGGGCGTCAGCTCACCCCGGCGGACGGCCTCCAGGTTGAAAGCGTCGCCGGCTTCATCCAGCAATTCAATTTCTTCTTGCAGTCGATCCCGGTAATGCTTATCCAGTAGGGTTTCCAGCATGGGATCATCCACGGCGATGTCGGTTTTCTCCACCATCTTTTTGCCGTGGTCACCGCCGGTGTACAGTTCCACCATTTTCGTATCCCGGTGGTAAACGCCCTGGAAATCCCCATCCACACCAATCGGCCAGTTAATGGGGCAGGAGCGGATGCCCAGCACCTGCTCCAATTCTTCCATCAGCGCAAAGGGATCCTTGGCGGCTCGGTCCATTTTGTTGACAAAGGTAAAAATTGGTATATTCCGCATCCGGCAGACTTTGAACAGCTTAATGGTCTGCGCTTCTACACCCTTGGCGGCGTCGATCAGCATGACCGCCGCATCGGCTGCCACCAGTACCCGGTAGGTATCCTCGGAGAAGTCCTGGTGTCCGGGGGTATCCAGAATATTGATGCGGAAGCCGTCGTATTCAAACTGCATGGCAGAAGAAGTAACGGAAATGCCGCGCTGCTTTTCAATGTCCATCCAGTCGGAAGTGGCGTGCTTGTCGCTCTTGCGAGCCTTAACACTGCCGGCAGAACGAATGGCTCCGCCATAAAGCAGAAGCTTCTCGGTCAGGGTTGTTTTGCCGGCGTCAGGGTGAGAGATTATAGCAAAGGTTCTCCGCTTTTCCACCTGCTCATGCAGCATATCGCGGAAGGCCTGTGTATCACGTTGGGGCAGCATGTTTCATCCTCCATTGTTGTTGGGGTTCGTCTGTTGCTCCCGGGTCGTCAGAGGGAATCAGTCCCCATCAGCGCAGGAGGGCGGGACCTACGGCGCCTTATGCGAGGCACATTCCTGTAAAGCATGGGCAGTACCCTCTCCAGCATCGCCATACAATCCCTCCTTCATGATTCCTTCCATAAGGAAAAGCCAACTGCTTATTTTAGAACGAGAGCGGTGAGATTGTCAAGGTTTTTGGCGGGAGATTTCGCAGGAGTTCCATGACAAATTCGAAACAATTAAAACGCCAGAAATTTCCTTTCGGTGACGTTTTTTGCTTTCCTTCACTCCCCAAAATAAAAATAAAATAGGGGTTGATTTTTTCCTGATCATGTGCTATACTATCAACG
>CAVKHY010000106.1:1731-7447 GCA_963656345.1 bacterium | reverse complement strand
TCCAGACTGCAGGAGCGGCTTACTGCTTTGGGCTACTACAGCGCAACGGTGGATGGGGTTTGCAAAGCGGATGACGTGGCCGCAATCCGTGCCTTCCAGCGGAAGAACGGTTTGAATGAAGATGGTGCCGCAGGCTATGACACCCAGGTACTGCTTTATTCTTCCGGCGCACTGACCAGCACAGGAGCCTATGCCGGCGGTACGGTTGATGCCCTCACAACGCTTCGCAAGGGCATGACCGGCGCAGCGGTAACCGATTTGCAGAACAAGCTGATTAAGCTGGGGTATCTGACCGGGGAAGCAGACGGCAACTACGGTCGTGCCACGGCTGCGGCAGTGTATAATTTCCAGAAAGCCAACGGCCTGAGCCGGGATGGTGTGGCTGGCGCTTCGACGTTGGCACTGCTGTATTCTACTTCAGCAACGGTTGTTACGCCAACTCCTTCGGCAACACCTGCTCCCAGCACTTCCCTCAAGCAGGGCGACATCAGCGATGCAGTCAAGAGCATGCAGCAGCGACTGATCGACTTGGGATACCTTTCCGGCAAAGCAGACGGGAAATTTGGCGTGCAGACCTACACAGCACTGCTGGCATTCCAGAAGGCCAACAATCTGACGGTAGACGGCGTTGCCGGCACGAAGACCCTGGACAAGCTGAGCAGCAGCACCGCCATCAGCTCTAACGGCACGGCGGTTGCAACGGCTACGCCTACCATCAATCCCAATGCCAGTGCGGCCTACATTCCGAAGGCCTCCTCGGTACGGTATGCAAACTGGTACACGGAAGTCAAGGCACGGTGCAAGCTGTATCCCTACGCTACGGTGTATGATTTTGCTACAGGCATCTCCTGGCAGGTGCACATGTTCTCCTTGGGTGCTCATGCAGACTGTGAACCGCTGACGGCGGCTGATACCGCCAAGATGGAAAAAGCCTTGGGTGGCAACACATGGAACGCAAAGGCAGTGTGGGTTGTGTTTGCAGATGGACGGGTTTACATGGCCTCCATCCACTCCATGCCCCACGGTGTGCAGCATAGGACGGATAATAACTTCGCCGGTCACACCTGCCTCCACTTCCCGAGAACAGCGGCACAAGTGGCAGCAATCGGACCTTATGCTACCAGCCATCAAAAGGTGATTGACGCCGGTTGGCAGACGACTCAGAGCATGATTAAGTAAATCTGCAAGGGGCTGCGGCAACGCAGCTCCTTTTCCATTGAAGCCTTGCAATGGGATTCTTTTTGTCATCTTTTGCATTCGATTTGACTTCCTGTTTTCTGTTTCGATTGACAGAAAAAGCACTTCATTCTATAATCATTAGGTAAGCTTGAATGATAGAATGCTAGGATAGACTATGCATGCTTTGACTGAAGGAGGCAGGCAGCGTGAAGCGCAGGAGAAAGGATCGCAGCAAACAGAAGCATCGGCTGCACAGTATTCGCAGTTGGCTTCATAGCGTGGATGCAAAATGCACGCTGGTGGTGCTGCTGGGCAGCTTGGTGCTGTATGCCATGTTTGTTGCGGTGAGTGCCCCGGAACGGTATGATGTGCAGGTGGGCACCATCTCGCGGCATACCATTACTGCAACCAAGGACGTGGTGGACGAAATCACCACGGAAGAGCGGCGGCAGGCGGCAGCCGATGCGGTGGAGCCTACCTATCACCTGAAGGAAGGCGCCAGCGAAGAAGTACTCGCAACCATGGCCAGCATTTTTGATGAAATGCGCACGGTGCAGCAGTACGGTCTGACCCTTCGGCAGGATGATGAGGAAGAAACCGATGTGCGCACTCGCACATTTACCGATAGTGAGCTGGAATATGCCCGGGGGCTGATGAATGTTTTCACCCCCAGCAACTATCAGCTGACCACGCTGCTGCGCACCAGCACGGAAGATTTTGACACCATGGTGTCCACGGTGACCACTGCCGTAGAAAATACGCTGAACACAACCATTCGCGAAGGCCAGGTCAGCCAGTCAATTCAAACAATTTTGCAGATTGTAGGCTACAAGGTCGAAACGTCTCTGTTCCAAAATATTGTACCTTCTGTTCTTCGTGCCAGCGTAAAGCCGAACATGGTCATTGAGCAGGAAGCCACGGAGCAGTCACGGCAAAAGGCCATGGATGCTGTGGAGCCTGTAACATTCCTTCAAGGGCAGAATATTGTGCTGGAAGGCGAGCGGGTGACAGCCAACCAGGTGGCTGTAATTGAGGCACTGGGACTGCTGGATAACAACACCATTGACTGGACCATTTATCTTGGCACGGCGATTATGCTGGTAATTACCATCGGCGTGCTTGTGGTGCTGATGAAGCTGCTGGTGCCCTATGTGCTGCATGATTTACGCCGCTTATCTGTATTGATGATGGTGCTGTGCATTACCACGGGACTGTGCGCCATTTCTGTTCGCCTGATCGGCGTGTATCTGTCTCCGGTAGCCCTGGGTATCATGCTGCTGACGGCACTGCTTGGAGCGCGCGTAGGTGTAGTGGGAACATTTACACTTGCCATGCTTGCTTCGTCACTGGTGCTGGGCAGCACTACCGCCTATACCACGGAACTGGTGTATGTGATGCTAACCTCCATCGTCAGCGGTGTTGCAGCTGTCTTCTTCCTGAAAGGGAAGCCTCAGCGTGTTCGTGTGATTTTGAGCGGCTTCCTTGTGGCTGCGCTGAATTTGCTTACCATGATTGCTGTGGGACTCATGACTTCCACAAACCTGGATGCGGTGATGAACAACAGCCTGATGTGCACAGCCAGCGGCGTGGTTAGCGGCATTGTGGCAGTGGGTCTTCAGCCGGTGATTGAAACCTTGTTCAATCTGGCGACGCCAAGCAAACTGCTGGAACTCGGCAACCCGAATCAGCCCCTGCTTCGTCGGCTGCTCCTGGAGGCACCGGGCACTTATCATCATTCCATTATCGTTGCAAATTTGTCGGAGGCAGCGGCGGAAAAGATTGGTGCCAATCCCCTTTTGGCGCGTACCGGTGCTTACTTTCATGATATCGGCAAACTAAAGCGTCCTTTGTACTTCAAGGAAAATCAGATGGGGGATAATCCCCATGACCGCACCGATCCTTACGTATCTGCCGCTATTGTAACGACGCACACCCGGGACGGCCTGCAGCTGGCTCAGAAGTATCATCTGCCGCCGGAAATTCAGCAGATCATTGTGGAGCACCATGGGGATACGCCGGTAATGTTCTTCTACCACAAAGCCTTGCAGCAGGCGGACGGTAAGCCGGTAGACATTGCTGACTTCCGTTATGACGGGACACGCCCTTCTACCAAGGAAAGTGCCATTGTCATGCTGGCGGATACCATCGAGGCGGCTGTGCGCTCCATGCCTGATCCCACGCCCCAGGCTATTGAACGGTTTATCCGGAAATTGGTACAGGGGAAGCTGGACGACGGGCAGCTGAATAATTCGCCCCTGACCCTGAAGGACATTGACGGCATTTGCGAGGCCTTCGCAACGGTGCTGAATGGCGTTTTCCACGAGCGGATTGAGTATCCCAATGTGGAAGTGCCTAAGCGTGATTTGTCCGCGGCGGAACCAACAAAGGCGGAAAAGCCTGCAGAAGAAGCACAGCAGGCAGAAAATGAGGAGGAGAAGCAATGAAACTGCTTTGGCAGATGGATGTTCCTGTTGATCCAAAGCTGATTACCCTCATGCAGACGGCAGCGGACTGCGCCCTCCTGCAGGAAGGCGTGCTTCGCCCCTGCGCAGTCAGCATTCGCCTGTGCGATGATGAAACGATCCACGCCATCAATCAGGAGTATCGGCAGGTTGACCGTGCGACAGATGTACTTTCTTTCCCTACGATTAACTATCCCCAGGGTGTGACGGCAGGCAGAGCAGACAAGCTCCTCCGGCAGGAACTGGACGATGAAGTGGATGCCTGCATGCTGGGAGATTTGATCCTTTCTGTTCCGCACATTTACGCCCAAGCGGAAGAATACGGGCATTCCCCCATGCGGGAGGCAGCTTATCTGCTGGTGCATGGTATCTGTCACTTGATGGGGTATGATCATATTGAACCGGAAGATCAAAGGAGCATGAGAGCAATGGAAGAGAAAATTTTGTCTGCCATTGGCATGAGCCGAGACGGAGAATCGACTGTTACGGATGAAACTTTGCTGAGCCTGGCACGAGAAGCTATGAAGCGCAGCTATTCTCCCTATTCTCACTTTGCGGTGGGGGCTGCTCTTTTGTGTGCAGATGGACGGATTTATCAGGGATGCAATATTGAGAACGCTTCCTATGGTTTGGCAAATTGTGCGGAGCGTACGGCACTGTTTAAGGCAGTCAGCGAGGGCGCAACCGAGTTTACGACCATTGCCATTGCAGCTGAAAATGCTGCACCCTGGCCCTGCGGTGCATGCCGTCAGGCATTGAATGAGTTTGCACCTGACCTTCGGGTTCTTGTTACCTGGGGGGAAGGGCAGAAAGATGAAATGAACCTGAAGCAGCTGTTGCCCCATGGCTTTGGTGCAGCAGAATTAAACGGCAAACCTTATTGAGGAGGAAAAAACATGGAGCAACAGCATTTTCGTTCCGGCTTCATCACCATCGTGGGAAGACCGAACGTGGGCAAGTCAACCTTAATGAATGCGTTGGTTGGGGAGAAAGTGGCCATTGTATCCAATCGTCCCCAGACCACACGCAACCGTATCATGGGCGTTATGACCCGGGAAAACTGGCAAATAGTTTTTCTGGACACGCCGGGCATTCACCATCCCCGCACTCGCCTGGGCGAGTATATGATGCAGTCTGTCAAGGATGCGATGGATGGCATGGATGGGGTGCTGGTGCTGGTGGACGCCACCCAGGTAGGGGAGCAGGATCGGGCAATCGTCAAGGAAATGTCCGAGAAGAAAGTACCCAAACTGCTGGCGCTCAATAAGATTGACCTACTGCCTCGCGAAAAGCTTCTTACCCTGATGGCCTCCTTTGCAGATCTTTCCTATGACGCCATTGTGCCGATCAGTGCGAAAACCGGTGATGGGCTGGAGGATTTGAATGCTGCCCTTGTCAAGGGTCTCCCGGAAGGTCCTAAGTATTTCCCGGATGACATGATGACGGATCAGCCGGAGCGTCAGATTTGTGCCGAGATGATTCGTGAAAAGGCTTTGCTGCACCTGCGGGATGAGGTTCCCCATGGCATCGGCGTGGAAATGATGGCCATGAACAAAGAAAACGATGACTTCATGGAAATCCATGCCACCATCTACTGCGAACGGGAAGCTCATAAGGGAATCATCATCGGCAAGCATGGTGCCATGCTGCAAACCATCGGCAGTGAAGCTCGTGCAGATATTGAACAACTTCTTGGCATGCACGTGAACCTGAAACTTTGGGTAAAGGTTCGCCCTGATTGGCGCAATCGCATGGATGATTTGAAGACTTTGGGATATAATAACAAGTAAATGGATGAAAAAAGACGCAAGGCTGAACACCTTGCGTCTTTTTTGTGCAATGTAAATCAGACTTTGGTATGTTTACGTACTATCATGTGTCAAGTGCATGATGCTGAAATTGCTCCAATGTGTAGGCGGCAGCTTCTGCTTCCGTCAGCTGGTGAACATAATCAGCACGTAAACTTTCTGCCCCCTTGCCAAAGGAACCGCATTCGGCGAAAAACATGGTTGCATGAGCTTCAGGCTTGTTCCAGTCATCAAAACCGGAAGCCTTGATATGGCTTCCCATTTCAC
>CAVKHY010000106.1:0-1721 GCA_963656345.1 bacterium | reverse complement strand
TTTCACAGCAGATGTAAACTACTTTGGCATCATTTCGCCAAGGACGTCCCAAATATACGCTGTCATCCGGGATACCGTCGCCTGTTAAGCGGCAGTGGTAAAACACATAGCCAAAGTGCTGCCCGGCAGGGGTTGACGGAGCACTGATATAACTTTCATAGGGGGCGGAACGCAGCCTACGTCCGTCTACACTGCGGATTTCGCAATGGTCAAACCAAGCTGCTGCGCCGCCGAAGATGAAGTCAATATCGCCTGCAATCAGGCAATCACGATACACCTGACGCTGTGGGGTGCGAGGGGCGAACTGCTTTGGACCGACAAAGCCGTTCTTTTGCAGCTCCTTGAGGGGCAAGGGTGCAGTGAACAACGTATCCTGATGTCCGAGCAGGGCGCAATGCTCTGCCAGAAAGTGATCCCCGTCAACATACAAGGCGATGGCTTGGCCGGCTGCTTCACGTGGAGCAGCATCGTTTTCAACGGTCAGGTTTCGCAGGGTGACATAGGACGCATCAATCATCAGGGTGGCTGTACGGAATGTCCCACGTTTCATACCATCCGGCATGATCTCCGTGGCGGCACCACCGAAAACGATTTTGGTCTGTTCTGTGCCGGAACCTTCAATAATGGTATGACTGCGATGTAAGGTCAGCTTTTCACGGTAGGTGCCGGGAGCAAGATGAATGCAAACGGTCTCTTCCTGATCATCCGGCAGTAAAGCAAAGGCTTTGCCCAAGGTATCAATAGGGGTAGAAGGTGCAACGGAAATGGTATACATGGAAATGATCTCCTTTAACTGCGCATTTCACTGGGCGACATGCCGTAGCGCTTTTTGAAGGCTCTGCGGAAGGTGGTGGAATTGTTGTATCCAAGCTCTAAATACAGGGAGGAAAGATTGCATTTCGGGTCTTTTAGCCTGCGGGCAGCTTCATTCAGCCGCAGGTTTTCCAAGTAGATGGAGAAATTCTGACCTGTTTTGTTCTTAAACAAGTGGGACAGATAGCTTTCCGAAATGTTGAACCGATCGGACAACTTGGCTAGGCACATGGATGGATCCGTATAGTTTTCTGTCAGGTAGCGTTCCACTTCAGGAATGGGATCAGAAGGTTCTGCGGTGCGTGTGAAGAAGCTGCACAGTTCCAGCGCAGTGCTTTCCAATTGCGGAAAGCTGAGCTGTTCCCCGAGCCGGCGATCAATCTGTCGAAGCTGCTCCTGTTCGTTTTCATCTTGGACGTTGGTAATCAGGAAGCGAGATTTCAGCAGGGTGTTTTTCAGGTCGGAAAGCAACAGCGTCAGCAGGGGCATGGACAGGGAACGCTCCTCAATGTTTTCCCGATGAATGAGGGCAAACATTTCCGTTACCTGCTGCTTGTTGCCGGTGGTGATGAAGTGCTGCAGTTTTGCGGAAATTTCAATCGGGTAGTACCAGGCGCCGGCGTCCTTATGAATCATTTCGTAAGGCAGGAAAATATGATGCTTTGCCGTGTACCGGGCAGCGGTGCGTGCCTGCTCGTAGGATTCCCAGAGTTTTTGTGCCTCGGTGCACTTTTCACCTACACCGGCATAGAACCAGATATTGTGCTGCTCTACCAAATCATTGTGCAGTGCGATAACTCGATGCTGTAATTCCATCAAGGGATCGGCTGAAGCGGATTGGTCAAATGCGGCCAGTACCACAAAGGAACGGTCGGACATATTGTAGAAGTACACGGGATGATCAATAG
>CAVKHY010000105.1:0-7560 GCA_963656345.1 bacterium | reverse complement strand
GCCCTACGGCAACCCCCACCGCTTCGCCTACGCCCTCTCCCACCCCCTATATCACCCTGAATCCCGGGGATATGACCTATGAGGAGGACGAGTAAGGTGGCACGCAAATCCTTCGGCGAGCACCTTCGCAGCTTCGGACGGTACCTGATGGAAATCTTCCGTGCCCTGCGGCGGCTGCTTCGCTATTTTCTGGTCATTTTACTCAGCTACCTGATTCAAAGCTGCGTCATGCCTTATGTGAAAATCGGCGGTGTGACCCCCAGCCTGCTCTTTGCCGTTACCGGCATCATCACCGTGTGCTACGGCAGGCTGCGCGCCTACTGGACAGGCGGCATCTTCGGCATTATTCTGGAAATCACCAAGCCCCCTATTACCTACATGAACCTGCTGCTCTACCCCATTGCCGCCGCCTTTTGCAGTGTCTTCTTTGCAGACAAAAGCGACAAGCGTCTGGAAACTGAGCGCAGCCTGAACAAGTCTGCCCGAAACGGCAACGTGTATCTCCGTTCCGCCCTGTGCGCCGGCATGAACACCCTGCTGTACGAGATTGTGAACATTACCTATATCTATCTGGGCGGCACGGAATTGACCCTGGATCACTTTATCCGCGGCGGTGTGGATATCCTGACCACCATGGTACTGACACTGCTGGTGACACCGCTGGTGCGTCGGTATTTAGGCTTCGCCTTGCTGCCCACGGAAAACCGAACCGTACAGGGTCGTTATCTTGCTTAATTTTTCTTCGGCACCCCCGGTGGCAGGCGGTGCCGAAGGGGCAACATTTTTCCCCGGAACAAGCGGCCATGCCGGCTGTTCCCTGTCCACCGCGCTGTGGGCGGAATCCGTGTGATGCATCACTTGGATTGATTGCAGACTGACATCGGTATTCTTGTCTTCAAGGATGCTGGCCATTGCTTTCTTACCTTCTGAGTCACATACTGAAAAGCTATCCGAAGGATTGCATCTTTCCCAACCCCGGCGCTGAAAGGAGAAAAAGGGTTGAACAGTTTCAACAACACCGATCATCCCATTAAGTGGCGTTATTTGGTCTTTATTTTCATTCTGCTGGCCATGTTCGGATATCTTCTTTCCGGCTTGGTAAATTTGCAGCTGAAGTCCAGCGAGGAGTATGCGGAAAAATCCGAATCCCGCCGCACCAAGACCATCACCCTGCGGGGCAAGCGGGGCAGCATCATCGACTCGGAGTCGGTGACCCTTGCGGAGGACGAGTTGATCTACAACGTCACCTTCTACAAGGATGCCTCTCAGAATACCCGTGCAGAATACGCCTCCTTTACCTCCTCCATTATTGAAACAATTGACATCATCGAGAAAAACGGAGGCACCATTGCGGTCGATTTCGTGATTGCCCGAGATGAAGAAACCGGAGAGTGGGCATTTGCCTTCGGCTCCGGCGTATCCGACTCGGTGCTGCAAAAACGTGAAAAGCAGTGGCGCTCCAACCTATACCTAACCAGCACCACCAAGTATGAAACCGCCGAGCAGTGCATCACGGCCCTGAAGAAGCGGTATCGCCTGGTGACCAGTGAGGAAGAGGCCGCTGCCATTGCCAAGGAAGAAGAAGGCAGCACCCAGGTGGACACCTATCTGGTGGATGAAGAAACCATGCTGAAGGTCATGGCGATTTATTCCGAAATGCAGATGAATGTGTTCAACTCTCAGCCCATCGTCATTGCTAAAAATGTAAAGTACGAAACCGTTATCGAGGTCGAGACCCGTTCCATGGTGCTCTCCGGCATGGAGATTTCCGTAGGCACCCAGCGGGTGTATCCCCGCAGCACCTTGGCAGCCCAGGTCATCGGCTACATCGGTGCCATTCCCAGCCAAAGCACCTGGGAAACCCTGAAGGCCAAGGGCTATTCCTACAGTGACACCATCGGTCGAGATGGCATTGAATCCTCCATGGAAGACTGGCTGACTCAGAATTCCTCCCTGCGGCAGGGTTCCCGTGTGGTGGAACGTGACAACTATTCCAAGATTGTTCGTGAACTGAGCTACACCGAACCCCAGGACGGCAACACGGTGAAGCTGACCCTGAACGCCTCCTATCAGCAGCAGGCAGAACGTGCCATTGCAGACAACGTAAACAACACTCGAAACAAGCAGGAAACCCTGATGGTCTCCGATAGCTGGCTGGAAACCAACAAAACCGACATTGCCAACCGGGACTGGGAAAAGTACCCCATGGAACTGGCGGAGCACGGCTGTATGATCGTGCTGGATATGCAGGATCGGGTGCTGGCCATGGCCAACTATCCCACCTATGACCTTAACGCACTGGTTGCCGGCGGCACAGAGGCCGTCACCATCCTGTCCGACGAGCGGAATCTGCTGCTGAACTACGGCATTCACGCCCGTGGAACCCCCGGCTCTATTTTCAAGATGGTGACCGCCTACGGCGCCCTGAACGAGGGTGAGTTGACCGTTACCGAGCGGATTACCGACAATGGTTACTATACCAAGTACAACAGCGACCTTTCCACTGCGCCTAAGTGCTGGATCGGCAAGAACTACCGCTACAAGCACGCCAACCAGACCATTGTGGAAGGTCTGTCCAACTCCTGCAACTACTTCTTCTACGAGCTGGGCAGCCGGCTGGGCGAGGATCGGCTGTACCGGTATGCTTCCCTCTTTGGCCTGACCAGCAAAACCGGTATTGACCTGCCCGGCGAAGTCCGCAGCGTGGTGGGCAGTCAGAACACCCTGTATGACCCCACCAAGCCTGTGAACGAAGCCAACCAGGACACCTCCCTGCCTATCATCGTGTATAACGCCATTAAAAAGCACCTGAAGAACTGCGGTGCCAGCCGTGGTCTGGAATATGACGACGAGCGTCTCAGCACCTGCGCCAAGCGGCTGATGGACATGGCAGTAAACTACGATGAAAGCTACTGGCTGGACAACATGCGTACCATCCTGATGGAAGAGCTGAACATGACCAAGGAAATGGTGTACTTGCAGGCCGTCATCGGTGATACGTACAACTACATGAACGATATTAAATGGGGCGGCGGCCAGACCATCCTGACGGCCATCGGCCAGTCTGTCACCACTGTGACCCCCATTGCCGTTGCCCGGTACGTAGCGGCACTGGCCAATGGCGGCTATGTGTACAACGTTTCCATCATCGACTCCATTATCTCCCCTGAGGGCGAAGTGCTCAGTCAACGTGAACCTACGCTGATTACTCAGCTGGAAAATGCGGATCTGTACCTGCCTTACATCAAGCAAGGCATGAAACGAGTGGTTGACGAGTCCGGTACTGCATCCAAGTACTTCAGCGGCTGGGAATACCTTGACCAGATTTGTGCAAAAACGGGTACCGCACAGGTGACGGCCATCGACCTGGAGAACAACGGCTGGTTCGTTTGTTTCGCCCCGTATGAAAAACCGGAGATTGCCATTGCGGTGTTCATCCCCCACGGATACTCCGGCGGCGAAACCTCCCTGGCTGCCAAGGAATTTGTGGACTGGTACATGAAGCAGAAGGATCTGCGAACGACAGACTACACCCTGCCTGTTGGCAACTCGATTGCGCCTTAACAAAGGAGAACCGATATGGGGAAAGCATGGATGATTGCCTCCGGCAAGGGAGGCGTAGGCAAGAGCACCATTACCGCTGCCCTTGCCACCGCCCTTGCCCGGATGGAATTTAAGGTCTGCATTGTGGATGCGGACATTGGCCTGCGAGATCAGGATGTGATCCTTGGGCTGGAAAACCGAGTGGTCTACGACTTGCTGGATGTGTGTATGAACCGCTGTCCCATGCCCCGGGCGCTGATAGAGCATCCGGAGGAAAAGCGGCTGTTCCTGCTGCCCGCCGCCCAGTTTGCCCGTGCCAAGGAAGTGGATGGCAAGGCGCTGCGCCGGGTCATTCGTCAGCTCAAGAACCGGTTTGACATAGTGTTGATCGACTGTCCCGCCGGCATTGAGCGAGGTTTGCGAGGGGTGATGCATGCAGAGGCAGACGAAAGCATCCTCATCTGCACCCCGGACGATGTATGCATCCGGGATGCGGAGCGCACCAGCGCCGTCATTGCCGAGAAGCGTTCCGCACATCCGCAGTTGATTGTGAATCGGCTGGATCCTCAGCTGATTGAATCCGGGGAAATGTATTCCGCCAAGACAGTCGCCCAAACCCTGGACTTGTCCCTCTTAGGAGAGATCCCCTACGATCCCATTGTGTACCGGGCACTGCTCAAGCGCATGTCCCTGATGGACTGCAAGTGTGAAGCGGCAGAAGCCATCACCCGCATTGCTCATCGCATGGCCGGTCAGCAGGTCGCCTTCCCGGACTACGGAAACCGCCCTGCCTCCCTGCTGAAGCGGCTTTTCCGACACAAGCCTCAGGAGGTACAAAGGATTGATCGTTGAAAACAGGCGGACACGGGCTCATGTGGACGTGCCCCTGATTGTGATGGTATTTGCCTTGTCCATTTTCGGGGTGCTGGCCGTCAGCGTGGCCACCTACTCCACTTCTTCCACATCGGATGCTTCCCTGCTGAACCACATTGTAGAATCCTCCTATGCGGTGCGGCAGTGCATCTTCCTGATGCTGGCGCCTGTGGTGCTGGTGGTTATTATGAACTTTCCCTATGACCTGCTGCGCCGTATTACCCCCCTGTTGTACTGGGGCGGTATCCTGTTGGTTGCCCTGGTGTGGATTTTCAACCGTGCCGCCGGCGTGAAAGCCTGGCTGGACATCATTTGGGGCTACACCATTCAGCCCTCGGAATTCGTCAAGCTGTCCATGATTCTGATGCTGGCCAAGCGGCTTGCCCGCAGTGAGCGTCCCATGAACACCTTTAAGGATTTCATCCACATCATGGCCATGGCCGGCGGTCCTTGCCTGATCATTCTGGCCTCCGGCGAAATGGGCTCCCTGTTGGTGATTGTGTTCCTCTTCGCCGTGATGCTCTACTTTGCCAATGTGGACATCCGCATTCTGCTAGGGCTCGCCGCCTTCGCCATTCTGGCACTGCTGGGACTTTACGGCGTGCTGGTAGCCACCGGATCAGACAGCTACCGTCTGCAGCGAATTCTGGCCTTCATGAACCCGGAACTGTACTCCAGCGACGACGCTTATCAGATGCTGCAAAGCCAGACCGCCATTGGCTCCGGCGGCTTAACCGGCATCGGCATGTTTGTGGATGGTTCCATGTCCCAGCTGAACTATGTGCCTGCAGACTGGACGGACTTCATCTTCGCCACCATCGGTGAAGCGTGGGGCTTTGTTGGCTGCTCGATTATCCTACTGATTTACCTGCTGATCATCCTCCGCATTCTGTACCTGGCACGGTATACCCGGGATCGGTTCGGTATGCTGGTGATCATCGGGGTGATGGGCATGCTGCTGTTCCACGTATTTGAGAACATCGGCATGACCCTGGGGCTGATGCCCATTACCGGCATTCCCCTTCCCTTCCTCAGCTACGGCGGCTCCAACATGGTTACCAACATGGGCGGCATTGCCCTGGTGCTGAACGTAACCAAGAACCGCAGCCTGTCCCACTCCGTGGTCACTCCGCAAACGACCACCAATTTCTACCGTTTCGGAAGAAAATATTGATTCCTGCAAACAGAGCGGAACCGATTGCCTGTCGGTTCCGCTCTGTTTCTGTTTACGCATTTTTCTGACGATTGCATTGTGTGCATCTGCTATCTCGCCTGCATTCTGATGCCAGGCTTCTTGACTTATCTTCTTCCGTAAAGCAAGCTATACCATGATTTCAAATACCGAAAGGAAGGAGATTCCCCACATGATTCAACCATCAAGCATGCCGCTCCGCACCGCCGCCTATTGCCGTGTCAGCACAAACAAGGAGCTGCAGGAAAACTCCTACGAAACCCAGCAGGTCTATTTCCGCCATCGCATTACATCGGATCCTGCAATGATTCTCGCCGGCATCTACGGCGACAAAGGCAAGACAGGCCGTTCTCTCCATGGCCGTGCAGGTCTCCAGGCACTTCTGCACGACTGTGAAGCAGGCCTGATTGATCTGGTCCTGGTAAAGTCCTTATCCCGCTTCTCCCGCAGTCTGTCCGACTGTCTGGCAATGGTGCGCAAGCTGAAAAGGCTGGGTATCCCTGTGATTTTCGAGAAAGAGGGCATCAACACCTTGGAAGGCTCAGGCGAGCTTCTCCTATCCATCATGGCGGCCATTGCGCAGGAAGAGAGCCGAAGCATCGGTGAGAATCTCCGCTGAGCAGTCAAGCAGAGCAACGCCAAGGGGGAGCCGTTCTTTCATCCGTCCTACGGGTTTCGGCGAAAGCAGCACAGCCAGGCATGGGAGATTTTCCCTGCGGAAGCGCAAAGGGTGCGCCGGGCATTCTCGTTGGCGGCCACCGGAAGATGGACGTATCAGCAAATTCTTGCCGAGCTGAATGAGATCGAGCAATTGCAAGGAACCGGGAAAGTCTGGCACAGGAAACGATTGGTTTATCTGCTGACGAATGTGGTCTATATGGGCGACTGTCTGACAAACCGAACCTATCACGTCTACACAGACAAAAGGGCCGTGCGTCCCAACCGTGGTGAACGAGATCAGTATTATATTGAGGATCATCATCCCGCCATCATCTGCCGGGAGATGTTTGAAAAGGTGCAGCAGGTCATGAAAAGTGGTCTGCTGCACTCTTCCTATAAGCGGAGGACCGCAGAACAGTTAACGCTACTCGCAGATGACCGTTGGTGTTTTGAAAAGCAGAAGGAGGAAGACGCATGACCTGCACGGTGACAAAAATTCAGCATGCACCAGCTGCTACAGCAACAGCAGCAAAACCTGCCAAGCTCCTGCACGTTGCAGCTTATTGCCGAGTCAGTACGGACCTTGCCCGGCAACAAACCAGCCTTGCTGCCCAAATGGAAGTCTTCAACCGACGCATCCGTGAGCATCCGGGCTGGACATTGGCCGGTATCTACGCCGATGAAGGGCTTAGTGCCACGTCCACGGTCAATCGCACGGCATTTCATCGCATGATGCAGGATGCTGAGGCAGGCCGGATCGATTACATCATTACGAAAAGCCTATCCCGCTTTGCACGCAACACACTGGAGTGCCTGACTTGCATTCGTCGATTGCAAAGTCTCGGCGTTAACGTCCTGTTTGAAAAGGAGCACATTGACACAGGCACCGCCATGTCCGAAATGCTCCTGACCGTGCTGGCCGCCTTCGCTCAGGAAGAAAGCCGTTCTATTTCCGAAAACATCAAGTGGGGATTACGAAAAGGCTATGAAAGCGGTCAGGTTCGATGGCAGCGGCTCTACGGCTACCGGAAAGGTGAAACAAGCAGCAAATCCAGTGAAGCCGAATGGCTCATCGAGCCCACAGAGGCCGCCGTGGTGCGGAACATCTTCTGCCAATATGAACACGGAAGCAGTCTGCCCCATATCGTGAAAATGTTGGAGGATACGCCAAGCCCCAGCGGCAAAGGGAAATGGACGCCCCGCACTGTGTGGAATCTGCTGACGAACGAGAAGTATGCAGGGGATGTGTGCACCCAGAAGTATGTGACACTGGATCACCTGAGCCACAAGGC
>CAVKHY010000104.1:0-7608 GCA_963656345.1 bacterium | reverse complement strand
TCCTTGACGGCATCGGCGTTCAGCTCAACGCCGATGAGCCTTGCAGCCTTATCGGCGGCACAAAGACCGATGGTGCCGGTGCCGCAGTAGGCATCCAGCAGGGTTTCATTGCCGGTAAGCCCCATCAGATCGATGGCTGTTTCGTACAGCACTTCTGCCTGCTGGGCGTTGACCTGATAGAAAGACCGAGGGGAAATGCGGAAACGCTTGCCGCAAAGCTCGTCCTCCATGTAGCCGCTGCCGTAAAGGACACTCTCCCGATTGCCCAGCACCACACTGGTCTGACGATTGTTTTCGTTGACCACGATGGTGGTGATTTCCGGATGAAGCTGCAGAAGTGCCTGCACAAATTCTTTCTTTCCGGGAAACTCCAGGGAGGTGGTGACCAGCACCACCATGATCTGCCCCGTGAATTGGCCGGTACGGATGACGATGTGCCGCAGAAAACCCCGATGGGTGTATTCATTGTAAATTCTCAGACGAAATTTCGGCAGAAGTTCCACAATGCTGCGGATAATCTGATCCGCCTGCTGATCTTCAATCAGGCAATGTTTGACCGGCACCACCCGGTGTGTTCCGGCGGCATACACCCCGGAAACAGGCCGTCCGCTTTTGTCCACGGACAGCACGGCATGCACCTTGTTGCGATAGTGCAGGGGAGAAGACATGCCCCGAATGGGCTCCACCGGACAGAAGGGGCGCAGCAGCTCCTCTATGCGGTGCTGCTTTACACGCAGCTGTTCCTGATAGGGCAGCTTTGTCATCTGACATCCGCCGCAGCGGGTAGCAACGGGGCACTTGAAATAAATACTCATGCTCTTCCTCACAAAAATAAAAGCTTGCCTTGCTCAAGCACATGCCGAAGTGCCAGCAGATCCTCCTGGTACACCTGGGCAAGTCCGCGATTATAGATAATGGACGCAGGGTGGTAAAGGGGAAAGACGGAAAAACCGGCCTCCGATTCTCCTGCCTTGATCACGGTCTGCAGCACCTGCCCGTGGCAGGCACCGATGGATGCATCCCCCACAATGGCGTGGAGGGCGGTATTGCCCAGGGTCACCAGCATTTGGGGCTGCACGAGCAGGATTTCTTCATACAGATAAGGCACGAAGAAGGCAATCTCCTCCCGATTGGGCGGACGATTGGAGATGCGCCCTTTGGAGCTGATCTTGGTAGGGCGGATTTTGACTACATTGCTGATGCGGATGTCTGCTCGATTCAACTGCAGCACATCCAGAAACTGATCCAGATTCTTGCCGGCCTTGCCCACAAAGGGGCGGCCTTGCAGGGACTCCTGTTCCCCGGGGGCTTCTCCAATGAGCATTACCGCCGGATGATGCTCGTTGCCTTCTCCGAAGACAATTGTCTTTTCCGGCCATCTTTCTCCGGCGGCTTTCCGGCAGCACAGCTCCATATCATGCATGGTCATCATTCACTCCGTATAGCTCCGGGTACAGCTTCAGTTCCATCAGCTTGTCCCGGAGGGTCTGCATATCCTCCCACGCCTCACGCTTTTTGCCGGGATCCCGGAGCAGGGCAGAGGGATGGTAGGTTGGCATCATCCAAACCCCGTTCCGCTGAAACCATTGCCCGCGGTCACGGGTAATGCGCAGGGTATCACCCAGCGTGTTCTTAGCGGCTGTGGAGCCCAGCAGCACAATCACCTTTGGACGTACAAGAAACACCTGCATCCGCAAATGCATCATGCAGGCAGCGGCTTCCTCAGCGGTGGGAACACGATTGCTCGGCGGACGGCACTTAACCACATTACAGATATACACCCGGTCCCTTGGCAGGGAAATGGCGGCCAGCATCCGGGTCAGCAGCTGACCGGCAGGACCTACGAAAGCCAGTCCCTGCTCATCTTCCACCTGTCCGGGACCTTCGCCGATGAACATCAGCGGGGCATGAGGGTCTCCCTGCCCGGGCACCTTGTGGTGTATGCCGCCGCACAGGCCGCATCGCCTGCATTCGGCAACCTGATGGTTAAAAAGCTCCCAGGTAATGTCTGTCACGGCAATACCCTTCTTTCTGTTAGCCGAAGGTTCGGGTGATCAGGGTGAAGGTCTGGTCAAAGTCAGACTGAAGCCAGGTGATTAAGCTGACCAGTAGGGCAATAAAAATCAGAATCACTACCATGCCTGCGATAACGCTGAAGAAATCGAAAATGCCGGCAGCCACACGGAAACGTCCCTTGCGCAGCATTTTCTTTTCTTCCGGGGTCAGGGGTTCGTCATCCGGATCCTCGTCATCCGGGTCATCATCATAGGGCTCCTGAGGAAAAGAACCATCATCATCCATGGCATCGTCATAGTCGTCCTCAGGGTCATCCGACCAGTCGTCCTGCACGGGCTGATGAAACACGCGCTCATGAGGGGCGCTGTTTTGATCGGTATGGGTAAAATAAGCCAAACTTACCCCTCCTTATGGTTACACATAGTCCAGCCAGGGGGCGTCCTGTTCCGTGCGGCCGGTCAGGTGGCCTTCGGCACTCAGGCCGGGGAAGTCCAGCTGTCGAAGCGCCTCATAAAGCACAATGGCCACGGAATTGGACAGGTTCAGACTCCGGGCTTCCGGCCGCATAGGAATACGGATGCACCGGTCGTATACTTTTTCCAGCAGGTTTTCCGGCAAGCCGCGGGATTCGCAGCCGAAGACAAGGAAATCTTCATCCTCATAGGCAACTTCCGTATAGCCTCTGGGGGCTTTGGTGCTGGCAAAGTGCATCCGGGCATGGGGATGCTTCAGCAGGAAATCCTCCACACTGGGGTATACGTGGTAAGTCATCAGGTTCCAGTAATCCAGCCCGGCACGCTTCAAGTATTTATCGCTCAGGGAAAAGCCCAGGGGTTCAATCAGGTGCAGCGTAGCACCGGTGGCGGCACAGCTGCGGGCAATGTTTCCCGTATTCTGCGGAATTTCAGGGTTTACCAAAACAATCTGTAATGCCAAGGGGTTCACCTCATAGAGATTGTACCATTTTCACACAGGTTGTGCAAGACGGACGATTTGCATTTGCATCCCCTTTCCTACGGTGGTATAATACAATGGGTTTTGGTTTGACGAGATTGCTGAAGAGGGGAGAAAAACCTGTGGCAAAGGAAAAGACCTGCTTCGCCTGCACATCCTGCGGGTATGAAACCACCCGGTGGGTGGGGCGGTGCCCGGCTTGCGGAGCATGGAACACCATGGAAGAAACCGTTGCAGCACCTGCCATGAAGGCTGCTCCTCAGAAGGCGGCAAAGCAGCGGGGCGGCACAGGTGCCACGGCCTTGCTGCTGAAGGACATCCCTGAAGATGCGGTGGAGCGCACCACCACCGGCATCAGCGAATTGGATCGGGTGCTGGGCGGCGGCATTGTGGAGGGCGGACTGATGCTGATCGGCGGCGATCCGGGCATCGGCAAGTCAACGCTGCTGCTGCAGGTATGCGCCAATCTTTGCCGGGATGGCAAAAAGGTGCTGTACATCAGCGGTGAAGAATCCGCCAAGCAGATTAAGCTTCGTGCCCGCAGGCTGGGCATTGATGTGCCCAATCTGTACGTACTGGCGGAAAACGCCTTGGACGGGGTGGAAGAAAAGCTGATGAAGCTTTCCCCGGATGTGGCGGTGGTAGACTCCATCCAGACCATGTACCGGCCGGAAATGGCTTCCGCTCCCGGCAGCGTCAGCCAGATACGAGAATGCACCAGCTTGATCATGCGACTGTGCAAGGAAACAGGCACGGCCATTTTCCTAGTGGGGCATGTAACCAAGGAAGGTGCAATTGCCGGGCCCAGAATGCTGGAACACATGGTGGATGTGGTGCTGTACTTTGAGGGGGACAGACAGCAGGAGTATCGACTTTTGCGGGCGGTGAAGAACCGGTTTGGGTCGGTAAATGAACTGGGCGTTTTCCAAATGACCCAGCAAGGTATGCAGGTGGTGCCCAACCCCAGCGAACAGCTGCTGAGCCATCGTGCCAAGGGGGCTTCCGGCTCTGTGGTGTTCTGCGGATTGGAAGGCTCCCGGCCTTTGCTTTGTGATGTGCAGGCCTTAACGGCGCCCAGCTACTTCGGCACCCCACGCCGCACGGTAGGGGGCGCAGATAACGGCAGGGTGGCACTGCTATTGGCTGTGCTGGAGAAACGGTGCGGACAGCGCACCTCCAATCAGGATGTTTACGTGAACGTGGCAGGGGGACTTGAATTGAGCGAACCTGCGGCAGACTTGGCGCTGTGCATGGCGGTTGCTTCTTCCTTGAAGGATGAAGCGGTAGGTGCACAGACGGCAGTCATGGGGGAAATCGGTCTGGCTGGCGAGGTGCGGGCGATTCCCCAATGTGACAGGCGCATTGCGGAGTGCGCCCGGCTTGGGTTTACTACCATTTTGTTGCCGAGAGAGAATATGAAGCGTGTCACTACTCCGGAGGGCGTGAAACTCATCGGCGTGGACACGGTGATGCAGGCACTAAGCGTATTGTTTTAATTGATTTGCATTGATCAATGCCTGCTTTTTAGGCGGAAGGGACGGAATACGATTCCATGAAATCAAAGGTGGTACAGCGTTTGCTGCGTGGACTGATCACCGTGCTGGGTGCAGGCGTCGGTGCGGCCATGGCAGCCTTGACACTGCAGCTTTATGGCATTAACAATCCGGAAAGTCATTTATCTGTGGGAAACTTGGTGCTGACTTATGTGATCTCCTGTGTGATTTTTGCCATTCTTTTTTTCTTCCTCAGCGATCCGATTATCAGGAAATGCACGGAAATGGGCAATGAGCTGGAGCAGCGGCTGGACAAGATGTCCATCAGCCAAATGACAGGCTGCATGGTAGGTCTGGTGGTGGGTCTGGTGATTGCGGCACTGCTTTCCCAGCTGGTCGGCTTCCTGGGACAGAGCATGTTTACCACGACGCTGTCCGCCATCCTGTATGTGGCCTTGGGGGCGACTGGGTGGTCCATCGGCTGGAAACGGGGCAAGGATTTTCTGGCGCTGTTTACCAAGGACGGCTTTCGACGCAGGCATCGAGCAAGCGAAAATACAGACGCAGCGGAGGCAGAAGACGGAGAAGAAAGCACAGCGGTCGCTCTGCCGAAATTGCTGGATACCTCTGCCATCATTGACGGGCGCATCTTGGACGTGTGCCGCACAGGATTTGTGGAAGGAAAAATGATCGTGCCCCAGTTCGTGCTGGATGAAATGCGGCATGTGGCAGACGCAGCCGATGAGCTGCGCCGCAGCCGGGGGCGCAGGGGCTTGGACATCCTGAAGAAGATGCAGGCAGAACCGAAAATCACCTTGCAGGTGGATGCAACGGATTGGACGGACACGGCAGAAGTGGACGTGAAACTGCTACGGCTGGCGAAGCAGCTGGGCGGTGTCATCATCACCGGAGATTACAACCTGAACAAGGTGGCCAGCGTGGCCGGGGTAGGGGTGCTGAACCTGAATGACCTGGCCAGTGCACTCCGGCCTGCCGTGCTTCCCGGAGAAGAAATGACGGTGCAGGTGGTCAAGGAGGGCAAGGAGCCAGGGCAGGGCGTGGCATACCGGGACGACGGTACCATGATTGTCATCGAGGGCGGCAGCGATTCTGTGAACAAGACCATTACCGTGACCGTGACGACAGTGCTGCAGACCAGCGCTGGCCGCATGATCTTTACCAAAAAGAAAGAAGCATGACCGTTTGATCCCAAACGGTGCACTGAGCAAGTACAGCCTGTCATCGATTCAAGGATGGCGGGCTGTTTTGCTTTATGGCCGCTGCAATCTTTACTCCGGCGGCTTGATTGACTCTTCGCGGCATCCAAGGAGAAAAAATGCATCACGTCATGGCAACCTCAATATGATCTTTGTATACGAGCACCTTTTGCACTTTTTCCAGCATCCCTTTGACTTCGACTGTGCCTATCACTTTTACAATCTCTTCCATAATCTCTTCTTCTTTGACAACACGGTTCCTACATCCATTTCCCTTCTTGCCTTTCTGCCGTTCCTTACAGTTCCAGGCCTTGTATAATTCGCTGCCTTGAGTTTGACATGCTCGAATGGTTCGCCGTGTGTACGGTGCACCGCAAAGCCCGCAGAACAGCTTGCCGTATAACGGATGATGCTTCCCGTGCCTGTAGATGCCCTGCAATACTTCTTCATGCTTTTGATTGAGCAGTGTCTGCACTTGTTCCCAGGCTGCACGGTCAATGATGGCTTCGTGATCATTCGTCAGATAATAGGAAACGTGCTGTGCGTTAGGATCCGGCTGCTTGGTGAGAAAGTCCGTTGGCGGTTTCTTTTGCAGGCGCTTATCTCCGACGTAGGTTTCATTTTGCAGAATGCTGAAAATTACCGAACGCTTGATGGGCTGTTGAGAATGCAGCCCAAGAACGCCGCCGGATGCCAGCACCTTTTCAATATCTGCCAGTGATTTGCCTTGTAGGTACAATTCGTAAATGCTTTTCACAACCCAAGCCTTTTCATTGGGGATAAGCTTTCCGTTTACACTGTCGTAACCGAAAATGCGATTGCTGCCAAGGTTGTAGTCACCTTTCGCAAATCGATTGGCATACCGCCAGCGAACGTTCTGGGAGATGGAGCAGCTTTCATCCTGCGCTACAGCGGCAAGGAGGGAGAACACGAATCCTGCGGATGGGTCGAAGGAACTGATGTCTTCCTTTTCGAAACGCACTTCCACGTTTGCAGCGGCAAGGGCTTTGACGGCTTGTTCGCAATCCACCACATTGCGAGAGAAGCGGGAGATACTCTTCACAAGTACGAGATCGATTTGACCACTGATTGCCGCTTTCATCATTTGTTGAAAAGCGGGGCGGGATTTCATGCTGGTGCCGCTGTATCCCAGGTCGGCATAGATACCGGCAAAGCTCCAATTGGGATTACTTTTGATGAGGGTTTCGTAGTAGCTGATTTGTCGCTCATAACTTTCTTCCTGCTCGTTCAGGCCGGTGCTGACACGGCAGTATGCAACAGTCTGCCTGCGCTGCTTGGCAGACTGACACTTGATTTCATGGACCTTCATGATTTTTCCTTTCCTGATGCTTCACACTTCCTGTCGTGCGAGCTCCTGTGCCCGCTTTTTATCTTCGGCCGTGCGGGGAAAATGACCGTCGCGCCTGCCTTGCTCAAGATCTTCAACATAACGCCTGTAAAAAGCAAGCAGGCGGGCAGGATCGTGCTGCCAGATCTTCACGGGAATGCATCCGACCGTTGACGTTCCGTCCCGCCAATGAACGATGATGCGATTGTCCGGCGTCGGCGCAATGCGCTCCGCATATTCGTCCAACCACCAGAATTCAACGGTGGCGAAAGCCGGCTGGGCGGCATGCTGATGCCAGGCATCCAGCACGGCAGCATGTAACTGCCATGTCTTTACTGCATAATTTCGACAACCGTTTTTGCCGAAACAGCACCAGAGCATTTTCGGACCGTTGGTGCGCATTTGGCGCTGCACTAAGGGCTGACCGCAGTGGGGACAGCGTAAGTCAACCGCGCCATAAGGGTATTGCGTACTGCCTTGATGTTCGTTCCGCATGGCACGAATCTTCTGCACACGCTCAAAGGTCTGCCGACTGATGATGGGTGTGTGGTGATCACGGATATAATAGCTGGGCACATGC
>CAVKHY010000103.1:0-7828 GCA_963656345.1 bacterium | reverse complement strand
GCTCATTCGCAAGCATGGCGTCACCATTGCGGCCATCGGCAACGGCACAGCAGGACATGAAACAGAGGTATTCTTTACTGAAGTCATGAGGGAAATGAATCTGGGGGATGATCTGGCTTACATGGTCGTCAGTGAAGCCGGAGCTTCTGTGTATTCTGCCTCCAAGCTTGCAGCAGAGGAATTTCCGCAATTTGATGTCAATCTGCGCAGTGCCGTATCCATTGCACGGCGGCTGCAAGATCCTTTGGCGGAACTGGTCAAGATTGATCCCAAAGCCATTGGTGTTGGGCAGTATCAGCATGACCTGAAAGAAAGTGAGCTGGATGCTGCGCTGGACGGCGTGGTGGAGGATTGCGTCAACAATGTAGGCGTGGATGTCAACACGGCCAGCCCCTCCTTGCTGAGCCATGTGGCAGGTATCAACGCTACCGTTGCCAAGAACATTGTAGCCTACCGGGAAGAGAACGGTGCATTCACCTCCCGTGCTCAACTGAAGAAGGTACCCAAGCTTGGGCCGAAGGCCTTTGAACAGTGCGCCGGTTTTCTTCGCGTACCGGAAGGCAAGGATCCCATTGAGAATACCGGCATCCATCCGGAAAGCTACGCAGCAGCCAAGGAACTGCTGAAACATCTGAAATTGACTCCCGCAAAGGCTGCCGGACAGATTGCAGCACTTGCAGAAGCAGCAGGCTATGAGGCACTTTCGCAGACCTTGGGTATCGGCGTCCCTACATTGAAAGATATTGTAGCAGAGCTGAACAAGCCGGGACGTGATCCCCGTGACGAACTTCCGAAGCCTTTGCTTCGCAAGGATGTGATGGACATGGCTGATCTGGCGCCTGGGATGGAGATCCAAGGCACGGTTCGCAATGTGACAGATTTCGGTGCCTTTGTGGACATCGGCGTGCATCAGGATGGTCTTGTTCATGTAAGCCGTATGCCCGGCAGGGTGAAACATCCCAGCGAATGCGTCCGGGTAGGGGATATTGTCAAGGTATGGATTACCGAGGTTGATAAACAAAAGGGGCGCATTGGGTTGACCATGATGGCTCCGACAAAACAATAACGGGTCCCAAGGCACAGACAATTGCTGTTCAATCGTCTGTGCCTTGCTTTACGACGGATGGCAATCGCCAATGCGTGGTAATGGTACTCCTGCTTTTCCTGCATTCGATAAAACATGCACACAGTTCCTCATTGAAACCTTGACATCAACCATAAATCCGCTACAATGGAATTATGATCGGCGAAGGGAGGACGGAACATGGCAGAGGGGCTTGAACGGTATGTGCAGCGCTTCATTGATCGGCTCCATCGTGAACAGGTGAATATGCACGGCTTTCAATTATCAGTGCAGGGTACGATCAAAACCAAGGCTTATTATGCCCCTTTCCAGGAAGGGCAGAAGCATCAAATGTATTCCGTCACAAAATCCATGACATGCATTGCCATCGGCATGCTGATGGACGATGGCAAGCTGAAGCTGGATGATCCGATTGTGCGGTTTTTCCCAGACTGGTTACCAAAGCATCCGGACGCAAGGCTGATGCGCCTGAAAATCAGGGATATGCTGCGCATGGCGACCTGCTACCGGCGCACAACCTATCGGGAAGGCATCGACGAAAATTGGGCGAAAACTTTCTTCACGGCAACGCCCACCCACGAACCGGGAACGGTGTTCAACTATGACACCAGCTGTGCCCAGGTGTTGGCGGCTTTGGTGGAGCGGCTCAGCGGCATGAGTGAGGAACAATTCTTGACCCAAAGATTGCTGCACCCCATTGGCTGCACGGACGGAACCCATTGGCTTCGGGATCCATCCGGCTGCTGCCGGGGCGGCACCGGCATGGCCATGAGCCTGCGGGATTTGCATCGTGTGGCACAGTGGATGCTGGATGGGGGCAGGGGACTCATCAGTCCTGACTTCCTCCGGCAGATGACGGAAAAACACATCGATACGGTAATGCAAACCAACGAAGAAGAACGCTATGGCTATTGCTGGCAGTGCTGGCGAACAAGAAACGGCTGGGCATTGTACGGCATGGGGGGTCAGCTTGCTGTGGTGTGCCCAGAGAAACAGGCCATTTTGACCACCATTGCAAATACACGGCTGGATCCCTTCGGCGTACAGCGAATCTACAACGCCTTCTTTGAGGAACTGTATCCGGCCATCGGAAAAGAAGATATGCGCTGCACAGCCTACCAGCTGGAGACCGAGCATCTCCCTAGCATTGAATCTGGAAACGTACCCCATGGAAGGTTTGTTTTCGAGGAAAACAATCCCTTGGGACTCCGGTGGATGCAAACGGATGCGGAAAAGCTTCGATATCAGCAAAATCGCGGCGAAGTTACGCTTCCATTATCCTTCGGCCGCAACATGAAAACATGCTTTCCCGGTTGGGATGCGGATGCTTTAGTTTCAGCCGGATGGACACAAGGTCACCTACTGCATGTCAGATGCAATGAGATCGCATGGGAACCTTGCGGCTTTGAGCTGCTCTTGTGCTTTCAGGGAGATACATTAACGGTTCAGGCTCGGTGCTCATCTTCTGAGAAAACAAAAGGCTATGACGGCGTTGCGACAGGAAGAATTATGAAAGATTGAAGGAATGAAATGTGACGGAACTGAAAATTCGCAGGGCGGAGGACAAGGATATCCCTTCGATTGTGAAATTGCTTTATGAAGTGCACAAGGTGCACAGCGATGCTCGGCCGGACTTGTTTAAGGCAGGTTGCAGGAAGTATACCGATGAGCAGCTGAAGCAAATTCTTGCCGACGAACATTCGCCTGTGTTTGTAGCGGAATCGGATGGTGAAGTGCAGGGGTATGCGTTCTGCATTCATAAGCAGTTTGGGCAAGACTCCAGCATGACGGACGTCAAAACTCTGTATATTGACGACCTGTGCGTAGATGAAAATGCCCGGGGTCATCACATAGGCACTCAGCTGTATCAGTACGTGTTGGATTTCGCCAAGGTCCATGGCTATTACAACGTGACCCTGAATGTGTGGGCGGACAATAAGAAGGCATTGGGATTCTATGAACGAATCGGTCTCCGTGTACAAAAAATCGGCATGGAGAAAATCTTGTAAAGGTTCCGAGAATCAGACGAAGGGAGGAATGTACCATGCACGATCACGATTGCTGCGAACATGATCATCATCATGAAAATGGCTGCGGCTGTGGTCATGAGCACCATCATCATGATGAACACTGTGGATGCGGACATGAGCATCACCACGGGGAGGAGCCTCTGACAGCGGCAGAAGAAAGAATCCTGCATACGCTGCATCACTGTCACTATTTGCCGATTGCAAGATTCACGCTGACTTCATCCAAAGAGGATGAACTGTTTGCCGTGGCTATGGAACCTGTGTACTTGGTGAGCGCAGACATTTCCATGGAGGATGCGAAGGTGGACAGTGCGCCTTTTGCTTCATTGGAAGAAAAAGGACTTATTACCTTGGATTATGATATCCCCTTGACCGGCTACGACTACAGTGTTTACGAGCAGTCTGCATTGTACCGGTATTTCTGTGAAACGGTCAGGGAGAATGCAGCGCGGCCCGATGCACTCTTCGATACGCCCAATCTGGAGCTTGGCAGTGTAGCATTGGTGAAGGAGGAAGAACAGCATGGCAACTGATCTGGAAATCGCACAGGCGGCAGTACCCCAACCAATCGGTAAAATTGCAGAAAAAGCTGGCATCCCCGAGGAGGCTTTGTCTCTCTATGGACGACTGATGGCGAAAGTAAATCCTGCCTTGTTGCCTAAACGGGAGAAGAAGGCAAAGTTGATTCTGGTAACGGCCATCAATCCAACGCCGGCAGGTGAAGGAAAAACAACCGTCAGCGTTGCCTTGGCTGATGGTATGAGCAGGTGCGGCAAAAAGGCAATGCTGGCTTTGCGGGAGCCAAGCCTGGGTCCTGTGTTCGGCATGAAGGGCGGTGCGGCCGGCGGCGGATACGCTCAGGTGCTGCCGATGGAAAGCATCAACCTTCACTTTACCGGGGATCTGCATGCGATCACAGCGGCCAATAATCTGCTGGCTGCCATGGTAGACAACCATATTCAGCAGGGCAACAAGCTTGGTATCGATCCCAGGCAAGTCACCTGGCGCCGCTGCCTGGATGTGAATGACCGGCAGCTTCGTCAGATCACCTCCGGCCTTGGCGGAAAGGCCAACGGCATGCCCCGCGAGGATGGCTTCGATATCACCGCTGCCAGTGAAGTTATGGCTGTGTTCTGCTTGGCACGAAACATTCCTGACCTGAAGGCACGGCTGGCTCGGCTCCAGGTTGCCCGCACATTTGACGGACGTGCTGTTACAGCAGGCGATCTCCATGCGGAAGGAGCCATGACGGCACTGCTCCGGGATGCTTTGCAGCCGAACCTTGTGCAGACCTTGGAGGGTACGCCGTGCCTGATGCATGGTGGTCCCTTTGCCAACATTGCCCACGGATGCAACAGTGTGATTGCCACCACCACCGCCATGTCGCTTGCTGATTATGTGGTGACGGAAGCAGGCTTCGGTGCCGACCTGGGCGCAGAAAAATTCCTGGACATTAAGTGCCGACAGGCAGGCATTTGGCCGGATACTGTGGTGATTGTTGCCACGGTGCGTGCACTGAAGCACCATGGCGGCTGTCCGAAGGATCAGCTGAAGACGGAAAACCTGGATGCGCTGGCAAAAGGCATGAGCAACCTGATGCGTCATATCGACCATGTGCAGCATGTATGGAAGCGTCCGGCTGTGGTGGCTATCAACCGGTTTGCTGAGGATACGGAAGCGGAAATGGCACTGATCCGTAAGTCATGCCAAGAGGTTGACGCACCGGTGGAAGTTTGCGAAGGATGGGCTCACGGCGGAGAAGGTGCCTTGAATTTGGCGAAAACCGTCTGTGACCTAGCGGATCATGCCGAAGCCTGCGAACCTGCTTACACCTATCCGTCTCAGCTGTCCCTGAAGGAAAAGATTGAAGCCATTGCACAGAAGATCTATGGTGCAAAAGATGTGGCTTTCGGAGCCGGTGTGCTGAAGCAGCTGGATAAGCTGACTGCGGAAGGCTGGGGCGAGTGCCCGGTATGCATTGCCAAAACTCAGTATTCTTTCTCGGATGACGCGAAAGCGTTGGGCGCGCCGGAAGGATTTACCCTGCATATTCGCAGTGTTCGCCTTAGCGCAGGTGCCGGGTTTGTGGTGGCATTTGCCGGTGATATCATTGCCATGCCGGGACTGCCGAAAATTCCGGCAGCGGAGAATATCGATGTGGATGACGACGGTAAAATCGTTGGCCTCTTCTAAGATGAACTCGGTATGAAGTTTTGCCGAACCCCTTGTTCTATTCGGTGATTCCTGCTATAATACCGAAAGTACCCGATTTTGAAAGGAGCCGTTGCGCATGAATCTGACCAATCTCTTCTTTGGTATCAGCACTGCCTTGGCCGATGCTGCCGCCACCACGACGGATGCCGCTGCCCAAACGAGCACTGCTTCCGGCGTTGTGAGCATGCTGGTTTCCCTGCTGCCCATGGTGCTGATCTTTGTGGTATTCTATTTCTTCCTGATTCGTCCTCAGAAGAAGAAGGACAAGCAAGTGAAGGATATGCTGGATGCCTTGAAGGTCTCTGACCGCGTGTGCACCATCGGCGGTATCTATGGCACCATTACGGCCATTAAGGATGACACCGTGACCCTGTCTGTAGGCAAGGATCATGTGAATCTGGTGCTGGCTCGCTGGGCAATTCGCTCGGTGGAAGAGGTCGCTGTTGAGAACGATACCGAAGCGCTGAACTAAGCTGCTTATGCAAACAAAGCTCCCGATCATCCCTTACAGAATGGGAAAAATCGGGAGCTTTTCTTGTGTTTCAATACTTACTTCTGCTCAACACCATAGAAGGCATCATACGCTTCGACGATTTTTTGCACAAGCTCATGACGAACCACGTCCTTGGCCGTTAAGTGTACCATGCCGATTTCGGGAATATCCTTAAGGATTTCCAATGCCTCTGTCAGGCCGGACTTTTTTCCTGCAGGAAGGTCGGTTTGGGTCACGTCTCCTGTGACAACTACTTTGGAATGGAAGCCCAAACGAGTCAGGAACATTTTCATTTGTTCCGATGTGGTGTTCTGCGCCTCGTCCAGGATGATGAAGGAATCAGACAAGGTTCGGCCACGCATGTAAGCCAAGGGTGCTACTTCCACCGTGCCGCGTTCCAGCAGCTTCTGGTAAGAATCCACCCCCATAAAGTCATACAAGGCATCGTAGAGAGGGCGCAGATAGGGGTCGACTTTTTGCGTCAGGTCACCAGGCAGAAAGCCCAGCTTTTCTCCTGCTTCAACAGCAGGACGTGTTAGCACAATGCGTTCCACTTCCTTGTTTTTCAGCGCCACAACGGCAAGAGCCATGGCCAGGTAGGTCTTGCCGGTGCCGGCCGGTCCAACGGCAAAGGTTAGGTCGTGGTCGCGAATGGCCTGCACATACTCCTGCTGTCCCAGGGTTTTGCACTTGATCTGCTTGCCCCGATGGGTAATGGCAACCACAGAGCGGAGAATTTCATCAATCATGTCCACCTTGCCCTCACGAGCCAAGGCGATGGCATAGCGAATCCGGCTGCGGTCGACCAGCTCATTGCGGTCGATCATTTCCATCAATTTCAAGATGACACTTTCCGCCAGCTCCGCATCCGCTTCCTGTCCGGAAATCAACAGTTCCGCTCCGCGAAGAGCGATGGTCACGCTGCACTCCTGCTCAATGAGCGCTACATTTTGATCGTTCATGCCGAAAAGGGTCATGTATGTTTCCATGGTGTCCGCAGACAAATTGATCCTGCGAGTTTCTGTCAAAAAGCGTCCCAGCCTTTCCTGCCTCTTTCAGGCGATTTTCATCAATGCTTTCATATCAGCAGCAACGAGGAAAAGTCACACCAGTACTTTACTTTCCCAACGGTTGCCTTTCATACGGATTAAGAAGAGGGTAGAGCGGAAAATCCAGTCGATAATCATGGCCAGCCACACGCCCACAACACCCATGGCACAGTTTTGCGCAAGGATATAACCGAAGAACACCCGGAAAGCCGCCATGGAGAAAATAGAGACGACCATGGTGAAGGTGGCATCGCCTGCCGCCCGCAGTGCGTTAGGCAGCACGAAGGCCATAGGCCAAATGAAGATGCTGCCTAAACCATGAATGGCAATCAGCTTCTTGGCCATTTCTGCCGTCTCCGCAGAAAGGTTAAAGGGGATAACCAGCAGATCCATGCTCAGCAGGATGATCACGTTCAGTGCGGCCATGGAAGCGTAAGCCAGCAGCATCATTCGCTTGACGTACATCCGTGCCTGCTTAAATTCATGGGCACCGACACACTGTCCTACGACGGTAATCATCCCCAGACCAATGGCATTGCCCGGCAGTACTTCTAAGGAGGCCATGGTGTTGCCAACAGCGTTTGCGGCAATGGACACCGTGCCGAAGGTGCTGACCAGCCCCAACAAGATCAGTTTACCCAGCTGAAAAATGCTTCCTTCCAGCCCGTTGGGAACGCCTACATAAAGAATCTTCTTCACCAAATGGCTGTGCCATTCAAACTCGTGCAGCTTGGGGTAGGGAATCGTGCAGCGAGGATTCTGCAGGGCAATCTGCATGACGGCCGCACCCAGAATACGGCTCACAAGGGTGGCGATGGCTGCACCGGCAACGCCCATATTCATGACGTAAATCAATAAAGAATTGCCAATGACGTTAACCACGTTCATGACCAGAGATGTTTCCAGCGAAATCTTGGCATTTCCCATGGAGCGTAGCAGTGCCGCTGATGCGTTATAC
>CAVKHY010000102.1:0-7902 GCA_963656345.1 bacterium | reverse complement strand
AGCTCCTTGATCTTCGCCTTTGCTTCCGGAATCCGATTGTTCTGCGTTGGGTAAATCACCGCCGTATCCAGCACACGCCCCGTTTCATCCACCACGGCAACCTTGCAGCCCATGCGGTAACCCGGATCAAGACCAATAGCAACTCTTCCCTTTACGGGGGGCTGCATCAGCAACGGCTTCAAATTCAGTGCAAACACGCGAATGGCGTCTTTTTGTGCGCGGGCAGTAAGCTCATTACGCAGTTCATTATCCAGCGAAGGAGCAATCAGCCGCTTATAGGCATCATCGCAGGCTTTTTCAACATAGTCCGAGGCAATGCTGCCGGTCTGAACCACGTATGCATTGTGAATCATTCGCAGCACCGTTGCCTCGTTCAGTTCAAGAGATACCTTCAAATAGCCTTCCTTTTCGCCACGATCCATGGCAAGTACCCGGTGGGAAGGCATGGAACGCAAGGGTTCCTGCCGATCGTAGTACATGCTGTATACAGAGTCTTCCTCTTTGGCCTGCACCGTATGAACACGTCCGAAGGTTGCATATTGATTTTTCAGCTTTGCCCGAATGGCCGGATCATCGCTGATGCGCTCCGCAATAATATCCATGGCGCCGTTCAGCGCATCTTCCGCCGTTTCTATGCCTTTCTCTGCATTGATGAAATCCCGGGTCAGCTCCTCCGGCGTTGCGGCACGAGTTGCCTGCAAAAGTAAGGTTTCAGCCAAGGGCTCCAATCCTTTTTCTTTTGCAATCATGGCTCTTGTGCGCCGCTTCGGGCGGTAGGGGCGATAGATGTCCTCCAATGTGCCCATGGTTTCCGCCTTGTCAAGATCGGCTTGCAGCTCCTCCGTCCATACGCCCAGCTTCTGCAGGCTCTCGCTGATTTCCTGACGACGCTGTTCAATGTTGCGCAGCTGGGTCAGACGATCGGAAATATCCCGCAGCTTTTGATCGTCCAGCGTTCCGTGCTGTTCCTTACGATAGCGAGCGATGAAAGGCAGCGTGTTCCCCTCATCCAACAGGCGAATGACCGCCTCCACCTGCCAAGGAGCCACTTGAAACTCCCGGCACAGCATTTCAACAATATTCAAGCTTTGCACACCTCCAAAGATTTTCCGGCAAGGATGCCGCTGCCGAAGGCAAACATCAGATTGTAACCTCCGCATTCCCCGTCTACATCCAGCACCTCTCCGGCAGCGTACAGGCCCGGCACAATCCGGGACTGCATGGTATGGGCATCGAACTCTTCACACGCCGCACCGCCGCGAGTAACCTGCGCCTGTTCAAAGCCGCGAAGGGACAGCACAGGAACGGAAAAGTCGCAGATCGTTCTTGTTAGAGAAGACAGCTCTGCTTCCGTCAATTCCCGGCAAAAACGTTCCTTCCAGCGGATACCGGCTTTTTTGCACAAAGCGGAGGCGAGTCGAGGGACACACAACCCCGTCAGAAGCTGTTCCATGGGCTGAGCGCCAAGTGCTGAACGCCGCCGATGCAGCTCTTCCGCTGCATCCTGCGCATCATGAAGGCCGAGACTGGGCAGCAGATTCATGTGAATTGCACTGCACCCCGGCACAACATAGCCGGAACAATTCATGATGCAAACGCCGCTGAGCCCTGTATCTGTAAATAAGACTTCTCCTGCCTCGCTGTGCACACCTCTGCCATTGCAGGATATACTGACCCTTGCCTTGACCCGAATGCCGGACAATCCTGCAAGGTTCTTCTGGTCGCAATTCAATGCCGTCAGTGCAGGCAAACAGGGGTGCACCGTATGCCCAAGGGACGTAAGCAGCTGAAGAGTGCTGCCGTCACTGCCGAGTTTAGGTTGTGCCTTGCCGCCGCCTGCAATTACGAGACGATCACAGGAAAACTGTCGTCCATCCGTTGTATATACGGAAAAGTCTTTTTTGCTTCTGGCAACTGACGCAGCGAGTGCATCTGTAAGAACCGTTACATGGTGGGTCTCCAGTGCCAGACGAAGCGTATCCAGCACCGTGGAGGCCTGACTGCTGGCAGGATAGATTCGTCCGTCATCCTCTTCCCGCATGCGAAGCCCCAGCTTATGCCAGAAGGCTTTCTGTTCATCTGCACCGCAAACAGTAAGCACTTCTTCCGCAAACGTTCTGCCGCAAGGATACCGCAAGGCACCCGTGTTCATTAAATTACAGCGGCCATTGCCGGTTGCAAGGATCTTCTTCCCTACTCGATCCATTCGCTCCAGTATGGTGACTTGATGACCGCATGAAGCGGCTTGAATAGCACAGGCCATGCCTGCTGCTCCTCCGCCAATAATCACAACCCGCATGGCGCTCTATTCCCCTTTCTGTCAGCAAACCTCAAAAGAGCCACCTGCAAGGCAGTGCTCCCACACCTCCTGCAGGTGGCAATGTTTGATTGACGCTTACGATTACTTCCCCAGCGTTTCCAATATCTGCGCAGTGATATGGGCAGCATCCAGGCCATACTCAGCCAGCAGATCTGCGGGTTTGCCACTTTGACCAAACCGATCCATAATGCCAATCTTTTTGAAGCAGGTGCAGCCATGCCCGGCGATGGCAGAGGCTACTGCATCGCCCAAACCACCGATGATGGAATGTTCCTCCACGCTGAACACCTTGCCGGTCTTTGCAGCGTAGAAGCGCACCAGTTCTTCATCAAAAGGTTTCAAGCTGTGCATATTGACCAGCGCACAATCGACACCCTTTTCAGCCAGCATTTTCACCACATCAAGGCACTGTTCCACCATCATGCCGCAGGTGAAGATCACAGCATCCGTACCGTCTTTCAGTACATTTCCCTTGCCAATGACGAAGGGCTGTTCATCCAGGATAACAGAAGGCAGACGAGCCGTGCGGATATAAACCGGGCCATTCAAAGCCGCTGCAGCTTCCACAGCCTTATAGGTTTCATTGGCATCGCTGGGTACCAGCACCGTCATGCCGGGCAGCACCCGCATCAGTGCCAGATCTTCCACGGCCTGGTGGCTGCCGCCGTCTTCACCCAAGGTAACACCAGCGTGAGAAAAACCGAACTTCACATTAAAATGAGGATAGCATACGCCGTTACGAATTTGATCATAGCAGCGTCCGGCAAACACGGCAAAGGTGGAGCAGAAGGGAATCAGCCCCATGGTGCTCATGCCGGCGGCAATGTCTACCATGTCTGCTTCCGCAATACCGCAGTCAATAAACCGATCCGGATACGCCTTGGCAAAGCCATTGGTCATGGTTGCGGCAGCAAGGTCGGAATCCAGCACAACGACCTTTTCATTGGTCTGACCCAGCTTGACAAGTGCCTCGCCATAGGCGACGCGGGTAGATTTCTTCTCGCTCATTGCTCAGCCCTCCAATTCCTTCAGTGCCTGTTCTGCAAGTTCCTGATTCGGCGCCTTACCATGCCAGCCAACCTGACCTTCCATATAGCTGACACCCTTGCCCTTCAGCGTATGCATGAGGATATAGCGAGGCTTCCCGGGGCATGCAGGAGCGTGCAATGCATCCAGCACCTGCTGCATATCGTTGCCGTCTGCCACTTCGATGACGTCATAACCGAAAGCTTCTGCCTTGGCACGAATGTTGCCCAAGCTCATGACCTGGTCATTGCTGCCGTCAATCTGCAAGCCATTATAATCCAAGATTACCGTCAGGTTATCCAGCTTATAGTGAGCGGCTGCCATGGAGGCTTCCCACACAAGACCTTCATCCGATTCGCCGTCGCCGATGAGGGTATACACATGGGCAGGATTGCCTGTTTTCTTTGCGCCCAGCGCCATGCCAACCGCAATGGAAATGCCCTGGCCCAAAGATCCCGTGGAGGCATCCACGCCGGGGCACTTCTTTACATCCGGGTGTCCCTGCAGAATGCCATGCAGCTGGCGGAAGTGATCAAACTCTTCCCGACCGAAATACCCGCGCTCGCACAGGGTGCCATAAAGGGCAGGCGCAGCATGCCCCTTGCTCAGCACAAAACGATCCCGATGAGGATTCTTATCATCCTTGGGATCAATGCCCTTCATCACATCAAAATACAGGGCAACAAGCGCTTCCGTGCAGGACAGTGATCCGCCCGGATGGCCTGCGCCTGCCTTGGCGACCATGGTGATGATATCCCGTCGCACTTGGCGGCACGTGGACTGCAGCATCTGAATATCCATCGATGTACCTCCTACTCATTATAACTAATCCTCAAGCGCAGATAAACGCGCATGCACTTGCTTTTTTTATTTTACAAAGCTTTGCCCCTTCTGTCAATCTCTTATGCAGCTATTGGCACGCCTAAGACGGCGGATGAATTCTTTGAGGCCACGCCCTACACGGCAGCAAGACGGCGTTATCATCGACAGCGAAACAATGGACTGCTACGACCTGGACAAACAGGTGCTCATGACTAACCTGGTAGATGGAGAATTTTCCATGATTCCAGCAGGGGACAGCACATTACAATGGACGCTGGCAGAGGGGGCAACCATTACATCGGTGACCGTGCGACCGAACTGGCGGTGGATTTAGATCATTTCCCGGTAAGGATCAAATAGAGGGGAAACCAGACGGGGAAGGTAATGAGCAGAAGGATGAAAACGAACTCAACTTTGTCTTTCAGCGACAACTTTTCTTTCTTCATAGTGTCCTCCTTGATGATTGCTTGTCATATATTATAGCGCACCTGTCAAACGGTTGACAATCATACGTATTATCCTTCAGTCCACATTGTCGGGAGCATTAGACGTGGATCATAAGATAAATCTTTCAAGGGTATAAGCCATCCATCATACGAATTGTCCCCAAGGTGAATTTCGCAAGAGACCCAGACAGTGCTTTCGATCATGTATTGATTCCATCCAGTGCTCTGTCCTTCCGCATCAAAACCGTCCAAAATCTGAACTTCCGTTCCTTCCGGTATCAGACCAAGTTCATTGTCAGGGATGATTTTCCCGTTATTATCAAAGCGATAAGCCTGAATTCCTCCGCTTCTGGCGATATGCGCTATGGTTGATATGCTCCCAGTACCATTGTCTTCCACGTATGCCTGCTGGATGTAGAAATAGATTGTCTTATATGTTTGCTCATCTACCCATGCTCCTCCTTCGCAGAAATACAAAGGTGTTTCTTTGTTTCCAGCAGTTCCAAGAATAAACAACGGGTCTACCCGATATACTTCACCAATGCTGCTTCCGGTCACGATTGCACTGGGCCGGTTGAGGAGTCCCCATCGGGGAAGAAGGAGTGGTTTTCCACCCGTTGAAAAATCAAGATAGTCATCACGTATATATCCACTCACGCTCCCAGTTCCCACTCTGTGCCATCCATCCGCTGAATTATGATAGTCGAAAATCAAGTATACAGTTGTTCCGGGATAGAGCTTGCATACGGATGCCGATTTAATGTCTGGATCTTCGCGAACGTTGACAGGTAAATCAGCTCTATCAGAGCGCACCCGTGCTCTTGCAAAGTTGTCTGTCCATGAAATCTTTTCCATGAGGCAATCACCATACAAAATTTCATTATTCTGAAGATGTGCCTCAACATGAACGAAGGTCTCGCCTATTGTTCCGAGGACATACAGAGATGTATTCTCAGAAATCCGGTGTTCCTTGCCTTCCAGATCGATCAGTTCAATACAACCATCCGGATCTGGAAATGCAATATGGCCATATGGTGCATTTTCTGCAGATGAGATGCCTTCATGCAGATAGGTTTTCATCATCCAACCGGTACGTCCACCAATTGTTACATGTACCCAGCCGTCCTTTTCCTCATCAGCAGTATAGTGTGTGCCAGAATAATACTGGCCAATGATTTTCCCTCTTGGTGTCTCACGTAATTTTACTCTTGCATCAATTTCTTGCCCGGTAATATAAACAATTCCTTCTGCAGCAAAACCAGCCTGAGCCAGTGAAATCCCAGCCAACAGAAACAGAAGGAAAACGAACACCATCTTCTTTCTCATACAGAGAGACCTCCCTCTTCATGGATTACAGTCATGTTTGAGATTCATGATCCCTAACAACAAATATTTTCGTCAGTGGTTTCCAACTTCCATTAAGTTAGCTGAACGCCATATCCCAGCCGTTCCATCACTGCAAGAAGTTTCTAGCGACGACCTTTTCAGGAGGAGTGATAAACCGAGGAACGTATGTACCGGATGCCCCGACATCTTCTGCGATCTAATGATGGCTGAGTCTTTGCTCGATGCACTTCTTCCTGACGTCCTGTTCAATGTTGTTCTGGAACATAGCACACCTCCCCAAGTACAAACGTTGCAAGAATCGTTCAATTTTATGATAACACAATCCTGTAAAAAATCCCACCAATCACAGACTGGTGGGGCGGTATGTACATTGCCGAGAAAATGTTAGGCATGGATGCAGACGGCTTTTTCCGGTTAACGCCTGTAGGCTTTGCGGAACTTCTGCGGGCGGCAAGCGGCAAGCGGAAGCGGAAAACCATCAAAGTGGACAGCGTGGATCAGATTCCCGGCGGTTGGTAACGATCACAACAAACCGCGTCTTTTCAGGAAGCCGATGAAGATAAGAATCCCGATACCAATGGCACCAACAAGCAAAATAATGTCAGTTGCTTTCCGCTCCTTTTCCCACTGTTCTGCCGTCTTGGGTTTTTTCTCCTTGGTGGTGGTTGTGGAGCCGTAAGGCGTTTCAACGGTGATTGTTTCGTAGGTTTTCCCGTTGATGGTTGTTTCCGAGGTGTGCACACGGGTGGACGGCTTGGGAGACGGCTTGGGAGAAAGGAAAGGCAGCGGGTTGGGCTTTTCATCGGGTTTACGGTTGCGATTATCCATGACGAATTCCTCCTTTTGCGGGTATTCTAGCACAAAAGGAATTGAATGACAAGGGGGCGGTTCACATCATCAGGCTATTCGAACGAACCTGCACGGACTTTACAGGCAACGGCCTGGCTGTACTGACACCAACGGCCTGCACGGTAACAGAGGAAGCAGGGGGACAATGGGAAGTAAGCTGTACTCAGCCGTTTGCCTGCATGTCTTCGACCGAAAATTTGGGAAACCGCAGCGTCCTTAGCGGGTGCATCAAAAAGCAAACATGCCCAACGATCATATGCTGATCCAAAGGTCCGATGGCCCTGCTGTCGTTGGAGTTATCCCGGTTGTCTCCCATTACGAAATACTGATGCTCGCCAAGCACAACAGGTGGATGGCTCCGCAAGCGCTGATTGTGCGCCGGATTCAAATAAGGTTCCGGCAACGGTTCGCCGTTAATGTGCACGATGCCCTCCACAATCTCAATTGTTTCTCCCGGAAGGCCAATGATTCGTTTTACAAATTGCTGCTTTAAGAAAGGTACATGTTTCACTCTCCGGTGAGGATAATGGCAGATCACAATTTCCTGCCGTTTGGGCAAACGTAGATGATAGGTCAGAATTGAGACAAACATCACGTTGCCGTTGTGCAGCGTGGAGAGCATGCTGCTGCCCCGCACGACTGAGAACTCCAGCACAAAGAAGCGCAAAAACAGCGCAAGCACAACGGCGAGAAAGAAGAGTACCAAATCCGTAAACACGCTCTTCCTCCAGCTGACATTAAATTTGTTGTGCAGGTTCGGGGCCCTGCGCCAGCACCTTCCGGCGGCGCTTCAGAAAAGTTTCCCGATCCATCATCACAATTCGTCCGCAGCCGTTGCAGCGAATCTTAATATCCGCTCCGGTGCGGATCACCGTCCACTCGTTACTGCCGCACGGATGCTGCTTTCTGGTCTGCACAATATCGCCCAAGCGAATCTCTTCCATGTGAGATTTCCTCCGTTTTTTTGATGTTGCAGTCAATATTATAGCGATTCCGGGGAGGAAACGCAACCGTGTAGCGATTTCATTCCCCCCACCGTTGACCCGGCTCCTTTATGCATTCCATTTTGTCCCAAATTCTACCCAATATTTG
>CAVKHY010000101.1:0-8085 GCA_963656345.1 bacterium | reverse complement strand
CTCCGGAGCATACCCTTCGATAAAGTGGCAGTGGAAGATCATTCTCTCCTTGGGCGCAAGAGAATCCCAAAGGGTTTGCAGGGTTTCCGCCGCATCCTCTTGCACAGAGGCAGAAAGCTGCAGCAGGCAAGGGTCTTCCTGCATGCGTTCATCATCCAGGGAGAAGGCTTCCTGCTCCCTTCGCTTCCGCTGCAGCTTTACATAGGGAATCAGCCGATGCATGCAGGTGCGCACCAGCCAGGCACGAAGATACGCATAATCCTTGATTTCCTCATAAGCACGATAAGCCAGCAGAAAGGTATCCTGAATGCAGGTGTCGATGACATCGACGTACAGAGGATTCTCGCCGATCTCCCGGCGGCACAGCTGCAGCAGAAAGGGGTAGTGTTGCCGGTAACAGTCCTCCAGGAACTGCTCCTTCTCTGTCATGTCCGTCACTCCTCTAAGCGGATTTTCATGATCAGCCAACCACAGTATACACGGATTTTTCCATAAGTTCAACGATGGGGAAGCACTGGCACAAGCCACCGTTTTGCATATTGACTTTCCAAACAAATGCGCATACAATAAAAAAGCGTTTTGAATGGTTCGTTCAAAACGCAGAGAAGTTACTGCTGTTCATAGGCCTTGCAGAAAGCTTGCAAGGTTTTTCTTTTATCATAGGATGTAGGTGACGCAAATGAATGAATCCAATCTCCGCACGCCCCAGCGTGTCCGTTCCGAAAAAACCCAGGCCAACCTGTATGAGGCTACCTGCAAGCTGATGCACGAATACGGCTACGAATACCTGACCGTTCAGAACATCTGCAGCCTGGCGGGGGTCACCACCGGAGCGTTCTATCATCACTTTCACGGGAAGGACGATATTCTCCGCCTGTACCTGAACAAGGACTACGACGCTTATATTGAAAAGCTGAACGTGCAGCTGCCGGAAGATCCGCTGGCTCGGCTGACGGAGCTGTGCGTCCTGTACGCTGCCCACAATGAGGCCAACGGGCTGGACTTCCTGACCAACTACTACTCCACCAAGAACCGCTCCCTGAACACCATCGGTCTCCGTCCGGAGGAGATGTACGCTTCCTCCAACTATCGCGCCCGGTACGATGCCCTGGTGGCCGCCAAGGAAGCCGGATGCCTGCCTGCCGACACGGATGTGATCGCCTTGAACGAGGACATCTGCTCCCTGACCAAGGGGGTCTTCTTCGACTGGTGCCTCAGCCGGGGAGGCTTTGACCTGACTGCCCGCATCCGCCGTCTGGTGGATCGCTTCATGAGCACCTATCGGGTGGAACAGGAAAAGTGAAGGGCGCAAGCCGCAGCACGCAGCATGCGTGAACCGGCAGTCCCCGGCAGCTTTGCATGGATTTTGGGTTGCGAATCCCGCCGTCTTATGGTAGAATAAGCCTTGTCGCCGCAGGGTATTTACCCCTGGGCGGCGCTATGGAGAAGTATCGAAGTGGCCGTAACGAGAACGACTCGAAATCGTTTTGTCGGTGTTGAGCCGGCACGTGGGTTCGAATCCCACCTTCTCCGCATGAAAAGTCCCTTGTTCCGTGATGGTGCAGGGGATTTTTCTTATGCCTGAATGCGCCAAATTTTGCCACGAACGGCGTGAAACGAGAGGTTTTTCAGTTGTCTGCCGTACCGTCAAGAATTAACGCAATTTGCTCTGCTTGCGTCGTGCATCCATGCCACGAAAGGCAATCAATAGCATCGGAAAAGTGATGGGCAAACCGTAACTTATTTGTTGCAAGTCCGTTACCACCATACAGGGGCAGCTGCAAATATGCCTCTTCCCGTGCCTTGCTGTCATCAAGTGCGCTATCCAGCTTCAGCAGGTCATTTGCTTCTTTTACCATTCTGACGTGTTCTTCTTCCAATGTTTTGTTAAAGTAATTTGAAGCTTCCCGCACGCAGAATTTATCGTATAGGATAAGCATCAGCACAAATACAAAATCCTGCTCCTTTAGTTTTTCGGTATTTTGTTCTTCATTTCCTGCATTTCCGCCAAATGCAAAACATTGAAAGATGTTAAATTCGTAGGAAGTAGACACCGTCATGCTTATTTGGCTTAAATATGAAACATTTTTTATGAGCTGAAGCACAACAACCAAGCAGACATCAGTCACGTAGCGGACGCCTAAACCGAATCCTTGACAGCAGAACGTGTGGCGGGTGAAACGTCTCCGGCGATGGGCGATTGAGGGGTATCAGAAAGCGAAAGATCTGCCCATCGCTTGTTTCAGTGTACCCGCCGCACAACCTTGCAGTCAAGGTCAAGCCGCCGCAAGCGTCGGTGGCTGCAGCGCGAGTCCGATGCTTCATTGTTCAGGACTCCGATGGGTATCTTCACCACACGCTTGGTAAAATCTTTCAGTTAGTGTCCCTGTGCAGAAATTGCTCTTGGATTAGTCAACAGCGACCTTAATCCCCCCGGTTCTCTCAGAGGGTTGAATCACAACCGTTACAGGTTGATTGGCGCCCCATTCAAAGGCATAAGACTCACCTGAGGCTTGCCCAATAAACGTTTTCCAGTTTACGTCAACCTTGATCTGAGGATCAGAATTGTTGCTTTCATTCCCCATCCAGCAAATAATAGCATCCGGATCAACAGAAATAACCGAGTGGCTTTGGACATTGCTTAGCACAATGGGATTGCCATCGGAAAGGATCGCCACATATGCATTCGGTCCTCTTCCAGTCAAAGTCGAAGTGGCAAGTCCCTTTTGTGAAATAACACCGCAGCCCAGAAACCGAACACTGTACTCGCAATCTTGTGTAAATGCCAGAATATTTTCAGACTCTATAGAGACGACTTCTCCCTGATCCAGCTTATAGGCAACAATGTGCTGCCCATAGTTAGCATAGTAGGTTTCCGAATCGCCAGTCATAATAACCTTCATCAGCGGAAGATTCTCACCAGCCGCTCTACGAGCAAGAGACCCTAACGCAGCCTGCAGCACACCTTTTTGTGGACCAAGAAGGACTTTTTCAAAGCGATAGTTTTTGCCACCGTTGCTTTGACCAGCAATGAAAGCTCCAGCCTTCGTGAACAGCACATCATTTCCTGTGTTGGTTACCTTCAAAGTCAATTCATTCACTGTTTCAAAAGTAATCATGCCATTGCCCCCTTCAGCAAATTTCTACACCGTAAACAGCGCACTGTCCAGCAAGATCTTTATTGACACCGTTGCCAACCGGATTAAATTTCCATTGACCATTGTGAATGTACAGTTCTGCAATTGTCATGGAAGTAATGGATGAGAACAATTCCTCAGGCTTAAAGCTGACAAATTCTTTGCCCGTATTGCACTCCATCACACGGATATACACATCGGATAGCATGCCAAAGTGGAGTTTATTCTCAAACGCTTCGTTGATCGTCAGAACAAAAGCTATTTTCTGCACATCATGATTCAGCAGATCCAGATCCACTTCAATCACCTGACGATCTGATGCACTGCCGTTGACAATTTTTACGCTTTGATCCGGACTTTGGGGGCTGCTGTAAAACACAAACCAGTCATCACCAGGAACACGTCCCGTGTTTGTCAGCAGAAACGCTGATGCATCCACGTCACATCGTGCGTCTTTTACATTCCATCCAAAACAAACCCGCAGGCGTCGATGCCCCGACTGAAACGGTAAAACTGTTTTTTGTCCTCTGGCTACACTGGCCTGTAAGTCAGGAATATGCATCGGGTACATTCTTTGCTGTGAACTCTGCTGAAGCGTATTTACAGACTGCACAATCGCACTTGTCGAAATTCCAATTTGTTTGGGCTTTCCTGCGCTTCCATGCAGCTTGTTGCCAGATCGATCCTTTCTGAGATTCACTTGGCAAACTGTTTCACGGCAGTATGCAGGTTGCACCTGATCGAGCAAGCGGGGATCCATTCCACTCGATAACGCCGGTCTGCATTTCTGGATTATCTCAAGCACAGTAATCATCTCCCTACACTGTTTAGCAAATGCGTAACCACAAATTCCGAAAACAATTCTTGCTCAGGGCAGCACCAACCCGGAGATAAAACCTGGGGAGCAATCTGCTGCGGAAACAGTGCCTCGTCTGCTGCGTTCAGCATATCCAGATCCATTTCACTGTCCCCTGCCGCAACAATCCGATACTGAGGAAAATGCTGACGCAAGTGCATGATGGCCGTTCCTTTGTGCAAACCAGGCGGCAAAAGATAGATTTTCTTCCCACCAACCCGGATGGAAAGCTGAGTCATCCCACGAAGCTTCTCTTCCACTGCATGCGCATCTGTTTTCTCTGCACAGTAGACAAACAGGTAGGAATCATCCACCAATCTGCACCGAATAAAGGCCGGGTCAGATGCAAGGCGTGCTTCCAAACGCTTCATCTCATCACGCCATGGATCAATCATATGTTTTGTGTTTCTCTCCCATGGCGCATCTTCCGCTCCGTGAACCAAAAGTTTAGCGCCATGGGTTGTTATCGCCAACGTTGGGGCACTATTTTTAGGCCAACAAATTCTTTTATATTGTTCTTCGCTCCTGGAAGTAACGGGTACGAACAATACTTGGCTGGATACTTCTTGCAACAGCTCATATGTCTTCGGAGACATATATGCTTGTTCCTTCTCATGAATCCATTCTACGCAAGGCCAACCATCATGCGGATGTTTTCGAGAATACACCAAGGTATTATCAATATCGCAAGCAAGAATCAGCTTCTCCATTTACGTATCCGCCATCTCTTTAATCAATCCGCATGCACGGTAATGCTGCAGAGGATATTCAACCAATTCAACATGTTTTTCCTTGGCCAGTTGGTATAAGTGAGCGAGGTGTACATCATCATGCAGACTATGGACAAGTACTTTCCACGGTAGGCGACGCAGCAGCACACGTGTTGCTTCGCCGATGCTAGGCTTCACGAGATTTCTATCATGAATGCCAAAGTGCAAACGAATTGCCTCCACTTCAGCCAATGCGTCATTAAAGTTGGTGATTGTTTCCTTTTGCAAAGGGAGCCTCTCCGGGAATGCTTCTTGGATGGTGTTGATAAACAGATACGTTAAATCCTGATCCAGAAGCTCCGGATAAAAAGCGGCACCATGAAACTCCTTGGGGCCGATAATATCACTGCGTAGAAAAGTTCGGCTGAGCAGTCCTGACACGGTCGAATTCAGGCAGGAACTTGCAATCAGAAAGTCATCATGCGTACCACAGATCCTTGCAACGCAAGCAGGATCCGACAGTACAGCTAATCCAGGATCAACTTCCGGGAAGTCCGCCATTGCCTCATTTAACTGGTGCTGGATTGCACCCTTTCCAGTCCAGCCATCAACAAACTGGATATCTTCAGCCCTATGCCGGTGCAAAATATAGTTCATGGCATTTCGGTCAATGCCTCGACCACGAATGATGGAAATCGTGTAATGAGCAACGGCAATGCTGTATTTCTGTTGCAAGTATCGTTTGATCAGGATGCCGATGGGCGTTCCAGCCCGTGCAAGCGATACAATAACGGCATTCTTTCCTTTCTCCTGATAAATCTGTTCCGCAACCATGGCAACAGCATTTGCGGTAATCTGTGCATATTGTTCAAGCGCATGCTGAAAAGTGGTCATATATATTTCACTTGGTGCATACTCCAGGGGAAGCATTTCACAATAGTGTGTGCCGCTCTGAATAAGCTTTTCACGTACAGAGGCTGGCTGCGGTTCAACCAAACCGGTAATATCCTTCAGTAGAAGGATCACATCATCAGAATGATAAGTGCTGAACATGGACTGCCTCCTTGATCAGAATGACATCAGCGCATCCAAGGTTGGCATAAGCGCTGCACAAGTCTGCATACGCCTGAATTGTTGCTTCTTCGTCAGCCGAATCAGTCAAAATCAAAACAACGTCACTCTCTTGAAGGTTGTACAGGAAGGTGGTACGCTCTGCCTCATAAAAGCTGTGAAGCATTACCCCGCTTTTGATTGGATATTCGCCATCTTTGCATATGCCAATCGGGCTTCTCGTCGTTGCGTGATAGCAAACAGACGCAGCAATTCCCTGTTTTTCAATGTATTCACCCAGTAAAAGCCCCGGAAGCATCCATTCTTCCGTTCCTATCACGGATACACGTTTTCCGTGAATGGCATCACAGATGCTATGATAGACCTCCCTTATTAAGTGATTACACTGAGCAAAGTACTGCCCAATGGCACTCCCCTTCCTTAAATCCCCGGTACAGGGTGTAAGGGCAATCGGAACCCTTCCGCTTGCTACTGCGATTGGTTTTTCAGCCTCAGAAATCGAATACCTCGCCACCTGTTCCGTCAAATCACTCATGGGTAGTTTCAACAACGCATAGCAACGGATACCATGACTTGCAAGCAAATCGAGCCGTTCATCAGTCAGACGATTCACAATGGAAACGGCCCATATTTCTTTACCATTGATTTCAGGAAACTGTGCTCGTAGTTTTTCAATCATATTGAGCAGCGTTTTTCCGGTAGATAATTCATCGTCAACAAATGCTATGGCATGAGCATTCTGAATCCATGCGCCCAGCTGTTCCGTGCAAAGAAGCTGCTCTGTTGCATGACTGTGCTCTTCTTGAAAATCAATCATCTGACCAGTTACTGCTGCTTTTTCCCGCGTGGTATGAATATATCGGCATTCGGCAGAGAATGCAGACGCCACAACGGCGCCAATGGCCGTTGCCGTTTCTGCGAAGCCTATGACCAAATCGATATTCGATGCTGCCTCTGCAAGACCGCAGCCCAGCGTACGCATCATGGTGAGTGAGGCAGTGGGTGATACAGGCATATGTTTACCCTGCAGGGGATCTACAAGTAAATAAGTTCGCTTGGTATTGTGATGTCGTTTTGCTAGTTTGAGTAATTGATCAACACGATAGCTTTCCACTTGTTTTTCTCCTCAAGAAACAATCATCGGGGTTTCCAGATTGACAACCCCTCGTGTATTCCACGGTTCAGGATACTGCCATTCCGTATCGAGCCCCATGCATTTACGAAGAGCGATCGCAGGCACGTTGATTCCTGTTGCAAGGCAGGACAATTGCAGCCCACCAGACATTCTTGGATTAATCTCTAGCAGATACGGTTTGCTTCCGCTCATCTTGAATTGAATATTTGCCGGCATGTCGAAATGGAGAATATTCATGATCTCTTGGCAGATCCGAATAATTTCAGGATCCGGCTTTACCTCCGAAAACCGCCCCACTTTAAACCGAGGAATCATTAATCGTCCTTGATTTGTCTCCATACAATCTACGCTGACATCGGCACCGGGTAGGTAAGGCATAACCATCATCGGAATCTGAAAATCATAGTGCGACAGAATCTCGTGCGCCGCATGATAGGTCACTTTGGTGCCAGGCTTCGCATATATTGCACCTATGTCTTCGATAGAATCATCCAAAACGCGGAAACTTTTTGCTCCTTCATCAACTGTCAGCTTATAGCAAAGGCGTGTCCCCTCTACCTGTAATGCAGAGCAAGCCTGATTGAATTCTGCTATGCTATGAATGATGCGATAGTTCGGAATCACTTCCGGCATTTTCCCCGCGAAGAAACGATACGTTTGTATTTTATCATCCAGCAGAGCGACCATGGAACCGTCCTTCTCCAGCAAGAGTTTCGTCCCTAGTTGTTCAAAAGACGTAGCATGCTTGGCAATAGCCACCATGCCTCTTCTTGGAACAAAGACATCAATACCATGTTCCTGGCAGAAATTGATGCAGAAGGCCACGTACTCCTCATCGGAGAGTTCTTGTTCCGGATACCATTCATCACACGCTTGCCGGTAGACAGCCTTGGCATTGCTTCCTGAACCAACAACTGTTATCGCTTCACCATAACCTTGTCGCATAAGGTTGATTAAATGATACGCTGTGCTGAACCAGTGATTGAACCATACCCGCATGTTATTTCTCCTCTTCGATGCCAAATGCCTGAGCCCGGTGTAGAATCGCCGTTGCCCACCGTGTATGGCAACGCACTTCATTCATACGGTTCCCCGAATGACTGCCTGCCACACCCAATGTATTGTCATGCCATTCAAGGATTTGCTTTGCATCTTCATAATCCTCACGTGATACAC
>CAVKHY010000100.1:0-8526 GCA_963656345.1 bacterium | reverse complement strand
TTTATCCGCGCAGCAGATAGAAGCGAATCATGAAATACACCGCAGGCAGTGCCAACAGTAATCCCGAAAAGAACAGGAAAGAATAATGCTTAATCTTTTTCTTTTCCTTCCGCTGCTTGTACTCTCCGTACTTAATATACTCCGTGTGCAAAAAAGGCAGCAGAATGTCCCTCGTACGGCGCAGACCGTAGGTCACGCCAGTGAAAGCCCCCCGATTGTACACAGCCACAAGGCCAGCGCACAGCATCAGGGTAAACCCTGGGATGGTGAACGCATCGCACAGGATGCGATACTTCTCCGCCTCCGTTTCCGCATCCGTATAGCCGTAATTGCGGAGAATGATCAGCAGCAGTCCGATGCCCATGCAAAGACTGACCGCATAGCCTGTGATGGTTTTGATGACGGTGCTTCTTCTGTCCTCGTTCAAAGTCCGAACTCCTCTTTGTACTTACGCTCCTCAGAATCGCTGCAGTAGACAAAGTGTCCGGGGCAGACCTCCCGAAGGGTGGGCTTCTCCACGCTGTAATCGTGATCCTTGAGGGCATTGTAGATGATTCTCGTCCGCTCCCGCTCGCTGTACGGGTCAGGTAAAGGAATAGCGGAAAGCAGGGACCGGGTATAGGGGTGCATAGGATGAGCGAACAGCTCGTCCGTTTCCGCCAACTCCACCATTTTGCCATAGTACATAACGCCGATCCGGTTGGAGAAATACTTCACAACGGAAAGGTCATGAGCAATGAACAGAATGGTCAGCCCCAGCCGCTCACGCAGCTCGTTCAGCAGATTAATCACCTGCGCCTGAATGGACACGTCCAAGGCAGATACAGGCTCATCGGCAATGAGCAATTCCGGATTCATCACAATGGCACGGGCAATGCCGATGCGCTGACGCTGGCCGCCGGAGAATTCATGGGGATACCGTCCCGCATGTTCCCGCACAAGGCCTACCAGTTCCAGCATCTCATATACCTTGTTATCGATATATTCCTGATCCTTCACGCCCTGAATCACAAGACCTTCCGCAATGATTTCCTTCACGGTCATGCGGGGATCAAGGGAAGCCACAGGATCCTGGAAAATCATCTGAATCTGGGTAATGAGTTTGGTGTGCTTGGCCACATTCAGGTCGTGCTTGTACTTCTTGCGAAGCTTGTCTGCCTCTTCACCGGAGACATGCTTCAGCTTCTCCTCGTACTCCGCCGTTACCTTGGCAGCCAGCTTGGCCGCATATTCCTTGTCGGAATGTTTCTGGTCATACTTAGCCGCTGCAATGGCTTTCTTGTTTTCTGCCAAGCAGGCAGCCAGCTTCTTCTTTGCTTCCGCAATCTTTGCGTCGTTGGCAGCCTTGTGACCGGCGTTGGCAGCAGAATCCGCCTGAAGTGCCGCAATCTCCGCTTTGGTGTTTTTCTTGGCCTCTTCCATAGCGTTGCGGTAGGAAAGGGTGCCGGCTCCAATGCGCTGACCTTCGAAATAAATATTGCCGGAGGTGATGTCGTAAATCTTGATGATGGAACGTCCGGTCGTCGTTTTGCCGCAGCCGGACTCGCCTACCAAGCCGAACACTTCGCCCTTCTTGATATCAAAGCTGACGTCATCCACGGCCTTGGTGGAGCCAAAGTACTGGCAAAGGTGTTCGACCCGCAGCAAGGGTTCATCATTGCGATTAGGCATGGCTTGCACCTCCCGTCCGCTTTGCATTCATGCGCGCGATGCGCTCGGTAATCGTCTTGGGCACTTCCACCTTCGGTGCATCGGGGTGAAGCAGCCAGGTTGCCGCCTGATGGGTGTCGGAAATTCTGAAGAAAGGCGGGCACTCCTCAAAGTCAATCTGCATGGCATACTTATTCCGGGCAGCAAAGGCATCACCCTGGGGAGGATAGATCATGTTCGGCGGCGTGCCAGGAATGGCATCCAGCTTCTCCTTGGTGTCCAGGTCAGGCATGGAGGAGAGCAGTGCCCAAGTATAGGGATGGCGAGGATCGTAGAAAATATCCTCAGCCGTGCCATACTCCACAATCTTGCCTGCATACATGACAGCGATGTTATCTGCCATGTTGGCCACCACGCCCAAGTCATGGGTAATGAAGACGATGGACAGATTCCGTTCCTTCTTCAGCTTGTTGATCAGCTCAAGAATCTGAGCCTGAATGGTCACATCCAGTGCCGTGGTGGGCTCATCGCAGATCAGAATATCCGGGTTGGCCGCAAGGGCAATGGCAATTACGATTCTCTGCCGCATGCCGCCGGAGAATTCGAACGGATACTGATTATACCGCAGGCGAGGTTCATGAATGCCTACCTCTTCCATCAGCTTCACAGCCATTTCCTTGGCCATGGTTTTGGTAATGCGGTGAACGGCCAGAGAACCCTCTTCCTTGAAATGAGCAATCAGCTTATCCGTGCGGCCGGCAATATCGGCCTCCTGTGTCAGCACTTCCCGATAGCGCTGGTCAAGCCGGTCAATGATGGTGAGAATGTTCCCACGCAATTCTTCCGGCGCATACACCACCTTGGGAACAACTTTCCAGGTTACGTTCTTGCCCCGGGCGATCATAGCTTCCCGCTTCTTGGACTGACGCTCAAACCGCGCTTCTTCCTTGGGATTGTTGGTCAGGAAGTAGAAATAACGATTGATGGCGCTGGTCAGGGCAGAACGGAAGGTGTAGGCTGCACTGTCCTTCAGGTACTCCAGATGATCAATGGAAGCGTCCACCGCATCGGACAGCTCGCCGCACAGCTTCTTGGCAGCAGCCTTATCAAAATCCACCGCAAAGAACTTCCGTGCTTCTTCCAACTTAGGCAGCAGTGCTTCCTTGTTCTTCCGAGCTGTATTGTAGGAATAAGCCACGCCGCTCTGTGCCATCTCCACAAATTGATCCATGAAGTTTTCCTTCAGGTATTTGCTGGACACGTCGTTCAGGGTTTCCACTTCCTGATTCATATCGGCATTCTGGTCATACAGTTTATAGTAGCCCCAGGAGAAGAAGTCAGGTTTCGTCTGGTTTTCCACCCGGCGCATCAGCTCTTCCAGCTTTTCCAGCACCTTAGAAACAGCTTCCTTGCCTTCTTTCGTGTCCTGGTAGCTTTTTTCAGCAGCATGAAGCTGGGTCAGCAGCGCATCAATTTCCTTATGGAAGTCACGGGTCAGGATGCTCTTATTGATGCGCTTCAGCTTGCTTTCGTATTCACGCAGCAGTGCCTTGACATCCAGCTTTTGTTCCTTCCCCAGCTTGAAAACGGTATCCTCCGCATCCGCGCGCAGATCTACCGTGCTGGTGAAAGCAATGTTGAATTCATTCTCCAACCGATTACTTTCCATGCAGAACTTGTGGAAGGTGGCAAACATTTCGTTGACCTTGGCAGTGTCATACTTGCCGGAGGCAATCACACTGCTCTTCAACGCATTCATCAGCCGCTTCAGTTCCGCCTTAGCTTCCCGCCGGTTGGACTTGTTCTTCAGCAGCGTAGCTTCCGTGATCTGCTTGCCGATCTTCACAATGGGATTCAGGGAGGAAAGGGGATCCTGGAAGATCATAGCGATTTTATCGCCGCGAATGTGATGGAAATCATCCTCGCTGATCTTCAGCAGATCCTGGCCATCGTAAAGAATTTCGCCGCCTTCAATGATGGTGTTGCCGGCCAGGATGCCCAGCATGGCCTTGGCGGTAACAGACTTGCCGGAACCAGATTCTCCAACAATGGCAAGAGTTTTGCCCCGTTCCAGGTTGAAGGAGATATCACGGACAGCCTTCAGCGTGCCTGCCTGCGTACGGAACGAGACCTTCAAGTTTTTTACTTCAAGAATATTATCCATGCTTTAATCCTCCACATTACGCAGCGAGGGATTGAATGCATCCCGAAGGCCGTTACCAAACAGGTTAAACGAAATCTCCAGAAGCGAGATGAACACTGCGGGCAGAATCATCAAGTGCGGGAAGTTGGTCCAAATGGCGCTGGCGTCAGACAGCAGCGTACCCAGAGAAGTAACGCTGGAAGATCCAAGCTTCACAATGCCCAAGTAGCTCAACATGCTCTCATTAAAGATCACACCCGGAATAATCAATGCCGTGCTGGTCACGATCGTACCCAGGGAATTGGGGAACACATGCTTCCAAATCAGCCGTCTGTCCTTTGCACCCAAGGTCTTGGCCGCAAGCACAAATTCCTGCTTCTTAAAGCGATAGAACTGAGTACGCACACGGTAAGCGATGCCGATCCACCCGTTCAGCACGTAAGCAAAGATCAGGCAAGGAATGGCGCCCAGCTGTGCGGACAAATGCATCTGGAACAGGGTCGCCACAATGATGAATGGCACGTTGCCCAGAATGTCGGTAATACGCTCCATGATCAAGTCCACCGTGCCACCGTAGAAGCCTTCGATAGCACCATAGATGGCACCAATGATGAAGTTGATAATGGACACGCTTACGGCCAGCAGCAGGCTCAGTCGAAGACCGCCGGCAAGGCGAAGCATCAGGTCGTAGCCCTGGCTGTCCGTGCCGAAGATATAGTTGGGCTCGCTGCCGTTCACATACTGATAGTAATTGTAGTAGAGGACACGTACCTTCAGCTGTGCAGTCTCGAAGGTGCCGCCGCCGGTGTACTCGTAATACACCAGATTGCCTTCACTGTCACGCTTGTAATTGTCCTCCAGCACCAGATCCTCGGAGTAGGACATTTTCACAGCCTTGCCGCTGGTGGTGACCACAGGAGTGTTCTTCTTGGTCTTGTACCAGTTATTGGCGTCGGTGGAGTCCACATTGTACTCGTTATCCTCAATCAGAGGATAGAGGATGTGCAGCCCGGTTTTCTCTTCGTAGGCCTGAATATTGGCCAGTTCGGACTGCTTGATGCTCTTGTACTGGAAGCCCACATTCAAGTAAGCATCCGTACGGGCACTATAGTAGGTCTTTACCTTTTTCGTGGCATCGATCTGAGTAAAGGTGTCACCCAGCCTGATGATGGGCTGATAGTCGCTTTCCATCGCTTCCGCCATGGTCACGTCATGCCCGTCCCAGTTTTCCGCACCGGCGCCGATGGCCATGGCCTTAATCAGACCGACCTCGGAGTAGTTGCCGGTTACGCCGCCGTCAATACCGAGACCGTACAGGGCAGTAATGCGGGGGCCCTTCTTAGCGTACACAACGTCCATGAAGTTATTGGCGTGATCCGTGAAAAGAGGTGCCGTGATGGAGAAGAGACAAATGAGAAGGATGATGACCGCAGCAGCGACGGACGCCTTGTTCTTGCGGAAACGAATCCATGCATCCTTCATGTAGCCGATGGGCTTATCATCGAACTTGGTATCGGTCAGGCGCTCGTTAATGTTTACAAATGTAAACTTCTCCGGCGGAATGGCCTTCATATTCTTGTCCGGCATTACTTCTCCCCCATTCTGATTCGAGGATCAATAAATCCGTAGCTCAGGTCCATGACGATGCCGGCCAGCAGACCGATGAAGGTGTAGAACACGCAGTCCATCATGAACACGTCGTAGTCAAGCAGGTTCAGAGACTTTATATAGAGCTGTCCGACGCCCGGCACGGCGAAAATCTGCTCGATGATCATGGAGCCGCCCAGCAAACCAACAAACTCGGAAAGAATGGATGGCAGGATGGGCACAAAAGCATTTTTCAGCGCATGGCGAGCCGTGGCCTGTGCACGGGTCAAACCCTTTGCACGGGCAAGCAGCATATATTCAGAGGTAAGTGCTTCCGTCAATTCGGCACGGACAAAGCGGGTGTAGCCTGCAATGGAGCCGAAAGACAAAGCGATGATGGCAGGAATCATACTGACAAACATTTTGCCCGTAAAATAACTGCCGCCGGCATCCGCAAGAGAGTACATAGTCAAGGGAAGCCAGCCCAGCTTGAAATACAAGAAATACTGCACCAAGAATGCGTACACGTAACTCGGCACAGAAATGAATACCATGACCAGCGTGCTGATCAAGGAATCGTCCCATTTATTTTTCCGGATAGCGGCATAGATGCCGAAAAGGATACCAATGGGAACGGACACAATCATGGAGTAAAAGTTGATGAGAACCGTCGGCAAAAGCCGATCTCCCAGTACCTTCGCAGCAGGCGTACGGTAGGACACGTACCACGATGTACCAAAGTCCCACTTGGTCACGATGTTCTTTACATAAATAAAGAACTGGGTCATCAGAGGTTCATTGTAGCCCAGTGCTTCCCAGCGCTCCGCAATGGCAGCGCTCTGCACCTTGTCGGTGGGCATTTCTCTTGGCAGAACACGAATGAGCAGGAAGGTAATCATCGTGATGATGATGAAGGTTACCAACATCAAGCCCAGTCGCTTGAATACGTACTTTGTCACCGATACTCACTCCTTTGGGAATCCGGCGGATTCTGAAAATGTTTGAGGAAATACCGGGCGAATGATCCGCCCGAATTTTCCGGAAAACGCCGGATCGGCGCATCCGAAACTGAGCAGCGGGTGAACTGATTTCTAACCGAAAGCAGGGGGAGCCAACGACTCCCCCTGCCGTTCGGATTACAGATAGAACAACCTTACCTTATGGATTGCTTAAGCTTATTCGTAGCTCAGCACGCCATTCTGGCTGGCAACATACTCTGCCCACTCAGCGTCGGTATAGTTGTACTGCATCAGTTCCATGCCGCCCCAACCATAGGCCAGGTTGTAGTCAGGAGTGATGTAGCTGCACTTGTAGGACAGCAGGCTGCAAGAGGTGGAGCTTGCCAGAGGAATACGATAGTACTTCTGCAGGTACCGTTCTTCCATGTCAGCAGTGATCTGCAGCTTGGTCTTCAGGCTTGCATTTGCATAAGCACCGGTACCAACCATGGAACGAGACCAATCGCGCCAAGACATGGTGACTTCCTCACCGTCAACGGTCAGGGTCAGCTGTTCAGTGGAAGGATCCCAGCAGCCAGCTTCGTTGATGCTGTACTGCTCGTTGTCGCAGTATACCTGGAAGTTACGGAAGGGATACAGAGCAGCGCCGCCCCATGCGCCATAGCCGATGGCATATTCGCCGTTGGCCACGTCGTCGTAACGGTTATTGATGTTGCCCAGACCTTCCAAGGTGATGGTGCCGAAGCCGGAACCTTCAGCAGCAGCGTTGATGTACTTGTTCATCAGCTCCAGCTGCTTGTTGTCGGAAGAATCCAGAGCGCCCTTCTTGTAAGCCACGCGGATGGTGATGGGATCACCTGCGGTGTACAGGCCATCAGCCACCAGTTCCTGGCAGGCGGTAGCCATCAGAGCCTGAGCCTCGGTCAGGTTGTAGCCATTGATGGACTTGTAAGCATCAGCCAAGGTAGCGTAGGGGGTACCCTCGCCGTATTCCACGCCGTACAGCTCGCAGATAGCCTTCATGGCAGGCTCAGAAGAGCGATACATGGAGTTAGGATCGTTGTAGAAATCGTAGTAGTACAGGGTGTTCAGCAGGCCGAAGGTAGGAGCATAGCCGGCGGTAGCGGTCACCCACTCGCTGCGGTCAATGCTCAGGCTGAAGGCCTTGCGGAAGTTCACGTTGCTCAGCACAACGGAGTTGGTGTTGCCCTTGGAAGCGTCCATGGTCTTCAGGTTCTCCAGACCGGTGTTGAAGAAGAAAGACATGGAGTAGGTTTCCAGTGCCTTGTACAGCTGCTCGGAAGCGGCGTAGTTCGGCAGTTCGTCAGCGGAAGGAGACCAGCCGTCCAGCTCGCCCTTCAGGAAGGCCTGCTTGGCCGCATCGTCCGTCATCACGTTGATGATGACCTTGGTGGTGCGATAGCGCTGTACCTGTTCGCCGTTCACCTCATAGGGGGTGTAGGAAACCAGGGTACCGTCTTCGCCCTGCTCCCAGCCGTACCAGTTCTCGTTCTGCACGAAAACCATCTGCTTTTCTTCCTGGAAGGATTCCAGCTTGTACGGGCCATAGGACATGGTGGTTTCGAGGCTGGTGCCGTAGTTGGTGGTCACCAGGGTGCCGGTGGTGTCCTTGCCTGCTTCGTACAGATCCTCGTACACCAGCCAGGTGGAGGTGAAGGAGGACAGTGCGTAGTAGTAGTCGATCTGGGTCTGCATGACGTAAACGATGGTGTAATCGTCCACCTTGTACAGGCCAACCGTGTCGAAGCCCACTTCAGGCATGGCGATGGTGTACACGAAGTACATGGGCAGATCGTCTTCGGTCTCACCCCAAGCTTCGTTGCCGGTGGTCACAGGTGCGAACAGGGCGTAGTTCGCATCGGTCAGCGGAACCAGACCGTTGTCATCGCACAGGGCAACCAGTTCTTCCCAGGTATCCATGCCGAAGTAAGCATCACCGTAAGCTTCAACATAGTCCTTCAGGCTGTTGCCACCCAGCTGGGTGCTCAGGGCATAACCCACAGCCAGGTACATCTTGTAGCCTTCAGCGGTGACATACTGGCCGTCGTCGCCAACAGTCAGGTCAGCCATGGTATACTTGCCTGCATTCTCGTTGTAGGAATCGCCGCCGGCATAGTAGTAACCGTTGCCGCCTGCGATAGCAGACTCACCTGCATAGTACAGGTT
>CAVKHY010000099.1:7298-8571 GCA_963656345.1 bacterium | reverse complement strand
ATATCTTGTATACAATTCACCCATACTGGCGGCTAGCCAATAAGGAAGCATAGCTACTTCTGCTGTACATTGTACTTCATCCCGTTCCAACGACAAGCATATGCTCTTGAAAAAAATCATCTTCATTCTTTCGAGAAAATCAGCGTAGTGTGGGGTTTCTGACAGCCACTTGCACATATCCTCTGATTCCGAGAAGAATTGCTCGAATCTTTTCAGTATATCTTCAGGAGTGACCTTGAGCATATCCATGCTTGTTTCGTCGACACATCTGTTGAATTTGTCTTCAAAAATGACTTTTATATTTTTTTTTAAGAGCATTGATGTCTTCATAGTGCAAATAAAAGGTATTCCTGCTTAGACCAGCACGGTCGGTTACATCTACCACCGTGATCTTTTTTGCGTCTTTTTCTAGGAGTAGTTGGGCAAACGCTCTGCGTAGCATCGTACATGTTCGGTCTACGCTGCGGTTCTCTTTCTTCAAAAAACTTCCCTCCTCTGTGCAAAATTAGGACACTTTTGCTATCATCTGCGCATTCTTGTGCACTTACAGGGAAAACTGTAAATTGACTTTCCGTCCACACGCATATTATAATAAGTATGAGGATAGAAGTCAAGCGAGAATAAGGCTACATTGGTAGTATGTACTGCTAATGCTCGAAGGGGGGATGACAATGTATCTACATTGTAGAGATCCGGCAGCTTGAGAGAAAGAAGACACGCAAAGCTGGTGATGCCATGCATCACAATGTGCGTTGAATGGAGGTTATGATATGTTACGTCAAGTACGAATTGTTCTGGTGGTTGTGCTCACCTTTACGTTTGCCATGTCTTTCGCTCTTGCTGATGACACCCAGGGATGGGATCTTGCCTTCGCACTCATCGAAAAGGAAACAGGATACACTCGTGACCAGCTTGAAAAGGTTACGCTGGTCTATGGAAAAGGCCAGTATGCATTCAGCGTGAAAATTATCAATCATCCGGCAGATGAAGATGGGCTGCTGGTAGGCGAAATGGACGCAAGCGGCAATAAAATTAGTTTCACCGGGCCGGAAAAAATTGATGTCGGAGCACAGGTTCAGCGAGATTTGAAGAACTGCTTCAACAGGCGTGATTGCTATCTGCTTCTGGCGGATGTGTGTGCAGACTGGAATGAAAAGCTTGCGTCAGCGGACGAAGAGACCATGGAAATGATCTGGGAACCATATCGTGCCATTTTGGCCATGGGTATTACAACGCCGCCGGATGATGTGATAGATTATGACACAGCTTATAC
>CAVKHY010000099.1:410-7288 GCA_963656345.1 bacterium | reverse complement strand
GCTTATACTGCTGCCTGGACGGAACTGGCGGCATATAAAAACTGGACGGCAGATGCGGAAGAACTGTTTCGGTTGACCATTTCTGCGTACTATGTGCTGAACGATGAACCTGTGTATTTTTTTTATTTTGAAGACCATTCCTATTTTGAGGATGCATACAGTACGGACGCAGCCATGAAACGATATGAAAAGAAACTTGCAGCTTATTTTGCTGAGATTAACCAACAGGCTCCATGCAAAATCGGCGTTGTCATTTCAGCAAAAACCGGGAAGTTGGTGGAACCGCCAATGATGGATTACATTCCTGTGCAGTACCATTACCTGGATTTCATGATTCGGACGGAGGAGGCTGTGGCGAGCATTGCACAAGGTGAGCAGCCATGAAAAAAGCCTTTCTGCTTCTCATGATCATTGCACTGATGTTGGGTGCCCCATGCGCCAATGCAGCCAATCAAACAATTTTCTTTGACGAGGATGATCCCGTTCTGAGCATAGCCGCATATGATGAACATCTTTATCTGCTGACATACAGCGGCATTTTGACATACGATGCGGGCAGCGGGACAACATCACTTGTAACCGATGAAGTCAACGGAAACTATGCCGATGCACATGGCGTGGACAGGCTTTGTGCAACAAGGGATGGATTGTACGGCATTCGTTATGATGATTGTACGGTGTGGCGCATTTTGAATGGTGATACGTTGGATGTAACCAGTGCGCAATTATCTGAAGAAACAGAAGACGCCTTTATTTTGGAAAGCGTGCTAACGTCTGACGAAGCCTGTTTCCTGACGAAAGAGGGCTCCAACACGTACCTTCAAATGATCAACCGTGCAACCAAACAACAGCGAACCGTCAACCTGAAAAATGCTTTCTGCATGGCAGCCTACGGGCAGAATGCCATCGTTTATGCTGCAAAATCAGGCGGTGCCGATGGCATCAGTTATACCATCGGCGTGGTTGACCTGACATCCGGCGACGTCTCTGCTGTGGCGCAGCTCAGCGGTGATGTGTCCATTACGAACCTGTGCAGTGATGCGGACGGTACCGTTTTCGCCATCGCAAAGGGAAATGTGTATCAGCTGGACGAAGCCCGTGCCGTACTTACAGTGGTTGCTTCCATTGCATCGGGGGATGTAGCCGACAGTGCCATGCTGGGGAAAGATACCATTGCGGTCATTGTGGATAATTCCTTGTCCATCCGTACAATCGGTGATGAAGCACAATCTCGTCAGTTGACCGTTTATCAACCTACAGGCCGCAGCGATGATTACAGGACTTTTTTATCGGAGCATCCGGAAATCAACCTGAAGTTTGTCGGAAATGGGGAATTGTCTGCTGAAGAGCAGTTTGTTCAAGACATGGCAACCCACAGTGCATCTACCGATGTGTATGTGATGTCCGACCTTTCCGCGCTTTCCTCCATTGCCAACAAAGGAATGGCAGCAGATTTGTCTGCATCTTCCGGCATTGGGCAGCTTGCGAAGGACATGTATCCGGCGTTTCAGGAGCTCTTTTTGGCGAACGGCCACATTATCGCAATTCCGACCGAAATCTACATGGCCGTTCCTGCGTATGATGAAGAATTCTTCAACCGGTTCGGTTTCACGGTGCCTGCAACTGCCATGGAATTGCTGAATTTAGCGGAAACCTGGTTTACGGACTATGCTCAGGAATATCCGGAAGTGTCCTTTGACCCTTTTTCCAACGGTTTTACGCTGACGGCCATTTTGAAACAATACGAGATTGAATGCATGATGGCATCCAAGCCGTTATCTTTTGATGATGATGATCTTGTACAATTGGTCGAGAAATATTGGTTGGTTTATAACTTGTATACAACCAATTCCACATCCGGATCCGCTGAATTGTATGCCTTCAACACACTGGATCTGCCTCACAGTGCCCGGTATTCACCTTTGCTGCTTTCCGTGAAAGACGGCTTTGAACCGGTAATCAGCAACGCCTATCTTGAAATGACCTACATGGTCGTCAATCCCTATTCGGAGCACATGGCCGATGCGCTGCTGCTGGCGGAAAGCCTTTGCAATGCCTGGGATGATGGAACCCGGGTGCTTCTGCTGACATCATCCAATCAGGCGATTGAATGGGCAGGCTACACGGAAGAGAAAGACAAATTGCTTGACGAAATTGCGCAGCTGAACGGAATCAATGCTTCGGATGATTCCGCTCAGAGAAAGTTGAATACCTTGCATGCGGAACTGGACATCCTTGAGCAAAACCGCTGGGTTGTTACGGAGGCAGAAGTGCAGACCTATCAAGGCCTTACGTCCCGTATGCGGTTTCTGACGGATGACCCATTGGATGCCGTCAGTGAGCAGTATGCGCAGTACAATGCCCAGCTCTCAGCAGGCAAGATCACGGCACGAGAGTTCCTTCTTGCTCTGAATGATCGGGTGCAGATGGTGCTGATGGAACAAGCATCGGAGTGATGCCCCTTGCTGCCTTGCGTGCGGTCAGCATTGAAAAGCGGCGGTATCGCTGCCCTTGCTGGAACATCCTCTTCAGGACGGATGGTCATCATATCATCAAAAAGCGAGCTGTCTGATTTCATCGAGAAGTCAGACAGCTCATTTTTCTATTTCGGCGTCATAAAGGCAGAGCAGTTTTCTATTGATTTGCTGCAGGGTGCAGGCAATGTCTCCTGCTAAATATCTTGTATACAATTCACCCATACTGGCGGCTAGCCAATAAGGAAGCATAGCTGCTTCTGCCGTACATTGTATTTCATTCCGTTCTAACGACAAGTATATGCTCTTGATGAAAATCTTCTTCATTCTTTCGAGAAAATCAGCGTAGTGCGATGTTTTTAACACCCACTTGCACATATCCTCTGATTCTGAAAAAAATTGCTCGAACCCCTTCAGTATATCCGCAGGAGTAACTTCAACCGTATTGATACTTGATTCATCGACACATCTGTTGAATCTGTCTTCAAAAGTGGCTTTCACATTTGTCTTAAGAGCATTGATATCATCGTAATGCAAATAGAATGCTCCTCTGCTTAGTCCTGCAAGCTCAACTACATTTGCTACGGTAATTTTACTCTCTTCCTTTTCTATCAACAGTTTTGCATAGGATCTACGCAACATCTCACATGTGCGCTCCACGCTACGGTTCTTTTTTTCCAAAACTTTTTTCCTCCTTCAAGAAAAATATGAACAATTTTACCGTAACTTGTACATCCTTGTACATTTACGAGCAAAACTGTAAATTGACTTCCCGTCCCCATCCTCATTATAATGAGGATGGGGATAGAAGTCAAAGAAAAAATACCGCAGTAGCGGTATGCATTGATGATAGGCTGTGATTTTGAAGGAGGGTTTGCTATGAAGAATGTTACAACCAAAATACTCATCTTCAGTCTTTGCATGGGTTTGCTGCTTTCGCCCCAATGTATTGCCCTCGCTGACGCTTATGCTTTCACCAACGAAAGCGGTCGTTGGACGACCACGTGCAATCTGGAAGAACCGGCAGGGTTCAGCGGTGAGATCTATCAATATCAGTATCAGCAGCAGACGAAGAAGGCGCAGACGCTGCAGGATTCGCTGTCATCCGCTTTGCAAAGTCCGCTGACGCTTACGGCGAATGTTGACAACAGTGCGCATCTTTACTCGAAGACGGATGTTTCCATTTCTGCACCTACGTTTGTTTCGAAGAATGATACGCTGACCGGAACCGAGCAGACGCTGACAGCCCAGTTGGCCGAAGGACTCAATTCGGCAGGGTTTCCCTGCTATGAAAATCCGTATTTGTGTGCAAAGTTAAGCACAGTCTTTCAGGAGGCAAATGAAAGCGCCATAGGGTCTCTGCCGGATTGGACGACCTATGAAAGTTGGCTGCACAGTGGGAACGGCACTTCGATTTTCACCCAGGATGATGTGCTGGTGGTGCTTGCCGCTGAAGTGAACGGCTATCCCATTCTGCCGCAGATGTTCGGCAACTATAATGACTCGGATGTGCCGATGTTCGCACTGGCAGTGATTCAGCAGGAGAAGATTGTATACATCGAAATTGGTTGTTCGTATGAAATGACCAAGGAGCGCAAGATTCAATCTTCCTTGGTTGAATGGAAAACTGCCGTTGACACGGCGATGCAGAAGGCGATGAATACCTGGCAGCCGGCCCTTGACAGCTTGGCAACGCAGAACACGGCCGGGTTTGATTATGCAGGCTTCTTCGATGCCTATCAGCCGTCCTTCACTCTCAGCACCGACAGCATACAAGCGTGCTACTATGCCAGCAATGGTATCCTTCGCCCGGGCTGGCAGGTCAATTTTGTGCTGACGGTGAACCTTGAAAATGCTGATGAGCTGACGCCTGCTGAAATTCATCACTATTTGCCGGAGAGCGTCCGCATGACCTACGTGGTGGATGCAATGACAGGCGAAGCGGTCGTTTGATCGGAGGACGATCATGGGCGAAATGGTTCGAGTTTGGAAGAATCCTGGTTTCTGGTTCGCTATATTTTTGGGTGTGTTCTCCATGTTGTATCCGCACATGGATACGCATGTTTTCTGGGAGGAGCCGCTGGGCTATTTTGCGTCCGGCGACTTTCTTTATTTCATGCTGATGCCGCTGCAATATGGTTTGGCAAAGTTGCTGCTGCCATTTATTGCGGTTTTTCCGGCAGCGACGTTTCTTGCTGAAGAGAAGAAACGCCGTCATCATCTGATGCTGCTTCATCGAACCGGCATGTGGGGTTATATGTGCCGCCGGATGCTGCTGTCTGTTTGCGGAGCAGTGCTGGCGGCGGCGCTGGGCTTTCTTGTGTATGCGGTGTTTGCTGGATTCGCCTGCCCATGGCATGAGAACATCGTCACTTCGTGGCGAGAATTGTCAGGATACACCTTTGATAGGTGGGTGAATCAGTACGAGGGTTTGCCTTTTCTGATGTTCAGTTTGCTTTGCCTTTGCGTGAGCGCAGCGGTTTGGAGCTTGTTCGGCTTTTCCATTGCGTGCTTTACAAACAATACAGGGTTAGTGATCGGTGGTACGTTCTTGCTGCATTACATGGCTTCATGGTGCTTCAGCCGCATCCTTCACCATAGCGAGTGGAGCCCCATGGTGCTTCAAGCACCGTCAACCTATTTCACAGGCTCGGTTTGGCAGATTGTATTCAGGCTGTTTGTGTGGCTTGCTGTGTCTGCCATTGCGGCTGCTTGCTGCGCCGGATGGTTTGTCAGGCGTATGAAGGAGGCGTGAGCATGATCAAACGATTTTCCCGGTGGGTGAAGGTGCTTGTTGCGCTGCCGCTGTCGCTGATTTCGCTGATATTCCTCTTTTCTGTGCTGTTCGCATGGGGAGAAATTGCAAATCTTCAGTCGACAAACACGCTGGGAGATGCGATGCTGAACGCCTTCGGCGGCTGTGTGTGGTCGGAAGAAACGGATGTGCACGAAATTATTTCATGGATGATGGTGTACATTCCGTCAGGCCTTGCGGCCTGTGTCGTGCTTTCACAAAATGTCTCTTTCCTTCAGATGATGGCAGGTTATCGCTATCGCCATCCGCTGCGGTGGTATACGGCAATCATGGGGCGCATTTTGCTGACAACGCTTCTCACAGCGGCTGTGCAGGTTATTTGTGTGTTGCTCTTGGCCGCTTGCACCGGGCATGCTGGATGGACTGTCTGGGTTGAGGATGTTGATGGATTTTCTGTGCAAACTATGGTGCAGCCTTGCCTTGCACCGATTCTGTTCATGCTTTATGCTGCACTGATTGTGCTGGTGGCATCGGTGGTGTTCCTCATCACACGGAAGATGACCTGGTACTACGGCGCACTTCTGTTGCCGTCATTGCTGGGCGCATTCACTTGCTCCAATATCGACAAAACAAGTTTGTACAATCCGATTCACTTTGGCATGGCACGGCGCTTGTCCGTTGAAGGAAGCGTGGGCGTGATGCCGGGAATTGCCATTGGCGGAATAGGCATTTGCCTGCTGCTTGACATCGCCTTTTGACCGCATCAATGAGTAAGGAAGTGTGCATATGAAAATGATCGTCAATCATCTGACCAAAGAATATCGGACGCAGACGGCGCTGGAGGATGTCAGCTGCACATTCGCCTCCGGGCAGATTCACGGCATTGTGGGCAGAAATGGCAGTGGTAAATCGGTGCTTCTGCGCTGCATCTGCGGTTACAGCCGCCCAACCTCCGGCACTGTCCGCATTGATGGGAAACTGCTAGGCAAGGAATGCGCCTTTCCGCCGGACATGGGACTTCTGCTGGATACACCGCTGTTTCTGCTGCGCTTCAGCGGCTACGAAAATTTGATGCTTCTGCTGAACATCCGCAAATACAGCCGTGCTGAAAAGGAACGTATGATTCACGATGCCCTCGAGCAGGTTGGACTCCTTGATCAGCAGCATAAGAAAGTGTCAAAATATTCCCTTGGCATGCGGCAGCGCCTGGGCCTTGCGCAAGCTTTGATGGAGCACCCGAAACTGCTCATCCTTGACGAACCCTTCAACGGCCTTGATCGTGACGGCGTTGCTCACGTGCGGCAGCTGCTGCTGTCCTTGAAATCCCAGGGCGTGACCATGCTTTTGACCAGCCATTACCCTGAGGATCTCGATGCACTTTGCGATACGTTCACGCACCTGGACGGCGGAAGAATCGTGGAGGAAAGAAAGCACCGGAGGATGGAACACTGAGCACTGCATGAAAAACTGATTCGATAAGAAACAAGAAAGCGGATTCTAAACTCTCAAAAAATTTGCAATACAACTTCGTTGTGCATCTACTATATGGAGTACTATAAACCAAATGTAATGCTCCGTCAAACGCTTGAGGGAAAGGAGGACACGGATGCTACTTATGATGACGATCAGAAATGAAAGTGATCGTGAGC
>CAVKHY010000099.1:0-400 GCA_963656345.1 bacterium | reverse complement strand
ATGGCACTGAGTGTTGTCAAAGAACATCATACTGCATGCGACATCGTTTCTGCAGCATGCGAAAAGATGATCGAGAAGGTTGATTACTTGCGAAAAATTGATCCGAAGAAGCAAACACCGTACATCTTGTCGATCGTGAAAAATACAGCACTGATGTACTTGAGAAAACGACGCAAGGAAAGCATTTGGTTGACGTTGGATGAACGTATTTTCGACAGCATACCTGTTTGTGATGACATGGATGATGCAATCATCTGTGAAGCAGAAAGTCAAACATTATTTTCAGCAACCATTTGCAGATTGACTTTGAAATGCATCTATTAGGTGAAAGGCAAAAATAAGGAGGTGCTTGGCATGAAACATTCCGGGAACGAACAGGGGCACGCACACTGCCCCTGTT
>CAVKHY010000098.1:0-8687 GCA_963656345.1 bacterium | reverse complement strand
AAGTAGGGTGCCGAAGGGTTCCAAGGGGCGATCGGAAAGCCCCTTGGAATAAACAATCCCGAAACGAAGCTGTTTACCCAACCAGATGGGCTCCGAAGGGTTCCAAGGGGCGACCGGAAAGCCCCCTTGACTAGCACAAAAGACTAGAAACAGTTAACCCCAAACGATGGGCACCCGAAGGGTTCCAAGGGGGCTGGATTACCTGCATGAAGCATGGTCAGCCTATTCCCAAGGGCTTTCCGGTCGCCCTTGGGGAACCTTCGGGCAAGCAACTTTGTGGGTTTCCTGTTTCTTTCTGTGTGTTTCCAGAGGGCTTTCCGGTCGCCCTCTGGACTCCTTCGGTGCCCCTTCGGATGAAGAAGTCGTCAAAAGAAAAATTTCTTTTCTAACAGTGCCCATAACCTTTATAGGGGATGCACCCGAAGGGTTCCAAGGGTAAGTGAGCGGCTATGCGCCAGTGGCGCATAAAGCAGCCGCGAACGCATCAACCGAAACGAGCGGCTGTAAGCCGCGACGATTGAGGTTGCGGAACGATCGGAAAGCCCCCTTGGTGAACATCGGCGTTCAGCGACATGCGCGGTGAACGCCGCAGCAATCCGAAGGATTGCTTCCTTACACGACTGAACGGCCGGGAGCGCAGCGACCAGTGAAGGCGTGCAAAACTCGACAAAGCGGCAAAGCCGCTTTGTCGAAAACCCTTACTTTTTACTGGTATCCCCATCCACGCACCGGTAGTACACCGTATCCGCCTCCAGGGTGACCCCGTCCTTGGCAAACAGCTCGTCAATGGTCAGCAGCATGTAGCCCTCTTCCTGCAAATACTGGCAGATCCGCCGGGCGGATTCCGGGGTGTTGTCCTTAATATCGTGGCACAGGATGATGTCCCCGTCGGAGATCTCCTTTTTCACCTTGTTCAGCACGGTGGCGGAGGAGCGTCCCCGCCAATCGTAGGTGTCCACGCTCCACTGGATCAAGGGCCAGCCCACCTTGCTCTTGATCATCTGGGGATACAGGCCGTAAGGCACCCGATTGTACCGGGTGGGGATGCCAATGGCGGCGATGAGGGCGGCGTTGCACTTCTTCGGCATGGCCCGCATGGTGGATGCGGAAGACTTTCGCACGTCCCCGTGGGTCCAGTTGTGGCTGCCGATGGCATTGCCCTCGTCATGCTCCCGCTGAACCAGGTCGGCGTATTCCTTGATCCGGTTGCCGATGACGAAGAAGGTGGCACGCTCCCCCACCTCCATCAGGCTGTTGAGCACCAGGGTGGTGTTGGTGCGGCTGGGGCCGTCGTCAAAGGTCAGGGCGCAGGTCTTGTAATAGGTCAGGTTGTCCGTCTCGGTTTGGGCGCGTTCCGTCATGTAGGGGCGGATGTCCGGGTACATCAGCGTCACCTGCATCAGGGAGTGATGCTCCGGGTACAGCACGTCCGCCGGAATGTGCAGCACCAGGGATAATCCATGGAGGGTGAAGGGGGTGGACGCAATGGCCTCCCGGGTGCACAGGGCGTCCACCGCCGCCGTGTCCGCTTCCTCGTCCGGGAAATAGGCGGTGACCTGGGTGCGGACGGCGTCCTCCAGCAGCTGCCAGCCTTCGCTGTCCTCATCGAAGATGTCCGTCAGGTGAATCTCTTCCCCGGTGGTCATGTCATAGGTGCGGCTGGTGATCTGCTGCCCGATGAGGTCCCGGTGGTAGGTGATCCGTGCCTGCACCAGAAAGCTGAGCCAGGTAAGCCCCGTGCGGCTGTAGCGGATGCCCACATCCAGCCGGGAATTCTTGTTGGTCTTGTTGGCGGCCTTGGCCAGGGTGGGGGCAAGGGTGTCCACGTATTCCTGGGTAATGGCGGCCAGCTCCGCATCCACGCTGTCCAGCACCGTGTCCGCCGTCCATACCCGGATGATGCTCTTGTTGTCCTGGGTGGTGTCCTGCTTGGTCAGGGTCACTTTGTGGCAGGCCTGGAAGCCCTCCGCCCCGGCGAAGGACGCCGTGGACAGGATCAGCATCAGGGAAAGGATCAGCCCAGTCAAACGCTTTATCATGGTGTTCTCCCTCTTTGTGAACAAATAAGGGTCACGGGTGAACGTGACCCCCAAAGGATTGTGTGCAAGGCGTCGACGCCTTTGTGAAAGATTCGCTATGTTTGTTCCAAAGGGCTTTGCGGTCGTTCCGCAACCTCAATCGTCGCGGCTTACAGCCGCTCGTTTCGGTTGATGCGTTCGCGGCTGCTTTATGCGCCACTGGCGCATAGCCGCTCACTTACCTCTGGACTCCTTCGCCGCCTTCGGATGAAGGAGAGCTTTACCGATAGGTTTTGCAGGGGGCTTTCCGATCGCCCCCTTGACCCCTTCGGGTGCATCCTTCGGATGAAGGTGAGCTTTACCAATAGGTTTTCCAGAGGGCTTTGCGGTCGCCCTCTGGACTCCTTCGCCGCCCCTTCGGAAGCGGCTATTCCTTTTTGCCAAGCCCCTTGGAATAATCACAAAAGACTAGAAACAGTCAACCCTAAACTATTCATGCCCGAAGGAGTCCAGAGGGCGATGGTCAAGCCCTCTGGGATCATTTACTCGTGATGATGGCAACCGCATCCGCAGTCGTCTTCATGATGATGATGATGATGATGATGCCCGCATCCGCATGCATCCTCTTCCTCATGATGATGACAACCGCATCCGCATGCATCCTCCGGCAGATCTGCCACGGCAGACTGCACATTCATGGCGCAGAACTTGGTGAACACCTGCTCCACCACATCCTCTTCTTCTGCTACCACAAAGGAAAGCTCGCCGTTTTCCTCTTCCACCCGGGTAATGAGGATCTGCTCCTCCCCGTTGGCGTCCTTCTCCATTTCAATCAGCACCACATAGTCCTGCCCTGCATAGGGAATGGTGGCGCCGTAGTGGAAGCGGTACACTTTGCCGTCCGGGGAGGTAAGCTCCACCACGGCGTCATTCAGTTCAGGCGTATCCATCAATCTTCGTCCTCGTCTTCGTCTTCGTCCTCTTCCATCAGTTCCTCAAAGCGGGCGAACACGGCGTTGGCCACATTTTCGTCATCCACGTACTCGTAGTAATCATTGCCCTCGTCGTCCTTGAGCACCTTCATGATCACCACGCCGCCTTCTTCCTCATCCTCCTCCAGCTCTTCCTCGGGGAGCATGAGCACAATGTAGCACTCGTCCTCATAGTCCAGGGTAGCCAGGTGTTCGAAGCGGACGGTTTCCCCGTTTTCATCCACCAGTTCCACGAAGTTGTCCGCTTCCTCTTCAGCGTCGTAGTTCTTATGTTCATGGTCAGCCATGCTGTATTCCTCACTTTCATCCTGCGGAGGATGGTGAGCCGCCGTGTCCAGCCACTGCTGAAGAATCACGGCCGCCGCTACCTTGTCCACATGCTGCTTCCGCTCAGCGCGGTGCATGTTGTCCTCCAGCAGGGCATTTTCGGCGGTCACGGTGGTGAGCCGCTCATCCTGATAATACACCGTCAGCCCGGCTTTTTCAAGCTGTTGACAAAAAAGCTTTACTTTTTGCGCCTGAAAACCTTCCGTCCCGTCCATGTTCAGGGGCAGACCGCTGAGCACCAGGGTGGTGTCGTACTGCCGGCACAGTTCCTGCACCCGCTTGACGTCCGGGGTGAAGCCGACCCGGCGGATCACTTCCACCGGGGTAGCGATCATGCGCAGGGCGTCGCTGACGGCGACGCCGATGCGGACATCGCCGATGTCCAGGCATAGGATTCGTTCGTTCATGGAAACTCCTTCAAAAGAAATTTTAATACAATCGCTCAAGGGAAAGAAGCAGGAAACTCTAGTAGTTGGATGTCCGAAGGGTTCCAAGGGGCGACCGGAAAGCCCCTTGGAAGTTTCATAAAACAAGTGTTGCAAGGGTATGGATTACCTGCATTATTTTGATGCCAATTATTCCAGAGGGCTTTGCGGTCGCCCTCTGGACTCCTTCGCCCCCTTCGGATGAAGATGTTTTGTTATGAAAGTAATAATATTTACTTTCAATACCCACAACCTTTATAAGGGATGCACCCGAAGGGTTCCAAGGGGCGACGGTCAAGCCCCTTGGAAGTAAGTCTTAGAGCAAGAAGCAGGTACGCTGCCTGCTACATTTTCATCATAGCACAATCGTGCTGTAATCTTCCGCCCCATTCCCTGCTGCGGACAGGCAGGGGGTCACGCTGAGGCTCTTTCGGGCGCAGTCCATGACCTCGCCGTAGGTCAGGGATTCCATTTCCGCAATGGTCTCCTCCGGGGTGAAGGTGCGGTTTAGGTGCAGCAGGCTCCGCCCCATGGCCTGCATCCTGCCGCCGGGGCTTTCCAGCCCCAGAAGATAGCCTCCCCGCAGCTGGGTCTTGGCGTCGTGGAATTCCTTTTCCGTCATGCCCTCCTCCGTCAGCTTCTTCAGCTCCCGGCGGATCTCCTCCAGCACCTGTTCCCCATTTTGAGGAGAGACCCCGGCGTAGATGCCGAAGGTGCCGCAGCCCACATAGCTGTTGGGGAAGGAATAAATGGAGTAGGCCATGCCCATCTCCTCCCGGATCTTCTGAAACAGCCGGGAGGACATGCTGCCCCCCAGCACCGTGCTCAGCACCGCCTGGGCGTACCGCTCCTGGGCGCCGAAGGCAATGCCTGGGAAGCCCAGGCACAGGTGCAGCTGCTCCGTGTCCTTGTTCTTCACCTGAATCTGCCCCTGACGCAGTTTTTCGCAGGGAATCTCCGCCGGATCCCCCGGGTTCTGCCAGTCCCCGAAGAATTGCTCCATGAGGGCCTGCACCTGAGAGGGATCATAGTTGCCGCACAGGGATACCACCGTGTCCTGAGGCCGGTAGTGCTTGCCCCGGTAGCGGAAGAGATCCTCCCGGCTGTAGGCGGAGATCAGCTCCGTGGTGCCCAGAATGGGCATGCCCAGGGACTGTTCCCCAAACATGGCCTTGCTGAGCAGGTCGTGCACCAGATCCTCCGGGGAATCCTCATCCATGCCGATTTCCTCCAGGATGACCCCCCGCTCCTTGGCAAACTCCCCTGCGTCCAGGGTGGCGTGGATGGTCAGGTCGGCCAGCACGTCCACCGCCAGGGGAAGATCCTCGTCAATGACCTTGGCGTACAGGCAGGTGCAGTCCTTGCCCGTAAAGGCGTTCAGCTGACCGCCCACCGCGTCCATTTCCTCGGCGATCTGCCGGGCGGTGCGGTGGGTGGTGCCCTTGAACACCATGTGCTCTAAAAAGTGGGAAAGGCCGTTTTCCTCCGGGGTTTCCATCATGGAGCCCACCCGGAGCCATACCCCGATGGAGACGGAGCGGAGGTAGGGCAGCCGATCCCCCACAATGCGCAGACCGTTGGGCAGCACCCACAGATCCTTCAGGCTTTGCTGATTGGTTTGCATGAGACTCATTTACTCTCCCTTAGTTTTTTCACATTCCGGTTCATCAAATGCCGCCCCAGGTGCCTGTACAGGAAGGCCTTCGCCGGGGACATGGGCTGATGATGCTCCTTCAGCAGGGTGTCCGGGTCGTCGTACACGCCGAAATCCCGGACAATGCCCTCACTTTGAATATACGTGTCATTGCGCTGAAAGTCAATCACTGGATGACGGAAATCCTTCACCGCCGCCCCATAGCCGCAGAAAGCCCCCTGACACTCAGGGAAAGCCGCCTGCAGGCTTTCCAGATAGGCTTTGTCCAGGATGAAGGCCTCTAAATTGTACCACACCTTGTCCAGCGCCACTTCCACCCAGCTGTGGAAGATCTCCTTCGGGGCGCCGGCGTACACCATGCCGGTCATGGCGCCCTTTTGCAACCGCTTGTCAATGTTGAAGCCGTGAATGCGGCAGGGGATGCCGCAGCCCCGCAGCAGCGCCATGAACAGGGTGCCCTTGGTGTTGCACTGGCCGTAGCCCTCCGCAAGCACCCGGGAGGCAGGGATGCTGTCGTCCGTGTTGTACCCGAAGAGGATCTCGTCCCGGACGAAATTGTAGATGGCCTGAATACGCTCAAATTCCCCCAGCGAACGCCAGCCACGCCGCTGGATCAGCGCTTGTATCGCCGGAGCCGAAAAATCCAGCATCGGCGTTTCCACCAAGTATCGATCCATTGTCTGAGCTCTCCTTAAAGCATGGTAACGATTCCTGCGCTCAAGGCGGCAATGACGGCAAACAGCGGAATGCCCCGCACAAAGGAGCCAATGTGCTTTGCCGGGTTTTGGTAGATCGCCTTATCCGGCAGGAAGGAAAAGCGGATGCGTTTTGTATTGCGACACCACAGCAGGTCGATGACCATAAGATCGAACAGCCCCAGTCCTTCGCCGAGGATGAGAAAATAACAGAGCACAGAGAGATAGCCGTCAAAGGCGAGAACGCTCTTAAGCGCCAGCCCCAGTGCGGAAAATACCACGGTGAACAGAATCAGATTGCTCAGCAAGATGGCGGGGATGGTCTTCTCCTTCGGCGCAGCGTCGAGCCTTTCGCGGACGATGGACTGCACCGCATCGGGGTACGAGCGCAGACCGGCCAGGTTTTTCTTGTCCGTTCCCGTGCACAGAAAGCAGATGCCCCAGTACAGAAGCCAGACGGCGGGGATGATGAGCCATTTCATGGTGCTTGCACCTCATTTTCTGCCAACAAGCAGTGTCGAGCCTTGCAGCATGATGTGGGCGGCTTCTTTTTTTGACATGAATGGACCGTCGGTGGTGTCGATCAGCTCCACCTGCTCATAGCCCATGGACTTGAGCCTGCTTAAAAACGCCTGCATATCGCCGTAGCGACGGGGCGTCATCAAATCGTGAATGGCAAAGCAGCCGCCCTTTTTCAGCACGCGCAACGTTTCCAGCAGCAGCTCCTGCTTGTTTTTGCCGGAGATGTTGTGATAAACATAGTTGCTGGTCACGGCGTCAAAGCTCTCGTCGGGGAAGTCCAGCTTCACGGCGTCGCCATGCCGGAACGAGGCGTTTGTTACGCCCTCGGCTGCGGCGTTTTTCTCGCACAGCTTCTGGCTGAAGGCGGCGTACTCCAATCCCCAATGGTCAATGCCGAGCATTTTCCCCCGGGGATTGCGCTTGGCGCAGGCAATGGTCAGCGCACCGCTGCCGCAGCCCACATCCAGACCTATGCCGCCTTCCGGCAATGTGATATACGCCGCCGTACCATCGATGATCTGCTTGGAGAGCTTGCGTTTGCCGTCATAGGAAAAGCTCCTGTAGGCGTACACGCACCACTCGGTATATTTTGCGCACATGACAAAAGCGATGGCGAACAGTACGCCCAGTGCGGTGCGCACCCCTCCGCTCACGCCGACGCCGAACACACCGAAAACCAGCAGCAGCGCAAGGGACAGCGCCGTTCCGGTGATGAGTGAAATCAGCAATACCTTTGGGATCCAGTTTTTGTAGTCAGGTTTCATGTCACTTCTTCCTCCTGTATCCGGCCTCATCCCGGTATTCCGAATGAAACTTTGCCTTTTTCTGAAATGCTGTCGCTATGTTGACTTTGACATCCTTTCGCCTTTTGTATCTGTCTGCCTGCCCACACAGCGTTGGCAAGCATCCAGATACATAGAGCCCCATTGGTTGAGCCTTGACTTAAAATAGCGTCCCATGGAGAAATCTCCGCACCCAGCGCTTGACGAATATCGGGAATCAGCACAAAGATGAGCTGAAAGACCATCATGTGCAGCGAGAACATCCACCGGGGCAGGACGGTCTTTCCCGTCAGCACCGCAAAGCCGCTTGTAAGGAACAGCAGTACCAGCCCCACATACGCCAAATACATGGAGGGCATCAGACGGTCGAACTGCGCCTGGATCAGGGCCGTCGTTTCTTCCCGCCCCAGCAGCGGCGAGAGCGTCGTCGTCCAGTCGGCAAGGCTGCCGATAAACAAATGCAGCGCAGCGGCGGTGGCAAGGATGATCACGCCCCCAGCGAGGACCACCGTCCGAGTCTTGCGGTATTGCGGCAGTATCTGACGATACATCACACGCATGGTGAAAAACGCCAGTGCCATGCCGCAAAATCCTGCGGCAATCAGCACAGGCAGCCGCCACGCTTCCCATGAACCGTTCAGATACGCCTCTCTTGCAAACAGTCCGCTGTCGCTTTGGCTTACAGGAATGACACTTAAACACAAGTCACCCACAAGCATCAGCAAAGCCCCCAGCGCCCCCAGCAGTGCGTCCCGCCGGTACGTTCTCAGCTCCTTGTTTTCCATTGTCACCACTCCTTTGACAGCAGTTAGATTGTGCTAACCACGTTGTTTTCAAAAAGCCGCATCCCTGCGGCCTTTCAGCTTCTCCATCAACATGACCCTATCCGTTCTTTCGTTCCCATTGTATCAAAGTTTTTTTGCGGTTGCAAGAGGGCAAAAAGGGAATTTTTTCTTTTCTCTTTCAATCATCTAAACCATGATAGGATGTGCACCCCTTCGCATCCCCTTCGGATGGAGGGGTCCTCTTATGTTAGGCTTCCAAGAGGGCTTGACCATCGCCCCCTGACCCCTTCGGATGAAAGGGTCCTTTCTTTCAAGGGGGCTTTCCGATCGCCCCCTTGACCCCTTCGGGTGCATCCTCTATAAAGGACAAGGGTATTGCAAGTTAAAACTATTTATATTTACATAACAAAATTTCTTCATCCGAAGGGGGCGCGAAGGGGTGCAGGGGTAAGTGAGCGGCTACACGCCAGTGGCGTGTATAGCAGCC
>CAVKHY010000097.1:0-8785 GCA_963656345.1 bacterium | reverse complement strand
GACTAAATGCTACTCTTTTTTCTTCCCAGACTAAATGCCACTGTTAAATGCAGCTGTGGCATTTACTTTGGGAATTCACTTTTCATACTTTTTGTCCGTCTGAGAGGAAAAAACGACAAAAAACACCTTGCCAAACCGCCGCCGTTCTGGTATAATCCGTACTTGGCACATCCTTGCGCTACACATGGATGTAGCGCCAAAGTCCGTGAGGAGGTGAAAGATATGAATAGGTATGAACTGACCTACATCATCGACACTGCACTGGAGGAAACTGCTCGCAAGGAGCTGATTGAAAAGGTTTCTGCCCTGATCGCAGCCAATGGTGGTGAAGTCGAAAAGGTCGACGAGACTTGGGGCAAGCGCCGCCTGGCGTACGCCATCAACTACAAGACCGAGGGTTGGTACGTGCTGGTGACCTTCAAGGCACCTGCTGAGTTCCCCCGCGAGCTTGAGCGTAACTTGGAGATCTACGACAGCGTTATCCGCTACCTGGTGGTGAAGCTGGTCGAGAAGCGCAGCAATGTGAAGCCCCGTCCGGTGCGCACCGCACCCGTGGCAGCACCTGTGGCTGAGACCGCTGCTGAAGCAGCTCCCGCCGAGGAAGCTCCCGCTACTGCTGATGCTGAGTAAGACATCCATGAGGGAAAAAGCATGAACAAGATCATTTTGATCGGTAATTTGACCCGAGACCCTGAGCTGCGCACTGTTTCCAACGGCATCAGCGTGTGTGATTTCACCATTGCGGTGAATGACCGCCGCGGTCGGAGCCAGAACGGTGATCAGCAGGATTCTGCACAGTTCTTCCGCATTACCGCTTGGCGTCAGCTGGGCGAGAATTGCGCCAAGTATCTGGCCAAGGGTCGCAAGGTGTTCGTGTCCGGGCCGGTATCCGCTCGCACCTATCAGGCGAACGACGGTACGACCCGTGTATCTCTGGAAGTCACTGCTGATGATGTCGAGTTCCTGTCCAGCCGGAATGAGAGCGAAAACGCAGGCTACACACCTGCTGCCCCTGCTGCTCCCACGAGCAGCAGCGTCACCGCTCAGAATGACGGCTTTACCCAGGTAGCCGACGATGATTTGCCATTTTAACGCTTAAGTAAGCTTGAGAGGAGGCCATCCGAATGTCTGAAGAACGTGGTGAAAGAAGGCCGCGGCCCCGGGGAGGACGTCGTCCCCGCCGGAAGGTATGCAGCTTCTGTGTGGATAAGGTCGAATACATCGACTACAAGGATATCAACCGTCTGCGTCGTTTCATCAACGAGCGCGGTAAGATCCTGCCCCGCCGTATGTCCGGCAACTGCGCCAAGCACCAGCGTCAGCTGGGCGAGGCCATCAAGCGCGCACGTGCCATCGCGCTGCTGCCCTTCACGGTGGACTAATCGTCTGCATCCAATCCCTCGGCGTACGTCGGGGGATTTTTTCATTTTTGGGCAAAGGTTGACAAGGCAGAGAGCACAAGGTACAATGACTTAGATTGTTTCTGTACTGAAACAGCAGGGAAAGTAAGGAGTGATAGCGTGGATCAGCCCTTGGTGAGCGTGGTGATCCCCGTATGGAATGGAGAAAAAACCATTGCCCGGTGCCTGCAAAGCGTACAGCGGCAGACCTGGCAGCGGTTGGAGATCATTGTGGTGGATGACGGCAGCAAGGATGGCACTGCCGAAATACTGGATCGGGAAGCAGCCAAGGATGACAGAATCTGCGTGGTGCATCAGGAAAATGCCGGGGTTTCGGAAGCCCGCAACCATGGCATGACCCTTTGCCGAGGCGAGTATACCCGGTTTGTGGATGGGGACGATGTGCTTCCGGGGGATTCCGTGGAGCATCTTGTTCGCCGGGCGGAGGAAACAAAAGCGGATCTGGTGATTGCCGGCTACACGGATGTGGTGGGACCGGTACGCCGCGTACGTGCACTGGTTCAGGAAGAAAAAACAGCGGAAGGCAACGATTTCCTGCCCCACCTGAATCAAAAGAGCAACAGTTTCTACTACGGTGTGCTGTGGAATAAGCTGTTCCGTACGGACATGATTCGGCAGCATCAGCTGCGTTTCATCTCCGGGTTAAGCTATGGGGAGGATATGGTGTTTGTCTGTGCTTATCTGGCGCATGTAAATCGCATAACCTTCAGCGCAAAGCCGGTTTATGATTATGTCCGCAACCCCAAGGGCATGACGGCGCATCAAATGTTGGACAGCGTGTATCATCCTGTGCGGAATATCAAAGTTAAGTTCCGCATTTACGCTGCACTGAAGGAACTCTACCGTGCAAGGGACGCTTATGAACAGTACAAGCAAACCTTGTGGATCTATTTGCTGCGCATTACGGTGGATGAGTAATGTGTCAGAATGCTGTGATGAGGAAGAAAGAGACCGGGTGTGCGTTGGCACACTCAGCCTGAGGATGCTGAAATGACAGAGCCGATGGAGCTGCTGGAGCTTGCAGGGCAGATCATTATGGAAAACGGCGGCGAAACCTTTCGTGTGGAGGAAACGGTCACTCGAATGGGACGTGCCTTCGGACTGAAAAATGTGGAGAGCTTCGCTATACCCAGCGGCGTGTTTGTCAGCTATCGCCGGGAGGATGGCACCACGGAAACTGGCGTGGTGCGCATTCGCCGCAAAGGCACCAACCTGACCAGCGTGGATGCGGTGAACGCCATTTCCCGTCAGGTGGAAGCAGGAAAGCTGTCGCAGGAGGAAACCCTAGCCAAACTGAAAAGACTGGAGCAGCATAGGCCTGAACTGCCGGGATGGCTGATCGTCCTTGGAGCAGCGGTAACAGGCTCCGGGTTCTCCCTGATGTTCGGCGGTACGGCGCTGGACTGCGTGTCTGCGTTTCTGGCTGCAGGCATCGTACAGCTGATGTGCAATGCGTTGGATCGACAGCACGTAAACGGTCTGTTCACAAGCCTGCTGGGCAGCTTTGTGTGTACCCTGCTGCCCACGCTGCTGTATGTTTTGACCGGACTGGGTCATGTGGATTTGATTGTAGGCGGTGCCCTGATGCCTCTTTTGCCGGGACTCAGCATGACCAATGCCGTGCAGGATACCCTGCGGGGGGACATGGTTTCCGGCAGTTCCCACCTGTTGCAGGCCACATTGACGGCGGCCTTGGTGGCAGGCGGCGCCTTGGTAGCTACCAGTCTGTGCCGTTTGCTGGGAGGGATCAAGCTATGGTGATCACCTTGCTGCAAACCTTTATCGGAGCCTTTTTTGCTACTCTGGGTTTTGCTTTCCTGCTGCGGACGCCTCGCCGCTGCTGGCTGCCGGCAGGCGCCATCGGCGGTTTCGGCTATACGCTGTATACGGTGTTGCTGTCCTTTGGATGCAGCGATCCTGTGGCTATGTTTATCGGCATGCTGATAGGTGCACTGATTGCCCAGTATGCGGCCAGAAAAATGCGGATGATCGCCACCGCTTTCACCACCTTGGCGGTGATTCCGGCTGTTCCCGGACTGGGGCTGTACCGCTTTATGTCCCTGATGGCACAGGGAAACACAACCGAGGCGGTCAGCGTCGGGGTCAGCGCCATGACGAACATTGTGATGATTGCTTTAGCCCTGGGCGTCAGCACGTTTATTACTCGGCGGATCCCTCATCGAAAGGCTGCACTTGCTGCAACCGTGCCAGAAAAGGAAGAAAACCCGCCTCCTTCAGTGTGATACAGGCTGAAGTTTACAATGTTTTCACGGAAAAGCTTGTTTATGGCAGTGGAATCAGGTATAATGAATAAGAGGTACAAGAAAAAAATATCGCAAAGGAGTAAAGAGCTTTGAGCGATTTTCGTCATGATGAACAAGGGACTCAAAAACCTGCGGATCTGGATCAGCAGGCTACCCGGGTTATGGAGCCGGTAAGCGAGGAGGCTTCTGCGCGTCCTCATCGCCGCCGTTCCGCCCGGTATGATCAGCCGGCAGAGGAGACGCAGGCAGAAAGCACCCAGCCTGTGATGCCTGTTGCACAGGAAGCAGAGGAAGAGCCGAAGCCCCAGGCGAGAACGACCAGGGTCACGACTCGGCCTGTAGCGCGCACGGCGGATGGAGAAGCTCCCCGGGGCGTGCCACGGCCGGCCAGCTTGGATCGGACTCGCACCCAGCGCCCCCAAACCGAGCGGGAGGAGGGCGTTCGCCGTCCGGTGAATGCACCGGGATATGATCGCCGCCCGCCCGTCAATGCCAATTATGCCAGAGGAGAGCAGGCAGGAGAAGCGGCGGCTCGTCGTCCTCAAATGAAGCGTGCCGAAGTGCCTGCTCCTGTGGAGGAAGAACCGCAGCGCAAGCGTCATGGCGGGCTGATTGCACTTATTGTGATTATTCTGGTGCTGGCCTTGGCTGTGGTGGGCATTATGCTTATTCCGGATGATGCTACCGGCACATTGGGCAGCATCAAGAGCACGGTGACCGGGGCTGTATCCGGCGTAGTGGACAGCGTGGGCGGCCTCTTCGGCAAGGAAAAAGTTGTGCCTGCCGAAGCGCTGGACTTCTCCGCTGTCAATACGGAAGGCACGGCGCCCATGGACGTGATTTTCTCCCTGACCACCAACAAGACCACCAGCGATGTACGCTTGGTGGATGAAGCCGGAGAAACCTTGGAAACGGAAACGTCCATGGTAACGGACAATGTGGATACGCGGCTGTGGATGATGATCTTTTCCGTGGAAGATGGCTATGAAGGCACGGTGTCTGCCCAGGTCAGCGATGGCGAAAACTGGAGCGATACGGGCAGAAGCCAGGCATTGCAGATCGCTGCCGCTCCCGTGGCAACGGAAGCTCCCGTGGTGACTGCAACGCCTGTGGTGACCCAGACCCCTGTGCCTGTAACGGAAGCACCTGCTACCGCTACCCCCACCTTGGAGCCTACCACCGAACCTACCCTGGAGCCTACGGCCACCCTTGCGCCCACTGCAACGCCTACGATTGCACCCACGGCAACCCCCACGGCTGAGCCTACGGCGACCCCCACGCCTACGGCTGTACCCACGGCTGAACCGACTGCCGTGCCGGAATTGACCGCCGCAGCGGATGCCAGTGCACTGCCCTCCAAGCTGATTGCAGAAGAGATTGCTTATTCCAACACCAAGCGGCTGACCAGCTACACCCGGGCAGAAAAGGAAATCCTGAACATGCCTGCGGGGGATAACTACACCACCATGCCCTATGGCGTGATGACCTACCGCGGCAATGCTTTCCGCCAGAATGCGGCAGTGGGCAATGTGGGCAGCCTTACCGGCATGAGCCTGAAGTGGAAGGCTGAGGCCGGCAGCGTGAAGGGCTCTTCCGCAACCTATTACGGTATCGGTTGGACAGGTCAGCCTGCCATCATCAAGTGGAGCCGTGAGGTTCGATCCTTCACGAATATTGTGGAAGAAAAGAAGAACACAACGGCACTGAAAGAAGTGATTGTGGCCGGCTTGGACGGCAAGATCTACTTCCTCGACCTGGCCGACGGGCAGCCTACCCGGGATGCAATCAATGTGGGTTATCCCATGAAGGGCTCTGTCAGCCTGCATCCCCTGGGCTATCCTGTGATGACGGTCGGTCAGTACGCCCGTAAGATGAAGAGCGGTACCGGCGATATCGGCCTCCGGTTCTACAACCTGCTGAACCAGGAACAGGTTTATATGATTGACGGCTTGGATGGCAAGCTGAAGCGGCCGTATAACGAGGTTGGTTCTTTCGAAACCTCTGCGCTGATTGATCCTACTTCCGATACTTTGGTGACTGCCGGTACCAACGGCATGCTGTATGTAACCAAGCTGGGTACGGAGTTTGACTACAACGTGGGCTCCATTAAACTGGATCCGTCCACGGTGGTGCTCAAGTCCAAGGCAACCGGTGAGAAGAATAAGAACACGGCTGTGGAATCCTCCTTGGCCATGTATCAGAGCTATGCCTTCTATGCGGATGTGAAGGGTATCCTCCGCTGTGTGGATACCACCACCATGTCTACGGTATGGGCTGTGAACACCGAGGATGAAGTGGATGCAGCCATTTCCCTGGACTTTGATGACAACGGGAACCTGTGGCTCTATACCGCCAACACACTGACCAACCGTTCTAAGGGCAATTGCCAGATTCGCCGGTACAACGCCATGACCGGTGAACTGGACTGGACCAGCGAGGTTGCGGTAAAGAAGAACACCAAGAACACCGTTACCCCCGGTGCTAAGGCCAGCGCAGTGATCGGTGAAAACGACATTGATGATCTGGTGATTTACACCCTGTCCAGTCTGCAGACGGACGCCGGTGTAACCATCACCGGCGCAGACGGTGCCGCTGCCGGTGCAGTGGTTGCACTGAACAAGAAGGACGGCACTGTGGCTTGGACCAGAGCGTTGGATGATTACAGCTATTCCTCTCCTGTGGCTGTATACAGTGAGGACGGAGAAAGCTGGATCGTGCAGGCCAGCGCCAGCGGCATGCTGTACCTGCTGAAGGGCACCACCGGCGAAGTGGTCTCTACCCTGCAGCTGGAGGGCACCATTGAAGGTTCTCCTGCTGTGTACGGCAGCACCCTGGTGATCGGCACCACGGGCAAAAACACCGCCTTTATTTACGGCATTACATTGGAATAATCAATCGGGGTTTGACCCCACCCACAAAGGCTCAGGGGCACGTCTCCTGAGCCTTTGCGTATAAGGTGGGAAAGCCACTTATGAAAATGTTGATTTCCCGACGTGGGTTCGGGTTTTATTGGAGGTAGATATGGCACAGAAGGTATTGGTAGCACTGGATCAGGGGACGACCAGCTCCCGTGCGGTTGTGTTTGACACGGCGGGGCATATGCTGGCGGCCAAGGGCGTGGAATTTCCTCAGCATTACCCCAAACCGGGTTGGGTGGAGCATGATCCCAACGACATTCTGACCACCCAGATCACGGCGCTTCGTGAAGCAGTGAAGCTGAGTGGCGTGGACGTAGCGGACATTGCAGCCATCGGCATTACCAACCAAAGGGAAACAACTCTGCTGTGGGATCGGGAAACAGGTGCCTGTGTTCACAATGCGATTGTGTGGCAATGCCGCCGCACCGCCCACAACGTGGAATGGCTGCTGAAGGAAGGCTACGGGGATATGATCCGTCGGAAGACGGGACTGATTCCTGATGCCTATTTTTCCGGCACCAAGCTGGCCTGGTTGTTGGATCACCTTGATCTCCATGAAAAGGCGGAAGCTGGTGAACTATGCTTTGGCACAGTGGACAGCTTCTTGGCCTGGCATTTGGTGACAGGCCGTCCTCATGTGACGGATGCCACGAATGCAGGCCGTACCATGATGTTTAACTTGGAGACCCAGGATTGGGATGATGAGTTGCTGAAAATCCTGGATGTTCCCCGGGCTTGTCTGCCTAAGGTGGTGGATTCCAGCCAGGTCATCGGCATGCTGGATACGTCCATTCTGGGCAGACCCATTCCGGTGGCGTCCATGGCAGGAGATCAGCATGCATCCCTGTTTGGCCAGGCGTGCCTGAAGGCGGGCATGGTGAAGAACACCTACGGTACAGGCTGCTTCATGCTGATGAACACGGGAGAAAAGCGGATTCACAGCGAACATGGTTTGCTTTCCACCATGGCATGGCGGATTAACGGCAAGCCCACCTATGCGCTGGAAGGCAGCGTGTTCATGGGCGGCGCCACCATTCAGTGGCTGCGGGATGAGATGAAGCTGATTTCCACCGCAGCGGAGAGCGAAGGGGTTGCTACCTCGGTGAAGGATACGGGCGGTGTGTATCTGGTGCCTGCCTTTACCGGGCTGGGAGCACCTTGGTGGGATATGTACAGCCGGGGCACGCTGGTGGGCATGACTCGGGGAACGGGGCGAGCCCATGTGGTGCGTGCTGCACTGGAAGCCATTGCGTATCAGTCGGCAGATCTGATGCAGGCCATGGCACAGGATTGCGGTGCAACGCCGGCACAGCTTCAGGTGGACGGGGGCGCCAGTGCGAATGCGTTCCTGATGCAGTTCCAGGCGGATATCATGAATGTGCCGGTTGTGCGTCCTCAGGTCATGGAAACGACGGCACTTGGAGCGGCTCTGCTGGCAGGCTTGGCTGTGGGGCTGTACCAGAACGTGGAGGATACAGCCGCTGTATGGCAGCGGGATTTGACCTTTGAGCCTGTCATGCCGGAACATGAACGGGAGCATTTGCTCCGGGGCTGGCACCGGGCAGTGGAACGCTCCTTGAATTGGTTGGAGAAATAAAGGAATTTTCTCATGTAAGAGAGAATGAAAAAAGACGGGGATCGAGTTTATTTGCTCCCTGCAAAAACAAGGAGGCTTTGTTATGATTCTGGATTTTCCGGGGATGGAAGAACAAGAAGTGGAGCACTTTAAGGGCGGAGACGGCAACGTATTTGTGAAGATGACCTTTGACGGCATGAATCGTATTGGCATTGGCCGCCTGCCTGCAGGCTCCAGCATTGGCATGCATACCCACGAAACCAACAGTGAAATCTTCTATGTATCCTCCGGCAAGGCTCGTGTGATTTATGACGGCAAGGAGGAAACCGTGCTCCCCGGGCAGATGCATTACTGCCCGAAGGGACACGCCCACGCTACCTATAATGACGGTCCGGAAGATTTGGTGATCTTCATGGTGGTACCGGAACAGTAAAGCATGGGGGACAGCGGGAGGAGGCTTTTGCGTTAAAGCCTCCTCCTATGCCCATCGCAAAAGCAATTTATGAAAATGCATCACCATGCACTTTCTTCATCCGACCAAGCTAAACGCAAACAGCAGGATCATAATAAACGATTGTTTGCGGAGATCATTCCGCAATCGTGCAC
>CAVKHY010000096.1:0-8908 GCA_963656345.1 bacterium | reverse complement strand
AGGTAGCAATCTGCCGCTGTTTGTTCATTTCAGAAAAATAGCCATGGCATAGCCTTCATAGCCATTATAGCGAACCTTGACCCAGCTGTCTCCAGGAATCAGCACCGTAACCGTTGCTCCATGAGGAATTCTGGTCAGTACGCTACCGGTGGTTTGGGACGGCAGGCTGCGCAAATTTACATAGGTTTTCTGCGGATGACTCACTGTTTTTACAGGTGTAGCTGGTAAGTTGAAGAGGGTCAAATAAGAGGTCATCATGTACCCGACTGCACCGGTTTTGACCACTTGTACCTTGCACCACTCTGTTCCCTGGTGGAGCACATTGACTTTCGTCCCATTACAGAACTGACCCACTACACGAGCTGTTTTAGCAGGACTTTCACGCAGGTTCAGCAGCTGTGTGGATCTGGGATTAGTCACCAGGGCATATCCGCTGGCGGTGGAAGCATTGGAAGAGCCGCTGTTTTTGCTGGCTTTTTTCACCTCGCTGGGCGATAGAAGGCCGCTCTTCAAGTAGGTGGTATTCATGTAACCGACTTGACCGTCTACAGAAACCATCGCCCATCCTGTGCCCTGCTGCAGCACCATGACATACTCACCGCCATAATGCATGCCTGCACTGGCATAGCTCATGCTGGGGCCCGTACGAAGGTTAAGACCGGAATTGTTGGGAGTTACAATGGTCGCATACGTTTGGCTGTAAGCAATGGTAGCTCCTACAACCGTTACATACTCTTCCCTTAAATAACCAACCTTGCCATCTACCTGCACACAATACCAACCATCAGACAGATTCAGCAGCACAACAGGGGTTGTGTTGTAATAAATGCCCAGAACGGTAGCAGAGTAGCTTGGTGCGGAACGCAGATTCAGGAAGGCATCAGACTTCGGATTCGTCACTTTTGCCACAGCACCTTCGCTGGGTGTGATGACCTCAACATAGTTCTTGCTCATGTAGCCTGTTTTTCCGTCAGGGCCTGTGACAAAATACCAGTTTCCGCTTTCACCGGTAATGGTTACCCATGTTCCTCGGGTATAAGTCCCTAATTTCGTAGAGTATTGGGTCGCCTGCTGACGCAAATTCACTGTATCGTTTTGATACACTACGCCGAAGGTCGTCGTGTAAGCCCTGGCCTGTTTTGCAGGCATACCAATCAACAGCAGTGCTGCTGCCAACAATACGCCAAGAATTCGCTTACACTCTGCCATCGTTATCGCTCCTTTGCGGCATTGCTTTCCCACAACGCCCTACATGCATACAACGAGAGAAGCTCTTATTTTCTTCCCGATAAGTTGCTAAAAAACGCAGGAGAGGAGAATCTTTGCTCCCCTCTCCTTGCGCAAATCCTATTTACTCGCCAAGAATCGTCTTCGTCCAATCCTGTGTTGCCGCCTCGCCGAACCCTTCAGGATACACACCGCTTGTCCTCAAGACAAAGCCCATATCTGCCTGATAGTTGTTCTTTGCGCTGGTTACGGTCACCAAGGAAGACAGGCATACCGCATCCTCTGTCTCCTCAAGCACGGAGGTAAGGGCAGGAACAGCCGTATTGGGTTTCGTAGGTTTCACTTCAGCCGGAGGCGTCACACGCAATGTGTAGGTGGCAGGATAAACATTCTCCATCTGCCAGTAGCCGTACTGATCCGATGTAACTTCCTGCATCACCTGATCACCGCGCATCAGCTCAATTTTCACCCCGGCAAGGCCCTTTTCATCATAGTCCCACAAGCCATTCCCGTTTTCGTCCAGCCAGCACAGGTCACCCAGTTTGCCGGGCAATACGCTGCCAATGTCCATATTCTGATACGTTTCGGTCATCTTGACAGTGATCACATCGCTTTGGCCTGTGCGTCCGTTGCATTGTGCAATGGTGCTGGTATGCTCGTGGTTCTCCAGCCGTGTATCCGTGGGTTCAACCACCAAATACCCTTCCGGCAGCTGCACGGAAACGTAATAATCGCCGGGCAGAAGTCCGTCAAACTGATAGTTTCCGTCTTCCGCCGTGGTTACGTTGCCGTAAGTATTTCCCTGGACATCCGTCAGGGTAACAACTGCATCCGTCAGGGCACCGTATACGCCGCCCTGATCAACCCAGACCTGACCGCTGATACTGTTCAGCCGCACTAGGCCAAGGGAAAGGTCGCTCTTTGAACCGTCTTCTGTCAGCTGCACATACTGCACCAGTGTCCCGTTCTTTTCACTAAAGGTGCTGTCGCCACTCTTTGTTGCAACAAGTCCGTCTACCAGAGGACACTCCACTCGATAGCTGCCGGGAATGATTCCGCTGAGTGCAAAGGAACCATCAGCTTTTGTGGTCAGGGTTGCATAGGTTTTGCCGGTGGTTTCATCCACAACCGTGATTTTGACGCCATCGGCAGCTGCTTCGGAAGCGCTTCTGATGCCGTTGTTATCTTCATCCAGCCATGCTGTACCGCTGAGGGACGCAGGAATAACACCGCCCAGCATTTGGTCATCATAGCGGTCGCCCATGGTGATGTCCACCACAATGGTCTGTTCACCGTAGCCGGGCTGTAAAGGCAGTTCCAGCTTGCTGACACGGGACATGGCCATGTTTTCCGGCCAAAGCACCGTCAGCTGATAGGAGTCGGGATGGAGATTGTCAAAGGCAAAGCTGCCATCTGCTTCTGTCACAATGGTCACGGTTTCAAGATCATTGCGGCTGGGCTTCAGTGTCAGCGTTACGCCGCTGAGGGAAGACTTGCCATCCGTCTTTTCCCCTGTTCCGTCGTGGTCTTCGAAGGTTTGACCGTTAATCGAACCAAGAATCAATCCGCCCGCAAGGGAAGCATGGTATTCATCCCCCGTTGCGAAGTCGAACCAATCGGATGCGCCCACATTGTCGCCGGTAATGGTATTGCCGCCCTTCACCGCCTGTGCCATCACGCCGTGCTCAGGCAGCTCATAGCGGAGATAATACCTTCCCGGCATAACCGCATCGAAGGTGAAGGTCCCATCCTCGCCAATGGTAGCTGAGAACTGTTCTCCCTCTTCGCTCATCAAACGGACAACCGTGCCCACAAGTCCCGTCTCGCCTGCATCCATCAGGCCGTTATCGTTTGCATCAGCGAATACGATACCATCCACCGTGCCGGGGAGAATCATGCCGGCATCCATGCCCGTCAGGGATGCGCCAAGCTCCACATCAAACCATTCGCTTTCCCCTTCACCGTCAGACAGATTCAGCAGCACACTGCCACCGTCTGTCTTCGTAAAGGCATATCCCTTCTTGGCTGTGGCGGTGATGCGATAACGGCCGGGAACAACGTTTTCGAACTTGTAGACACCCTTTGCGTTGGTGCGTTCCGTATCAACATCGTTGCCGTTTTCGTCAATCAAATGCAGCACAATGCCGGATACAACGGATTCCTTGTTGTCCTTGGTACCGGAGAAGTTATTATCCAGATAGGCCGTACCGGTAATGGTGGCAGGCTGAATCGCACCCACAATCATGTCTACGGTTGAGCCATCATCCACCTGAATATTGTCTACCGTGTATTCACGCCTGCCTACGCGAGCCTTGAACTGATTGCCGCCATCCACTACGCAGGTATAGGTCGTACCTTCCGGCACAACAGCACGGAGGCGATACTGTCCGCCGCGGAGACCTGTAAAGGAGAAGACACCGTCATCACCGGTGATGATCGTAGCAACAGACTTGCCGGTGGTATCCTTGATGAGTTCAAGTTTTACGCCAGGAAGGGCTTCTTCCCCTGCATCAAGCAAGCCGTTATAGTTGGCATCCAGGAAGCAGACGCCCTGCAGGGTTGCGCCTTGGATCAAGCCGATGTGCTGCAGAGCCTTGACTTCGCCGCTCTTGAGCTCATATTGCTTCACGCCGACGGATTTCCCTTCCGACGTGATTACGGAGCGATTTTCCCTTCCGGTTTCGCTGTACTTGGTAAAGCCCATGCCGTCAGGCACAAGAACACGAAGCTTGTACACGCCAGGCTTCACTTGAGGGAAGGAATAGGAACCGTCGCTTTCGGAAACAGTTTCATACATTAGGCCGTTCTTCGTTCCTTCCAGCTGAATCTGAACGCCGGCCTGACCGCCTTCCCCGTTGTTCATGATGCCGTCGGCATTGGCATCTAACCAGACAATACCACTGAGAACCGCCATCTGTTTCGCACCGATGCCGACGTCTTTCTCTTCCCCAGCAGCCAATGTGAAGGTTTCACTGGTGGCGTGGCAGTTGCTGTTTTCTTCCATCATGTTGGAAGTTGCCTTGTCTGTTTTGCCATGTTTGGTGAAGCCGTAACCGCTTGGCAGAGTAACATCTAGCACATATTCACCGGCTGGCAGATCGGTAAAAGACACCATGCCGGCATCATCCGTGGTCGCCTGCGCCGCTTCGGAGAGATACCCGCCCGGCATTTTGTACATCACGCTGACTACGGTGCCAGCTAACAACCGTTCATATTTTCCCCGTTCGCCATTATTGTTTGCATCAATGAACACCGTAACACTCAGGGAAGAGTTTCCTTTCAGGGTTGACGCCTGAGGAATTTCCGTGGGAGCCTCGGTAGGAATGGGGGTTGCCGTAGGAGCGACAGTGGGAATTGCAGTGGGCGTGGGGGTCACTTCCTCCACGGGCGCCAGCGTAACTTCCTCTTCCGGCTCTTCGGTTGCTTCTTCCTCCGGCTCTGTGATGCGCATATCCACCCTTTCCGCCGCATCCGCCGTGTCAACAGTCAGCCAGCCGAAACGTTCGAAATCGTTCAGGTAGCGCAGCATCAGCGTCTCGCCCTGCGCAAGCACATGGTCAAATGCAAAGCTGCCATCTGCTTCGGATACCGTAACCCAGCAGTCGGAAGCATCATCCGCGAAAAGCAGCAACACTTCATCAGGGTTGGCTGTGCCGGATACCGTTACCCCAATAGACTCCTGCGACAGCATCGATACCTGCAACACTTCGCCTGCCATTGCCTGCATGGAGCCTTGCAATACCTGAGTGACCGTCTCTTCGACAGCATCATCTGTTTCCCGCGCCGTCATGGCGTAGAACGCTGCATCCGTCCTGTCCGTGATTTGCAGCAGATCAAGCTCCATAGGCTTGCCTTGATAAACTACAAAATCACGCTGAGCCGTATGCACTGCAGAAACGTCTTCCGTGCCATGCACATACCAGCCGGAAGGCAGTCCGATGAGCATTGCTTCCGCCACATCGCCCGTCAGCAATGCTGTCACCTTGGCTGGATCTTCGGGATTGCCCAGCAGGGTGAGGCGAGGCGCCTGATCCACTGTTACATTTGTGATCTGATCCGCAGCACCGCGATAGGCCTGCACTTCGAATACAGCGACTGCCTTGCCGTCTTCCGCACACAGATAATAATATCCGGATGGCACCGTCTGTACTGCATCAAAAATGCCCTGATCATCCGTTACAAAGGTCATCACCTGCTGTCCGGCAGCGTTCATGAGCAGATAAGCAGTATTTGCATTCCCGGTAAAGCTGAATAAACCTACATCCGCATAAGCAAGAATCGTGGTTGTGTTCATGCTTCCCTGCGTAATATGCACATCATAGGCAGCATCAAGCAGGTAACCATCCGGCACGGATGCAGGGTAAAGCGTTACATCCTCCGATGATGTCAGCGTCATGGCCTCTCCCGTAGAGGAGACCTGTCCCACCTTTACGCTACTCTGATAAACATCAAAGCTGCCATCCAAAGAGGTGGCTGTCCATGCGCCACTTTCATTCATGGATAACCCTTGAAAAAACACCGTCAGCGTTGTGGCGTTCTCCGCACTTGCAGCTGTTGCAAGCAGCAGCAATCCCAGCAGCAGTGCAGCCAGCTTCGTCCAACCTGTTTTCATGAATCTACTACCTCCGCACGGCAGGCCATGCCGTTTTGGTTTCCTATGCAAAATCAGCCATGAAACATGGTAAAGCAGAACGGCAGAAATGTCAACCTTTCCCCAAGGAGTTTACATTCCCGCAGCGGATTTTTTGCCTTTCGCTCTGTTGCTTTTCCGGCAGCAATTTGCTATACTGATGGCAGAGAGCCTCGACCATAAGGAGGGATTGCAATTGCATAAGGACTACAAGGAACTCTATACCCGTGTGCTGCATCGCTTGGAAGGATGTCACGGAACCGGTGCTGCCAACGATCACATGACCTTGGATACCTGGGAATGGCCTCAGGGCGTAGCCATTTACGCTATGTACAAGCTGTATAAGTCTACTGGTGATCCGTCTGTGCTTGCTGACATTACCGCATGGTATGATAAGCATCTAAGCAAGGGTCTTCCCGGGAAAAATGTGAACACGGTGGCGCCCATGCTGACCATGGCACTGCTGTACCAGGAAAACGGCAATGAAACCTACCGAAAGCTCATCGAGGAATGGGCTGAGTGGATCATGACATCCATGCCGAGAACGGAAGAGCACGGGCTTCAGCACATCACTTATCTGGAAAACAACACCCAGCAGCTGTGGGATGATACCTTGTATATGACCTGTCTTTTCCTCTATCAGGCAGGTATTGCCCTCAACCGAAATGATCTGAAGGACGAAGCGTCCTATCAGTTTTTGCTGCATATCAAGTACCTGCATAGCCCCAAAACGGGACTGTGGTATCACGGCTTCTGCTTTATCGGCCGTCACCATTTCGGCGAAGCCTACTGGGGACGCGGCAACAGTTGGTTTACCGCCGGAGCGGTGGACTTTATCGAGTGGCTGCCGGAAGGCCCCGTGAAGGAATTGATCCTGACCACGTGGAAAGAACAGTGCAAAGCATTGGCTGTGGTGCAGGATGCATCCGGCCTGTGGCATACCCTGCTGGATCAGCCCGACAGCTACCTGGAAACCTCCGCTTCTGCTGCTATCGCCTATGGCTTTTTGAAGGGCGTTCGTTTGGGGCTTCTGGATGAAAGCTACAAGGCAGCAGGTGAAAAGGCGCTGGAAGCAGTGCTGGATCAAGTGGCAGAGGACGGCACGGTGCAAGGCGTGTCTTACGGTACGCCGATCGGTGCAACGCAGGACTTCTATCGCACCATTCCCATTGAGCCAACCGCCTATGGTCAGGGGCTTACCTTCCTGATGCTGACGGAGAAGCTGTAACATTCGATCAATGTTGCCAAGTTGATTTTCCAAATGAAACGGTAACCACTTGCCCCGAATCGCCAGAATCAAAAAAGCCCTGTGATACGTTCCATGCGCATCACAGGGCAAACGTCATTTTGACGTTGTTGGAACACGGTCTGCTCATAAGACCATGCGAAAAATAGGATTTGGAAGGATGACTGCCATGCATGATCGCAGAGATTTCAAGCAAGCATATAATGCCTTTCTAAAGAAAGTCCCCTATCAAACGGCAGTTATCGACGGCGTGAAGGTACGATACCAGTACGGCGGCAAGGATGGCGCACCCGTCATTCTCTTTTTTAACGGATTAGAGATGCAGGAAATGTGGATGCCCTATGCCGAAAAGCTTGGGAGAAAATACAGATTTTTGATTTATGAATATCCGTTCCACACCGTCAACGCAGACGAACAGATCGACTTTGCTGCAAAACTATTAAAAGCGTTGGCTATTGAAAAAGTGATTTTGATTGGTGCAAGCGATGGTGGCATCTATGCCCAAATTTTTGCAAAGAGGCATCCGGAATCCGTATTGGCCATGATCCTGACGACCACCTTGACGATAGATTCCGATTATGTCAGAAACATTCGAAAAGAGCGATTTTCAACTCCGTTATTTCTCCTTTTACTAAAACTGATTCCTGCAAAAGCAGAGATGAACCTGCTGTTAAAAAAGAGCACAGGTTTCTTGAAATGTGAATCGGAAGAAAATCAAGAATATGGCAGAGAGTTCTATGAAACAGTGGCTTCTGACTTGAACTATAAGCATCGGTTTATTCACAGCTTCCAGTGTGTCTACATGCTGAAGGACTATCCGATTTTTGAAGAAGATGATTTTAAGTATCTGCGTGGGAAGATACAAGTGCTCCTTCCGGAGAGAGACATCTTCAAAAAGGAGGATCAGAACCGTCTTACGGATTTATTTCGAAAACTTGGTGCGGAAATTCTCCATGTTCCGGGCGGACATGTGGGATTCATTGTTCAGTCAGAGTATTACATTGATGTGATGGAAAAATTCTTGGAGACAAACCTAATCTGACAAACCGACTCCGGTTTGTCATCATCCATGCAAAGAGCAAGCAGGAGGTTCTGACTTGATTTCTGCGATTTGTGCATGCCTTACAGGAGGCGTTTCGGCGTCTCCTTTTCAATTTCACAAACCTGTTCGCACTTTTTCGTTGGGGCACTTATCCCCTGCTGTGTTTTATGCTATAATAAAGCAACCATTGCAACAAATTGGAGGCGATCATCACGGGACGCATTGTGGTACTGGCGGAAAAGCCCAGCGTTGGTCGAGACATTGCTCGGGTGCTGAAATGCAGAAACTCCGGCGCAGGGTGTCTGAGCAATGACCAATACATCGTCACATGGGCAGTCGGCCACCTGGTAACGCTGGCAGAACCGGATGAAATGGATGAGCGTTACAAGAAGTGGAAGGCAGAAGACCTGCCCATGCTCCCTTCCGATATTCCGCTAAAGGTGATTTCCTCCTCTGCCGATCAATTCAAAGTCGTCAGTAAGCTGATCAATGATTCGGAGACAGACAGCCTTATTTGCGCAACCGATGCCGGACGGGAAGGCGAATTGATTTTCCGCTACATTTATCAGAAAAGCGGTTGCAAGAAACCCTTTGCCAGGCTATGGATCAATTCTATGACGGATGAAGCCATTACGGAAGGCTTTCGCGCCATTCAGCCCGGCGAAAAATATGACGGCCTCTTTCGATCGGCTCAGTGCCGCTCTCAGGCTGATTGGCTGGTGGGCATGAATGCGACCCGCGCTTTCACGCTTCGCTTTGATAC
>CAVKHY010000095.1:2750-9045 GCA_963656345.1 bacterium | reverse complement strand
GATACTGCACAACGCTCCGAATGATTCGGGTCGTCATGCTTGCCAGCAATGCATCATGTGCATGCGGGAGATAGCCCATCCAGTATAGGACAAGGCTGTTCAGTAAAATACTGCACACTACGGAGATTGTCAGCATACAAAGTGCAGAACGCTTCGGCGTCAATTCCTGTCGATAAAGAAAAACGCCATATAGGAAGCCAGTGAGCGCTGCCACAGCAGTAAGCCCCGGAAAGGGCACGCCACCAACAAGAAGTTCTCCAAGGACATCGGCAACCGTTGCAACCAGTGTAGCACCTAACGGACCGAAAAGCACGCCCGAGACAGCCACAGGAATAAAGCTGAAGCTGATGCGCACATAGCTGCCTATGCTGACAGAAACAAGCCGTTCAAGGATAATCTTGATGGCCGTCAGGATAGCAAGCATGCAAAGAGACTTGGTAGATAAGTGAAATTTGGTACGCAAAGAGACCGACCTCCTGTCGACAATTCCTGTTCGCAGGAGGCAGCATCAGCAGCGGGATGCGCCCTAGGTACCGCATCGATGGCAATCGATTTCGTTTCATGGCAACTCCCCGTCCATGAACACTTAACGCACCTAGGGCTACTCTGCCTGATCCGAATCAGGTTCTCGATCATTGTACAGCCTTTCAGACTGAAATGCAAGTAAAAAGAAAGGACGGCGCTTGACCCGTCCTTTCCTCAGTGAATCATTTATTCTCACGTCCGAGGCTCGATGTATCCCTTCCGGCACAGAAGCTCCGCCGTCAAAATGCCGCCGCCGGCAGCACCGCGAACCGTGTTGTGGCTCAGACATACAAACTTATAATCGAACAGCACATCTGGCCGCAGCCGACCGATAGACACGCCGAAACCATTCTGGAAATCCCGATCCAACCGGGTTTGTGGCCGTGCGGGATCATCAAAATATTGCAAGAAAGGCTTCGGTGCGCTGGGGAGGTTCAGCCGCTGGGCTTCAGTTTCCCAGTTGTTCCATTTTTCCAGAATCTGTTCCATGGTGGGCTTATGAGCAAAGGACACGGACACTGCGGCCATGTGACCATCAGAGGCAGCCACACGCAGGCACTGTGCGCTGATCACAGGCTTGACTGCATTGACAATCACGCCGTCAACGACTTCGCCCCACAACTTGAGAGGCTCTTTTTCGCTCTTTTCATCTTCGCCGCTGATATAGGGAATGACGTTATCCACCATTTCAGGCCAAGTCTTGAAGGTCTTTCCTGCACCGCTGATGGCCTGATAGGTGCACACGCTAACCTTCTCAGGTTCAAATTCCATGAGGGGCGTGAGCGCAGGAACGTAGCTCTGAATGGAGCAATTAGGCTTTACGGCAATAAAACCACGCTTGCACCCGAGCCGCTTGCGCTGGGTCGCAATTACTTCAATATGGTCTGCATTGATTTCCGGCACCACCATAGGCACATCCGGCAAACCGCGGCAGGCACTGTTGTTGCTGACCACAGGAATCTCATGCTTGGCGTAATTTTCTTCCAATGCACGGATTTCATCCTTCTTCATATCCACTGCACAGAACACAAAATCGACTAGCTTGCTCATGGACTCAATATCTTGGGCATCCAATACGGGCATGTTCCGTACGTCCGCCGGAATCTCCCAATCAAATGCCCAACGTCCGCCGACAGCTTCCGCATAAGTTTTCCCTGCACTGCGGGCAGAGGCTGCCAACGCCGTAATGTGAAACCAAGGATGCCCCTGCAGAAGAGAAATGAAACGCTGACCGACCATACCGGTTGCACCGACAATGCCTACACGATACTGCTTCTCCAACTGACCGTCACTCCTTCATTCGAATTGCCGCTCGCATGCCGCAGATGAAAGGCTCACGCATGGTCTTACAATTCGATTGCATCATATCATGAAGAAAACCGGATGTCAACGCTATGCGTGAGGTTGGATAAAGATGCATGCCTGCCGCCCCATGGGCTTACGCCATGATCTTCCGCACAGCAAAAACTTTGCTTGACACATCCTGGAATTCTTCCGGTGTCAGAGACTGAGCACCATCGCACAATGCATGCTTAGGATCGTTATGCACCTCAATGATTAAACCATCCGCTCCGCATGCTGCCGCTGCGACAGCCATGGGTTTCACCAGGCGGCTGACTCCTGTTGCATGGCTCGGATCTACAATCACCGGCAGGTGAGTCTTTTCATGCAGCACGGGGATGGCACTCAAATCCAGTGTGTTCCGTGTGGCAGTTTCAAAGGTACGGATACCACGCTCGCACAGCACCACCTGTTCATTACCGCCGGCCATGATGTATTCAGCGCTCATCAACAGCTCCTGGATGGTGTTAGCAAGGCCGCGTTTCAGCAAGATAGGCTTGTTGACTTTGCCGAGTTTCTTCAGCAGTTCAAAATTCTGCATGTTTCTGGCGCCCACCTGAATCATATCCACCTGCTCAAACAGGGGCAAATCCGCCGCATCCATAATTTCCGTTACGATAGGTAGACCAGTCGCCTCTTTCGCTTTCAGCAACAGGCGCAGGCCTTCATCATGCAAGCCCTGAAACGCATAAGGAGACGTGCGCGGCTTGAACGCACCACCACGCAGCAGGGTTGCACCTGCTGCCTTCACCGACTTGGCAACAGAAATAATCTGAGCTTCGTTTTCAACGGAGCAGGGGCCTGCGATGATCTGAAAGTTTCCTCCGCCGATTTTTACTCCACCTACATCCACCACCGTGTCAGTGGGATGAAATTTCCGATTGGCCTTCTTATAAGGCTCCTGCACACGCCGAACGGCCTCCACTGCATCCAGCGACGTGATCATATCCTCATCAACCTGTGTCGTATCGCCTACCAAACCCATGATGGTGCAGCTTTCTCCCTGGGACATATGAATCTTCAGCCCAAGTCCCGTGAAGAAATGCTGCAGCTTCTCAATCTGATCCTGCCGTGCTTCCTGCTTCAAAATAACGATCATGTTTACCGTCCCTCCGTCCTACAATTTTGATACGAAACAAAAGCGCCCCGCAGCACGCTGCTGCAGGGCGACGGAAGAGTCCACGCCAAATCACGCCCTGCACAAATGGTACAGCACGTAATAATAATAGTAGCCCAGACGACCACTAATCATGGCGCGAACCCCCTTCTCTTTCGTTGCCCATATCATACCCCTTTTTCTGCCAAAATGCAAGGGGTATGAAGAACATTCCCCGTCAGAAGACCTTCAGTTCTTCAACCTCATCTTTGCAGCCAACTCATCCCGAATAGGAAAACAGAGAGAAATTTCATGCAACTTCTTATATTACGGTCGTCTAAAATCGTTGTCACGCAATCATCTTTCTAAGGAAATCGGTTTCCTTTTTCTTTGTTGACTTTCCATGTCGGTGCGATATACTGAAGCCACAGAGTTCCTGTTACCACTTATAACAAGGAGGACACGAAGATGAAAAGATTGGTTGCTCTGTTTCTTTGCCTCATGATGCTTCCCCTTCTGCCTGCCATGGCAGAAGAAGCCGACATGCTGGTTGTGTATGCACAGGTTCCCGATGACTGGTCTTGGCCTTGCGTGTGGGCATGGAGTGCTGACGGCACCAACGCATTTGCATCATGGCCCGGCGATTCCATGGAGCCTGACCCCGTCAATGAAGGTTGGTATTACATCTATCTGCCTGCCGGTATGGAGAGCGTGATCATCAACGCCAATGACGGCAGTGTGCAGACGGATGAGGTAAAGATTGATAAGCAGTCTGCCTGGGTCACCGTCTCTGCCGATCTGTCTGCTGCCGTTTCTTTTGAAGCGCAGACGACCGGTGAAACTCCCGCCTATACGGAACGGTTTACGGTGCATGCACAGGTGGATGCCTCTTGGACAAATCCCAGCATCTGGGCTTGGGAAGATCCTTCCGGCAAGAACGCCTTTGCTGCTTGGCCCGGACGTGCCATGAAAGCCAATGACGATGGTTGGTATTCCGCCATGGTGCCGGCATGGTGCAACAGCGTTATCATCAATGCCAATGATGGTACCGTACAGACCGCTGATTTGAAAGACCTTGATCCTGCAGAACTTTGGATCACTGTTGCAGCTGACGGCACAACGGAAGTCACCTATGAAGACCCCAATGCACTGAAGGCAGAGGACATCACCGTATATGCCAAGGTGCCTGATGACTGGAGCAATCCGTGTCTTTGGGCATGGGAGCATCCCTCCGGAACCAATGCCTTTGCCAGCTGGCCGGGCGAAGCATTGACCGCCGGTGAGGATGGCTGGTACGCCATTACCGTTCCGGGATGGATTAACAGCGTGATCATTAACGCCAATGAAGGTGCTGTGCAGACCTCTGATCTTCGGGTGGACGCCGGCAAGGATCTGTACGTAACGGTCGTTAGCGCGGAAGAAGCGACGGTTACCTACGAAAAGCCCGCCGAGTAATAAGTCATTACTTGCAGGAGAGGAGAAGCACATCTCCTCTCCTGCTTTTCATGATTTTTCCCATTGATTCAGGAGGTGTCGCCCATGCGTAGAATCCTGTGTTTGCTGTTGGTCTGTATGCTTGTGCTGCTTTCCGGCTGTGCATCTAATGACGGGACGCAATCCAAGGAAACCGGTGCCGTCACAATCACCATATGGCATGATAAGGAAGACTCTGTCATCGCCGTGCTGGAAGAGGCCGTGAAAGCACTGGAACCTGACATTCATGTGGTGTTTGAAAAGAAAACCGGCATGACAGAATCCCTTAAGCTTGTAGGCAATGACGTCAACGCTGCGCCGGATATGTACCTGTTTGCCCATGACAAAATCGGTGTATACGCCGAGATGGGCATCCTAACCCCCATTACAGATTTGCTGGGCGATGATGCTTTCAGCGGCTATGTGCCGCTGACTGTGGAAGGTGCAACCTACAAGGGACAGATTTACCAAGTGCCGCTGTACTTTGAAACCCTGCTGTTTATGTACAACCGAAAGTACATGGCGGATGAAGATGTGCCCACCACCACCGAAGAGCTGTATCAGTACATGCAGCGTAAAACCAAGTATGGCCATTACGGCTTTGTGGAACAGCATTCTACGCCCTACTATGCGGCCGGATGGATTCACGGCTTTGGCGGCAGTTTGATTACGGCAGATGGCGTTCCTTGTCTGGACAGCAGTGAAGTCAAAGCAGCGCTGGCCTATCACAAAAAATTCGTGGCATACATGCCCGGTGAAACCGAGTATGCCACCGTAAACACCCTCTTCACGGAAGGCATGGCTCATGCCACCATTGCAGGGCCTTGGTTTGTCCCTACCGTTCGTGCTGCCGGCATTGATGTCGGCATAGCGCCCATGCCCGTGGTTGATGAAACAGGGCTGTCCCTGGCACCCTACTCCGGCATTCAGGGTCTCCACGTGCTGAAGGCACATGTACCTGAGAAGAAGGACGCAATCGTGAAAGTTCTTGGTGTGCTGATGCAGCCGGAAGTCAGCGTAAAGCTGGCTAAGGTCAGCGGCTGTGCTCCGGCATTGGAAAGCTGCTACACCATGGAGGAAGTTACAAGCGATTCGCTGATCATGGCCATGAAGCAGACTGCGGAAACAGCTATCCCCATGCCGAACATTCCGGAGATGGACGTAATGTGGACAGTGACTGGTAATCTGCTCACCAATGTGAACATGAGCGGGCAGGATATTGATACCGCCTGTGCAGATGCTCAGAAGAAAGCACTGGAATTGATTGAGGCGATGAAGTGATGAGTCAGCCAAGCAAAAAGAAAAACTTCCAGCGGACCGTCAAGGCTTATCTGGTTTCAGCACCGTCCTTTGCCTTGATTGCCCTCATCGTGGTGTTTCCGATCCTTTATACCGGATATATATCGCTCACCAATATGAACACCTATCACTGGTTCAATTTTGACATCATCGGGCTGAAAAACTACGAACGGGCGCTGTTGGTATTCGATTCCGGTTTCTTGTCCGCATTGCTGATGACAGTGTTATGGACATTCGTCAACATGATCTTGCAGCTGATGATCGCCTTTCTGATTGCCAACCTGCTGAACGTGCGTCATCTTCCGCTGCGGAATGTGTACAAAACCATCTTGATGTTCCCTTGGGCAATGCCCGGCTACGTCAGCATTCTGTTATGGAAAACAGGCATGTTCAACAGCGAGTTCGGTCTGCTTACCCAATGGATGAAGGATCTTTCCGGTGTAACGGTTCGCTGGCTACAAAATGACGTCAGTGCCTTCATCTGCTGCACAATCGTAAACCTTTGGCTTGCACTGCCATTTATGATTATGATCATGGATGGCGGACTAAAATCCATCGACC
>CAVKHY010000095.1:2171-2740 GCA_963656345.1 bacterium | reverse complement strand
GAATCAGCGACGCTTGATGGAGCAGGCCCCGTACGTCAGGCTGTTTCCATTACGCTTCCTTGCCTGAAGCCGATCATCGGTCCATCTGTAATGATTACTTTGTTCACTACCTTTAAGCAGTTTGATGTCATTTACCTCATGACCCAGCAAGTGGGTTCACAAACAGGTGCGCATATTCATACCATCATCACCTACGCCTATGAGAATGCCTTCATTACCAATAACTATGGGTATTCCTCAGCCATTTCCATCATGATTTTCATTCTGCTGATTGTATTCGCTCAGCTGACCAATCGGCACAGCAAGGAGGCAAACGCATGAAGCGCAAAACAATCAAACGAATTGCATCCGGTACGGTGCTTAATCTGTTCTTTGTGGCCTGCTGCTTTCTGGCTTTGCTGCCCATTTTGTATGCTCTGTCTGTATCTTTGGATGCAAAGGGCAGCTTGCTTTCCTCCAATTTTTCCTTCATTCCCAAGGAGCTGACCTTAAACCACTACGTTCGTGTTTTTACTGATAAGCCGGTGCTGCTGTGGCTTAAGAACACGCTGCTGCTCACAATCGCTACC
>CAVKHY010000095.1:0-2161 GCA_963656345.1 bacterium | reverse complement strand
CAGTCGCTACCGTAGTGCTGGCGATGGCAACAGCCGTCCCTGCAGCCTACGTTTTTTCTCGCAAGCGTTTCGCTGGGCGAAGGTTGATACTGAAAATTCTGCTGCTGCTCTATTCCTTTCCGTCCATTTTGTCCATGTTTGCCATTTACAAGCTGATGAGTACGCTCAGCCTCGTCAACACCCACATCGGACTCATCGTCATCTACGCCGGTACCATGTCCGTCTTTGCACTGCTGAACATGAAAGGCTATTTTGATGCTATTCCGGTAGAGATTGAAGAAGCCGGTCGAATAGACGGATGCAACGATCTTGCCATTGTTACAAAGATCGTTTTACCGCTGGCTCGTCCCACACTGATTGTAACCGGCGTAATGATTGTCAACTTCGTATGGAATGAATACATCTTCTCCATCAATTTTCTAACCGGCTCCGACAGAATGACATTGGCCTCCGGGTTATACTCCTTGCAAGCCACAGAGACCAGCGGATCTTGGCCCGTGTTTGCTGCTGCGTCGCTGGTTGTCAGCTTCCCGGTATTGATTATTTTCTTCCTGTCACAGAAAAACATGGTCTCCGGCCTAACTTCAGGCGGAGTGAAAGGATGACAGCCCATGGAATACAATGCGATCCTGCATATCCCCATGTCACAGTATGCCTTTGGACTGGATGACACCCACGTGGTGCTCCGCCTGCGAGCCGCACGGAACGACCTGCAATCCTGCACACTCATTTACGGTGATCGAGCCTGCAGGCGTACACCGGTGGATTATTTCTATGCAAAAATGGAAGTCGTTTGCCAAGACCAATGGTTTGACTGGTGGGAAATAACGTTGGAAACCACATTCAAGCGGCTTTGTTACGGCTTCCGCTTGACCGATGCAGCAGGACAGAGCACCTTATACTATGGCGATCAATTCAATGCAGCATTGACAGACGACCGCTCCGAATATTTCCAATTACCTTATAACCACCGTGCCGACCGCGCCGATGTACCGGCATGGATGGAAGACGCTATTGTCTATAATATCTTCCCGGATAGTTTTGCAACCGGCAAGGGCTTCATTTCTTCAAAGCCTACGGAAAAAGTCTGGCATGGTGAAATCGTTCACGGCAAACTGGGCGGAACCATTCGAGGTATTACAGAGAACCTCCCCTACATCAAGGCACTCGGTTTTAATTGCATTTACATGAACCCCATCTTTGTAGCCGGGGAGTATCATAAGTATGACCTGATTGATTACTTTCACATTGACCCGGCGTTCGGGTCTGATGAAGACTTCAAACAGCTTGTGCAGACTGCCCACGCCATGGATATGCGGGTCATGATTGACGGTGTATTCAACCACGTAGGATGGAAATTCCCGCCCTTCCATGATGTGGTAGAAAAGGGGCGTGCTTCGGCCTATTGGGATTGGTTCTACCATTTGGAAGAACCGGTGGTTGTCCCTGATAACATGGATGATTACCCAAACTATGAATGCTTCGGCTATGAGCGCATGATGCCCAAAACCGCTACGGATTTTCCAGCTGTTCAGGACTATTTTTGTCGTGTGGGCGTCTACTGGGTGAAGGAATTCGACATCGACGGCTGGCGGCTGGATGTAGCCAGCGAAATCAATGATGGTTTCTGGCGTGCCTTCCGTCATGCCGTGAAGGCTGTAAAGCCGGATTGTGCCCTTATCGGCGAAGTTTGGGAAACCGCATCTCATTGGCTGGACGGCAGCATGTTCGACAGTACGATGAATTACGATTTTCGCCGCCATTGCCGACAATTCTTCGCATTGGAAAACATCGATGCTCAGGCCTTTAACAGCCGTGTAACCGATATGCTGATGCGCTATCGACGCCCCATAGCCTATGCCCAGCTTAATCTGCTGGACAGCCACGATGTCAGCCGTTTTCTTTCCCTCTGCAATGGAAACTGGCAGCGCATGAAACTGGCAGTGCTGTTCCAAATGACCTTTGTCGGTATGCCTTGCGTCTTCTATGGCGACGAAAAAGGCATGATGGGCGTACTGGAAGAAGAGTATCGACACCCCATGCCCTGGTCCGCACCTGATGGCGAAATGGAGGCCTTCTATCGCAGGGCCATCTTGCTCAGGCGTCAGCATGCTGCCCTGCGTCGAGGAACTTACCGTGCAATTGATGCACAGTCAAATAG
>CAVKHY010000094.1:6707-9164 GCA_963656345.1 bacterium | reverse complement strand
GGCTTAAACAATGATGGCTTTGCATGGCAACTCGCCGGAGGGGATGTCTTCTGGACCCCTGAAGCAGTACTCGTTTACTCTGCCAATGGTTTGGACGGCATGAGCCGCCAATTCCATTGCATTTGTGCGAACCATTTGGTACGCGGACAATATGCCAAGGCGCCCCGTCCCATTTTGCTGAACAACTGGGAAGCGACTTACTTCCACTTTGATGAGGAAAAGCTGCTGAAGATTGCACAGACGGCTGCTGATGTGGGCATTGAGCTTTTCGTGCTGGACGACGGCTGGTTCGGTCATCGGGATAGCGACACTTCCTCCTTGGGCGATTGGACAACGGATCTCCGCAAATTGCCGGATGGTCTGCCTGCTTTGTCGAAAAAAATTCACGCCATGGGTCTGAAATTCGGTCTGTGGTTTGAGCCGGAGATGATCTCCCCTGACAGTGAACTGTTCCGGGCGCATCCTGACTGGTGCATCCACATTGATGGCCGCCCCAACGTGGAAAGTCGCCATCAGCTGGTGCTGGACTTGAGCCGCCCGGAAGTCTGCCAGCACATGTACAATGCAGTGGCTCGCATGCTCACCGATGCGAATATCGATTATGTAAAGTGGGACATGAACCGGAACTTTACCTGCATCGGCTCTTCCTATCTTCGCAGAGATCAGCAGATGGAGCTCCCCCACCGTTACATGCTTGGACTTTATCGCGTGTTGGAGAAGCTCACCCATGATTTCCCTCACGTTCTTTTTGAAAGCTGTGCAGGAGGTGGCGGGCGCTTCGATATGGGTATGCTTTACTATATGCCGCAAACCTGGTGCTCTGACAACACGGACGCGCTTTGCCGCTGCGAAATTCAATATGATACGTCCCTCATTTTTCCGCCCTTTGCCATGGGCGCTCACGTCAGTGCTGTGCCAAATCATCAAACCGGCCGCATCACGCCTATCGGAACCCGTGGCAAGGTAGCCATGAGCGGATGCTTTGGCTATGAATTGGATCTAAACAAGTTATCCGACGGCGAATTAGAGGAAGTTCGGAAGCAGATTCGCTTTGTGAAGGCACACCGCATGATTCTGCTGTATGGGGATTTCCATCGGCTGCTGTCTCCCTGGGAAGGCAATGATACAGCCTGGATGACCGTTTCGCCGGATCAAAAGCAGGCCATCTTGGTGCTTGTTCGCTCCCATGCCACGGCCTATGAAATGCCGCCCCTTGTAAAACTGCAAGGCCTGCATCCTACCCTTGTCTACAGGATTCAGGAAACCGGCGAATACTATACCGGCGCTGAACTGATGCAATTCGGCTTGTGCTGTCCCTTGCCCGATGGGGATGCAGCTTCCGTCAGCTATGTGTTAGAAGCGGTTACAGGAGGAGAAGATCAATGAATTCAGCAATTCGTGACGGACAGACAGCCCTTGGCATTGAGCTTGGTTCTACGCGCATCAAAGCTGTTTTAATGGACGCAGATCATCAGGTTTTGGCTGTTGGCAGCCACACCTGGCAGGATCAGCTTGTCAATGGTGTCTGGACCTATGATTTAGAACAAGTATGGGCAGGCTTGCAGGACTGCTATGCCGCCTTAAAGGCAGATGTGCGCAATCGCTACGGCGAAACACTGACCAAGATAGGCGTCATCGGTATCAGTGCCATGATGCATGGTTACCTTCCCTTTGACAGCAAGGATCATCTGCTGACGCCCTTTCGCACCTGGAGAAATACCATTACCGGTCAAGCTGCCTCCATGCTTACGCAGCTCTTCAGCTTTAATATGCCGCAGCGCTGGAGCTTGTCTCATTTGTATCAGGCCATTTTGAATAAAGAAGACCATGTTAAGGATATCCGTTTCCTGACTACCTTGGCCGGATACGTGCATTGGCAGCTGACCAGCCGGAAGGTGCTGGGGATCGGCGATGCCTCCGGCATGATGCCTGTAGATCCTGCCACCTGCAGCTATGATAACGGTATGGTGCAAAAGTTTGATGCGCTGATTGCAGCCAAAGGATACCCATGGAAGCTTGAGCATTTGTTGCCGCAGGTGCTCGTTGCCGGCGAAGATGCAGGTGCGCTTACCAAAGCCGGTGCAAAGCTACTCGATCCTTCCGGTGATTTGCAGCCCGGTATCCCCTTCTGCCCGCCGGAAGGCGATGCCGGAACAGGCATGGCAGCCACCAACAGTGTTGCAGCGCTCACCGGCAATGTGTCAGCAGGCACGTCCATTTTTGCTATGGTCGTGCTGGATAAACCCTTGAGCAAGATGTACCCGGAAATCGACATGGTAACGACCCCCAGCGGCAAGCCGGTTGCCATGGTGCATTGTAATTCCTGCACTTCTGATCTTAATGCATGGATTGGCCTCTTCAAAGAGTTTGCTGACATGTCAGGCGGCTGCCTAACCTCCGATATGCTGTACAATCAAATGTTCAGCAAGGCTTTGGAGGGAGATCGGGATTGTGGCG
>CAVKHY010000094.1:0-6697 GCA_963656345.1 bacterium | reverse complement strand
AGCAGGGCTGTCCCTTGATGACACGGCAACCTGATACCAAGTTTACCCTTGCCAATTTCATGCGGGCCAACCTTTACAGCTCCGTGGCCGCTCTAGCTATCGGCATGGGTATCTTGAAAAACGAAGAAGTCGAAATCCATCGTATTCTAGGACACGGTGGGCTTTTCAAGACGCCGTTTGTTGGGCAAAGTATTCTTGCTGCTGCTCTTGATGCTCCTGTCACCGTCATGGAAACAGCCAGCGAGGGCGGCGCATGGGGCATCGGCCTCTTGGCTATGTATCGGCTTCAGCATGCCGAAGGGGAAACCTTGGAAGACTATCTCGATAGCAAGGTTTTTGCAGGCATGCCGGCAAAAACAATGACCCCTGAGCATGAAGATGTGGTAGGTTTCAAAGCCTGGCTGGAAAAATACTGCGCTTATCTGCCTGTTGAAAAAGCAGCAGCAAGCTTGTAAGCGTATTTACCGGGCAGAAAAGAATACAATTATCGGCAGCAAGCTTTCTTTGCTGCCGATTTAGCGTGTTGGCAAAACAGCAGAGCCACTTTGCAAGACGCAAAAGTTCAAAGATGATCATGATGCTTGAAACGAATACGCCGATTTGATTCCGGATAACGTTATAGAACTATATGAACATGTTGAATTCGACCTCAAAAAATGGCCGCCTATACATTCTTGCCTGCGGCAACGGCACATTTTGGATTACAATAATGCCATCAAAAAAGGGAGGTGCGGATGATGCTCAGTGAAAACATTCAAAGAATTCGAAAAGCCAAAGGACTATCCCAAGAAGACCTTGCCATTAAACTGAATGTGGTAAGACAAACTGTATCAAAATGGGAGCATGGATTATCAGTCCCTGATTCTTCCATGCTGATTGCTTTGGCAGATAAATTGAATACTTCTGTAGGCGCATTGCTTGGAGAATCTGTAGCGGAGCCGCTGACAGATGACCTAAAGTCAATATCCGAAAAGTTAGAAGTGATCAATTTGCAGCTGGCAAAGAAGAGCATGACCAAATTAAAAGTCATCCGTTTGCTGCTTATCACATTATGCGTACTCACAGTCATCATATTGATCGCTCTTGCAGCTATGCAAGGTTCTTATCTGCAATGGGATTATCATAATCCGGAGCTTGCCGTTGCAGGGACAATATTGCATGGATTCGAATTTATCTTCGTGAGGATAGCACCGTTTGTCTTTGTTCTCTCTGCTTTAGGAATCGTAATCACTGGAAAGAGGAGATGAATTCCGATTCTCATCCTGCCTTTCGAATGGAAAAAGAAGAAGTCCCCGTTAGTCAATTGCATTTTGCATCAGGTTTCGAGTGAAGCTGTTTTCATTGAAGGACTTTCGATTCCCCCAAGGCCATCCTAGGTTTGCTGATGATCTGCTTCATGATTGACTATATTTCGCAAAATGACAAAACCACCGATGAATCGGCATTCCTGCTTTTCCATCGGTGGTTTCGTTGTCTATTCGATTACTTGGTCTTAGGACCAGCTGCAACCAGTGCCTTGCCGGCATCGTTGCCCGTGTACTTCTCGAAGTTCTTCACGAAGCGAGAAGCCAGATCCTGTGCCTTGGTCTCCCATTCGGTCTTGTCGGCATAGGTATCGCGAGGATCCAAAATGCCGGAATCAACACCAGGCAGTTCGGTAGGCACTTCGAAGTCGAAGTAAGGAATCTTCTTGGTGGGGGCCTTCAGGATGTCGCCGCTGAGAATAGCATCGATAATGCCACGGGTATCCTTGATGGAGATACGCTTGCCGGTGCCATTCCAGCCGGTGTTCACCAAGTAGGCCTTTGCGCCGTTGGCTTCCATCTTCTTCACCAGTTCTTCGCCGTACTTGGTGGGATGCAGCTCCAGGAAGGCCTGGCCGAAGCAAGCAGAGAAAGTAGGCGTAGGCTCGGTAATGCCGCGCTCGGTGCCAGCCAGCTTAGCAGTGAAGCCGGACAGGAAGTAATACTTGGTCTGCTCAGGAGTCAGGATAGACACAGGGGGCAGAACGCCGAATGCATCAGCAGACAGGAAGATCACATTCTTGGCAGCGGGAGCAGAGGAGATGGGGCGGACAATGTTCTTGATGTGGTCAATGGGGTAGGACACGCGGGTGTTCTCCGTCACAGACTTATCAGCAAAGTCGATCTTGCCGTCCTTGTCCAGGGTCACATTCTCCAGCAGAGCATTGCGCTTAATGGCGTTGTAGATGTCAGGCTCAGAGTCCTTATCCAGGTTAATGACCTTGGCATAGCAGCCGCCTTCGAAGTTAAATACGCCGTTGTCATCCCAGCCGTGCTCATCATCGCCGATCAGCAGACGCTTAGGATCGGTAGACAGGGTGGTCTTGCCGGTGCCGGACAGGCCGAAGAAGATGGCCGTGTTCTTGCCTTCCATATCGGTGTTGGCAGAGCAGTGCATGGAGGCGATGCCCTTGAGGGGCAGGTAGTAGTTCATCATGGAGAACATGCCCTTCTTCATTTCGCCGCCGTACCAGGTGTTGATGATCACCTGTTCACGGCTGGTGATGTTGAAGGCTACGCAGGTCTCGGAGTTGAGGCCCAGTTCCTTATAGTTCTCCACCTTTGCCTTGGAGGCATTGTACACTACGAAGTCAGGCTTGAAGTCCTTCAGCTCTTCAGCGGTGGGCTTGATGAACATATTGGTCACGAAGTGAGCCTGCCAAGCAACTTCCACGATGAAGCGGATGGCCATGCGGGTGTCCTTGTTGGCGCCGCAGAAGGCATCCACTACATACAGCTTCTTGTTGCACAGTTCCTTGGTAGCCAGCTCCTTCACAGCCTTCCAAGTATCCTGCGTCATGGGATGATTGTCGTTCTTGAACTCGGGAGAAGTCCACCAAACGGTGTCCTTGCTGTTCTCATCCACTACCAGATACTTGTCCTTGGGGCTGCGGCCGGTGTAAATACCGGTCATAACATTCACGGCACCCAGTTCGGAAACCTGACCTACTTCATAGCCTTTCAGCTCAGGCTTGGTTTCTTCGGTAAACAACTCTTCATAGGAAGGATTATACACAACTTCCGTCGTGCCGGTAATGCCATACTTGGTCAAATCAAGATCAGCCATTGTTGCAAACCTCTTTCTTTTGCTATCTATGCATAACGGCGGCAAACGTCTCCGATACACATCATGAGGAACTTTGACGATTACACGGGCATCGTCTTGTCAGCCTTGTTCAGCATGGTGCTGTCCACGTGCTTTTCCTTGGCTGCACGGTACTCAAAGAACTTGGGAGCTACCTTGGGGAACATGGCATAGGTCAGCACGTCCTCATCCTTTTCATACCACTGCTGCATTTCTGCCTTCAGCTTGTCCAGTTCCGGCGGCAGGGTATCGGCGAAGCGGCAGGTAATAACCTTGTCATTGCCGATGCACTTCTTGCGCACTTCTTCGTTGACAGGTGCCGGCAGCTTGCCATATTCGCCGCGAAGCAGACCCTTGCTTTCCTTGGGCACCATCTTGTAACGCTCGCCATAAAGCACGTTCATCACGGCCTGCGTGCCCACAATCTGGGAGGTAGGCGTGACCAGTGGCGGATAACCGAAGTCCTTACGAACCCGCGGCACTTCAGCCAGCACGTCATAATACTTGTCCATAGCGTTGGCCTGCTTCAGCTGACCAATCAGGTTGGACAGCATGCCGCCGGGAACCTGATACTGCAGGGTCTTCACGTCCACGCCAAGGACACGGGAAGGATCACGCCAGCCGTCAGCCGTCAGGCGATCAGCCACGCCGCGGAAATAGCCTGCCAGGTCGCTGAGCAGATCCAGATCAAAGCCGGTATCATACTCGGTACCCTTCAGGGTAGCCACCAGAGACTCAGTAGCGGGCTGAGAAGTACCGCTGGCCAGCGGGCTCAGGCAGGTATCCACCACGTCAGCACCTGCTTCGATGGCCTTCAGCAGCACCATGTCGCCGGTACCGGTGGTATTGTGAGTGTGCACGACGATGGGCAGGCTGGTTTCCTTCTTCAGCCGCTTCACCAGGCTGTAAGCCTTGTAGGGCAGCAGCAGGTTGGCCATGTCCTTGATGCAGATCAGGTCGGCACCCATCTTCTCGATGTCCACAGCCAGCTTCACGAAGTAATCCTCATTATGCACAGGAGACTCGGTGTAGCTCATGGCGATTTCTGCCGTTCCGCCATACTTCTTGGTGGCCTTCACGGCAGTCTCCATATTGCGCAGGTCATTCAGTGCATCGAAGCAGCGGATGATGTCAATGCCGTTCTCCACAGCCTTCTTCACAAAGAAGTCAACCACATCGTCGGAATAGGGACGATAGCCCAGCAGGTTCTGACCACGCAGCAGCATCTGGGTCTTGGTATTCGGCAGACCGGCCTTCAGCAGGCGCAGACGCTCCCACGGATCCTCATTCAGGAAACGAATGCAGGCATCGTAGGTAGCGCCGCCCCAGCACTCCAGAGAATAATAGCCTACCTTGTCCAGCTTCGCCAGAGCAGGCAGCATTTCATCGGTACGCATCCGCGTAGCGGCCTGGGACTGATGACCGTCACGCAGAATGGTATCAGTAATTTTTACCTTTGCCATAGGAATAGCCTCCTTATCTGCAATCAGGGAAACCCGGCAGCAGGGAATGTCTCCCCCCTGCTGCCACGGAAGATTAGCCGAACATGCTCAGCAGCACACCGGCGGCAATAGCAGAACCGATAACGCCAGCCACGTTAGGACCCATAGCATGCATCAGCAGGAAGTTGCCGGGGTTCTCCTGCTGACCAACCTTCTGGGATACGCGGGCAGCCATAGGCACAGCGGACACGCCGGCAGAACCGATCAGAGGATTGATCTTGCCACCGCTGAGCTTGTTCATGAGCTTGGCCAGCAGCACACCGCCGGCAGTACCCATGCCAAAGGCCACAATGCCCAGTGCGATGATCTCCAGCGTGCGGACAGACAGGAAGGTGGAGGCCGTAGCCGTAGCGCCTACCGTAATGCCCAGGAAGATGGTGACAATGTTCATCAGTTCGTTCTGAGCCGTCTTGTTCAGACGTTCCACCACGCCGCATTCCTTCATCAGGTTACCCAGCATCAAACAGCCAACCAGAGGCGTTGCGGAGGGCAGCAGCAGAGAAACCAGAATCGTTACCACAATGGGGAAGAGAATCTTCTGCTTCTTGGTAACGGGAGCCAGCTGCTCCATCACGATCTGACGTTCCTTCTTGGTGGTCAGAGCTTTCATGATGGGAGGCTGAATCACAGGAACCAGTGCCATGTAGCTGTAAGCAGCCACGGCAATGGGTCCCAAGAGGTGGGGTGCCAGCTTGCCGGTCAGCCAAATAGCGGTAGGACCGTCAGCACCGCCGATGATACCGATAGCACCGGACTCAGCACCGGTAAAGCCGAAGAGGGCATAGGCACCGATGAAGGTGACGAAAATGCCCAGCTGTGCAGCAGCGCCCAGCAGCAGGGTCTTGGGGTTGGCAATCAAGGGGCCAAAGTCCGTAGAAGCACCAACGCCCATGAAGATCAAGCAGGGATAAATGCCCAGCTTAACGCCCAAGTACAGGTAGTCCAGCAGACCGGCGGAAATCACCTTGCCGCTATTGGCTACCCAGGTGCCCAGTGCATCATAGACCAGACCGTTCGCCAGGTAGCACTCACTGTCCATCACCACGTTGATGGTATCAAACAGCACCGTGCCGTTGGCCACGCTCACCAGAGCGCCGGTTTCCGTCAGGCGAACAGCTTCCGTCAGGGTGGAAGTCACATGACCAATCACCTGATTGGCTTCCGTCATCACAGCGCCTGCCGCATTGACGGTCAGCGTACCCAGACCAATCAGATCCGCCGAATTGACCAATGTGGCACCGCCAAACAACGACCAGTTCACATGACCGCCTGCGAACAGTTCCTCATGGAACACATCGCTGCCCAGCAGGTTAGTCAGCAGCATACCAAAGGCAATAGGCAAAAGCAGCAGCGGCTCGAACTGCTTCACAATGGCCAGGTACAGCAACACACATGCCACACCGACCATGATCAGTGTTCCGGGATCCGCCACATATGCTGCGATGCCTGAGGACGCATACAAATCTGCAAGCGTCTGGAAAACGTTAATATGCATCGTATCAGCTCACTTTCATTGCAGCTATGCGGGCTTCAGCCTTAAGCAAGGGTCACCAGAACGTCGCCGGCTTCCACCGTTGCGCCCTTGGTAACAACAACCTGAGCCACTACGCCATCATGAGGAGCGGGAATTTCATTTTCCATCTTCATAGCTTCCAGCACGCACAGTGCCTGACCGGTGGTCACCTTGTCGCCAGCCTTGACCTTAACATCCAGGATGTTGCCGGGCATGGGAGCCTTCACGGGTTCGCCGCCGGCAACCGCAGGAGCGGCCTTAGCAGCAGGGGCTGCAGCGGCCACAGGAGCAGCAGCAACAGGGGCAGCCACGGGAGCGGCAGCACGTACAGGAGCAGCGGTAGGGGCGCCGCCTACTTCTTCTACTTCAACTTCATAAGCCTGACCATTAACGGTAATGTTGAACTTACGCATTTTGAAAATCCTCCTCGTTTTTCATCTTAAAAACGGCTGTAGATCTGTTCTTCCCGGCCGGCCTTCTGCCAGGCAGGCGCATTGGAAATACGGCGCACGTGACGCACAGTGAAGGCAGTCCCCTCTTCCATCATGCAGGAAACAGCGGCGGTGATCACAGC
>CAVKHY010000093.1:6491-9199 GCA_963656345.1 bacterium | reverse complement strand
CAGCAAATCGTTGATTTCTTTGCCATCCTGGAAGCAGGTCAGCAGGTACATCAGCTCGCTGAAACGGGAGGCCTTTTGCTGCAACAGAACGCTATCCAGCACGTCCTCCTTCATTGCAACAGGCTGGATGTCTCTAACGTTTCTGTTGTTGAGCTTTACTGCCAGGTGCTTCATTACAGCAGGTTTAATCTTTGCCCACACAATGTTGGCTTCCTGCATATAGTAATGGAGCTTGTCTTCTTCGGTCAAAGCACCACGCAACTTGCCAACTAATTCATCAGTATGTTCCGGGTGGTTGCGATACCAGTCGAAGATAACAAAGTCGAACAGCATGTACAGCTTCGAACGCACGCTGTCGTATGCCTGCTCGGTGAGCGCCTTTGCATCCGGCAGGGCGAGGATGATTTCACGAAGTTTTTTGATGGAGAAGCCTTGATTCTTGTACTCCTTGCGTACTGTGAAGTCGTAGTAATCTCGTGCAAGCTGCTCCTTGCGAGCTTGGTTGGTTATGTTCAGTGCTTCAAAGAGCAGGGGAAGGTTCTTTTGTCGAGCCTTCTCGATAAAGCCTTTGTTAACTGCTGAGACTTTTTCCATATACAGCATATCCAGCACCATCAAAGCTTCCGGGTTGACCACGTTTTTCCCGCTGTCAAGCTGATAAATAATACTGGTGGTGCTGTTCTTACCATGAGCCAATGAATGTCTCACTGTGGCCAGCAAAGCAAGCAGGTAGTAGCAACGTTTCATCTCGATCGGATCGACAGGCTCAGGCGAATGATCTTTCCGTTTCTTGGGTTCCTTATAGATGACATCACCAAAGTACGCACGGCGGCGAGTATTCATCAGTGCCTCAAATAGTTCTTTTGACGGGGATTCGTCCAACATAAAGTTGTCAAAAGATTTGGTAGCACCCAGTGATTGGAACAGGTCATCGCGATCATCGCCGTCCCTACGGAACAGGTTATTGATTTCGTAGATGATATTGTTGATGTGAACACTCAAGATCTTCTCGATGTCGAGAATGTTGTAAATGAGCTGGATGTGAATGTTATCCTCGAACGTCTTTCCGAAATACAGTTCTTCAAACTGTTGACGAAGCCCGATGAGATCATCGCCAGGCTTTTTCACCGACTGGCTGGGATCGTCCAGCGTAGCATTGTGAGTTAAGCGACCACTGACAAGGTAACCTTTCTTTTCTGGCTCGGCGAAAAATGCAGGATTTTCCTGTAAATCCTTAATGACGCCGCTGCGGACAATCTTCTCCTGAATGGCGTCATTACCCCGACCGAAGGAGGTCATGAGCATTTCGCCATCCTTGAGCATGAACAAGGATTTTACACCGGCTGCCTTCGGACCAGACTTCTTGCTGCGAGTATCCGAAGAATTATCATTAAGGAATCCTTTTGCATTTTGCTGTTTCATCATTCTTCCTCTCCTTCAGTAGGATGTGCGTGTATGCCGGTAATTTCCTTACGATGAGCAAACCCTTCATCCCTAATTTTGTAGTATCGCCTTACAATGATAAGAAGCAGGACGTTGTTTCAAGATACCGAATCTTTAGGAAGCAATGTTCAACCATTGTTTGGCGAAGGATACTGACGTTGTTAAAGGTCTTCTTCAATTATACCGGACGAAGGTTCGGCTGTCAATGTACTTTCTGGAAATTTTGAACAGCACAGCTTGTCAGCTTCCCATGTCACGGTGTCAACACTTTATCAACCGTGCATGCCATACGTCGAGAATCTATTGAATATCCGGTTGATTTTTCACCCAAATTGGTCTATAATAAAAACACAGAGAGGTTTATCTTGCCTACCAGGAAGGGAGGTTATCATCCTATGTCGGATTACCATGTAATTACCATTGCCCGAGGCTTTGGCAGCGGCGGTCATGCCATGGGAAAAATGCTTGCGGAGGAATTAGGCTGGTCTTTTTACGACCGAGAACTGCTGCAGCTGGCCTCCACTGACAGCGGCATCAGTGAAGAATTCTTTGCTAAAGCGGATGAAACTTTCCGGCGCACCCCGCTTTTCCGCATTGCCAGCAATGTGCTTGATGGGAAGACTATTCCTCCGGATCGGGATGATTTTATTTCCAACGAGAACTTGTTCCGCTATCAGGCAAAGATGATTCGAGCACTGGCGGAAACAGAGAATTGCGTCATTGTGGGGCGGTGTGCAAACTACGTGCTCCGTGATTCGCCCAATGCCATTAAGTTGTACGTCCACGCACCGGAAGATGTATGCATTCGCTCGGTGATGAGCAAGTACGGCATGACCAGCGATGATGCCATCAAGGCCATCCGCAGCATCAACAAGCGTCGGGCAGAATATTATCGGTACTTTACCGGCCATGATTGGAAGGATGCAGATTACTATGACCTGTGCATGGATTCCTCCAAGATTGGCAAAGAAAAGTGCGTAGGCATCGTCAAAGCTTTTATGAACGAGATGTAAGGAACATAGCAAAAGGAGCACAAGCAGCATCGCCTGTGCTCCCTTTCATTAGTGAGATGGGGGAAGCACATGATTTTCCGTGCTTCCCCGTTTTGCTGTTCTTCCTTATCCGCGAATGACTGCCTGATACTTGTCGGCAGCCACCTTCTGCAGCTTTTCCATGGCCTTGGTGATTTCTACTTCCGTCAGCGTATGATCCGCTGCACGGAATACGAAGGAGAAGGCCACAGACTTCATGCCCTTGCCCACCGC
>CAVKHY010000093.1:0-6481 GCA_963656345.1 bacterium | reverse complement strand
CGGAGCGGTAAACGTCGAACATCTTTGCATCCTCCAAAATGCTGCCGGCAGCATGTGCCATATCAGCCAGCAAGGGGCCCACTTCTGTGGATTCAGCCATCACAAGGCTCAGATCGCGGCTCACAGCCGGATAGCGAGGCATGGGCTTCACTGCGCCCATGGGGGTCTGCAGCTGGGCGATGACTTCCATATCCATTTCCGCAATCAATGCCCGAGAAGGCATGTCGAAGTTCTCCCGAACGGTGGGATGCACCTCGCCCAGCACGCACACCACCTGATCTCCGTGGGTCAACTTTGCCTGACGGCCGGGATGCAGATATACTTCATCACTGCGGGATACATCGAAGGTGATACCGAGCTGCTTCAGCAAACGTTCCACCACGCCGCGCATGGTGAAGAAGTCTGCATCCTTTCCGTACAGACCAAGGCACAGCTTCCGGGTTTCTGTGGGCAGACCTTCTGCCGTCCGGTGCTCCGGATCAAACACGGCAGCCACCTCGAACAGCCGGGCACTATCGTTGCCATGGTTCATGTTCAAGGCCAAGGTGGACAGCATGTCCGGTACCAGGGTGGTGCGCATCACAGAGGTATCCTCACCCAATGGATTCCGGATCGGCAGCATGTTCCTGCGGGCATCCTTCTCGTCCAGCATCAGCTTATCCACGGACTTGGGGCTGACGAAGGAGTAATTCATGATTTCATAGAAGCCCATAGCCGTCAGCACGTGGCTGACTTCATCCTTCAGGCGCATCCGGTCGGAACGTCCGCCGGGGGTCGTTTCGCCCCGGAGCAGGGTGGAAGGAATCTTGTCGTATCCATAGACACGCAGGGCTTCCTCACACAGGTCTGCTTCGCCTTCCACATCCTGCCGGAAGTCGGGAACTGTCACGGTCAGCTTGTCCCCGTCACGCTGCACGTCGAAGAACAGCTCCTTCAGGATGCGCTCTGTATCGTCTGCGGGAATATCCACACCGGCACGGCGTGCAATCTTTTCACAGGAGGCCGTGATCACCTGCTTCTTGGCTGGGTCGGGATAAATGTCGATCACGCCGCTGACCACGTCGCCGGCGTCCAGCTGATTGATCATCTGGCAGGCACGCTGCATAGCCTCCATAGCAGTCTTCACGGAGACGCCCTTTTCGAATCGGCCGGAGGATTCCGTGCGGATACCCAGCGCACGGCTGGTGACTCGGGTCGCTGCCCGGTCAAACACGGCGCATTCGAACATCATGGTATGGGTCTTTTCGGTGATTTCGCTTTCTTCACCGCCCATAACGCCTGCAACGCAGGAAGGCTTGCTGGCATCGCAGATGACCAGCTGCCCGGCGGTCAGGGGATGCGGCTTGCCATCCAGAGTCGTAATGTGTTCGCCGTCCACTGCCTTGCGGACGATGATGTGGTGTCCCTCCACCATGTCCAGGTCAAAGGCGTGCATGGGATGGCCGGTTTCCAACATAATGAAATTGGTAATATCCACCACGTTGTTGATGGAGCGCATACCGGCGCCGTAAAGATACTTCCGCAGCCACATGGGGCTGGGTCCTACGCGAACGTCCTTGATGACCCGGGCAATGTACCGAGGGCACAGGTCGGTGGCTTCCACATCCACCTGCACATAATCGTGCACATCGCCGCCAGCTTCCGTCACCGTGATTTCCGGCTTGTGGAAGGTAGTGCCGCAGGCCACAGCCGTTTCCCGGGCAATGCCCCATACGCTCAGGCAGTCCGGCCGATTGGCCAGCACTTCAAAGTCCATTACGGTGTCGTCAATGCCCAGAATCGGCTTTACATCGCTGCCAACGGGATACTCTTCCTGGAATTCCAGAATGCCGGCTGCACCGATGGAGGGATACAGCTCTACCGGCACGCCTAATTCTTCGGAGGAGCACAGCATGCCTTCGGACATGACGCCACGCAGCTTGCCCTTCTTGATCTTCACACCGCCGGGCAGATGTGCGCCCACCAGTGCCACGGGGGTCAGAATGCCTGCACGGCAGTTGGGTGCGCCGCAAACAATCTGCAGCGGTGCGTCGCCGCCTACGTCCACCGTGGTGACATGAAGATGGTCGCTGTCCGGATGTGCTTCACAAGTCAGCACGCGGCCAACCACTACATGATCCACCTCAGCGCCGGTTTCTTCATAACCTTCCACACCGTCGCCAATCATAATCATTTTATTCTGATAGTCCGCTGCGCTCATGGGGATGTCAGCGTACTCCTTGATCCATTGCATCGGTACCTTCAAGGGAAAACCCTCCTTCTATACAAACATTTCTGCCTGAATTCAACTTTTCGTTTCAACGGAACTGACCAAGGAAGCGCACATCGCCTTCGTACAGCAGGCGCATATCCGGGATGGAATAACGCTGCATGGCAATCCGCTCCAGACCGATGCCAAAAGCAAAGCCGGAATACACGCTGCTGTCAATGCCGCACATCTCCAGCACCTTGGGGTTTACCATGCCGCCGCCCAGCACCTCGATCCAGCCGGTACCCTTGCACACACGGCAGCCCTTGCCATGGCATGCGGCGCAGGTCAGGTCAACCTCGGTAGAAGGCTCCGTGAAGGGGAAGAAGCTGGGACGGAACCGGGTGGTAATGCCCTTGCCATACAAGCGCTCAGCGAAGGCGTTCAGCGTGCCACGCAGATCCGCCATGGTTACATCCTTATCCACCACAAGGCCTTCCATCTGGTGGAACACGGGGCTGTGGGTTGCGTCCACTTCATCGGCACGGTACACACGGCCGGGGCAGACCACACGAATGGGAGGCTTCCGGGTCAGCATGGTGCGCGCCTGCATGGGACTGGTGTGGGTACGCAGTACCACGTTGTCATCAATATAGAAGGTATCCTGAGCATCCCGGGCAGGGTGATCCTTAGGAATGTTCATCAGCTCGAAATTGTAGTGGTCAAGCTCTACTTCAGGACCCTCCACCACTTCGAAGCCCATGCCGGTGAAGCAGTCGATCATTTCGTTCATCACCAGCGTCAAGGGATGTTCACTGCCCATGGCCGGCATTTCGGCAGGCTGGGTCACATCGATGGTTTCACGCTTCAGGGCTTCTTCCTGCTCCTTGGCCTTCAGCACACGAAGCTTTTCATCCAGCATTTCCGTAAAGTGTTCCCGTGCCTCGTTGATCATTTGTCCGGCGGCAGGACGCTCCTCCGGAGACAGCTGACCCATGCCTCGAAGCAGTGCCGTCAGCTCGCCCTTCTTGCCCAGAACGCGCACCCGCAGGTTTTCCAGCGCCTGAGTACCATCCATCTTGCCCATTTCATCGTTCATCAGCTGATGGATTTCTGCGATTTTTTCCCTCATGCCCATGTTCCGTGTTCCATCCTTTCTTTTCGGCAATGAAAAAAGCCTCCGACCCGCCGAAGGGACGAAGGCTGATGCTGCCGCGTGTTACCACCCTATTTCCGCACAACGAAAAAAATCGTGATGCGCTCGATGCCTTTCACGGGGCCGACCCGTCACCGCCTAGTAAGAATCTCTGTTCAGCGGTGCAGCTCAGGAGGGAATTTCCGGCTCAGCCATCAGAATGCTTGCAGCATGCGCATTCCTCTCTGCGGTGGCCAAGATGCTCCGGCATTGTCTCCGTCGTCGCCTTTGATATAACAGTTGCATTATACCACGCATTTTTCTGCTTGGCAAGTTTTTCTCTCGTGGTTTACGCGGCGCTTTTTTCATGCTATAATGTCCGTGATATGATCCCTTTGGGAAGCTGGGTGGTGATTTTTTGGCACAGGTAAACGACATCGGCATCGACCTTGGTACGTCCAACGTGCTGATTTACATGAAGGGCAAGGGCATTGTCCTCCGGGAGCCTGCCGTGGTTGCCGTTGAACGGGATACCCGCAAGCCTATTGCTGTCGGTGCGGATGCTTACCGCATGATTGGCCGCACGCCGGGAAATGTGCTGGCACTGCGCCCTCTGCGAAACGGCACCATGACGGATTTTGAGCTGACCCGCACCATGCTGCAATTCTTTACCGCCCAGGTTGTGGGGAAGCGATTCTTCTCCCGTCCGCGGGCGGTGATTTCCGTGCCTTCCGGTGTCAACGAGGTGGAGAAGCGATCTATTATCAGTGCCATGTTTGACGCCGGCATGCGGAAGACTAACCTGTTGGATCGTCCCGTTGCGGCCGCACTGGGGGCAGGTACCAGCTTTGATGAAGCCTACGGCTCCATGATTGTGGATATGGGAGCAGGTGCAACGGATATTGCCGTGCTGTCCATGGGACAGGTGGCAGTGTCCAACTGCGTCTCCATCGGCGGTGATTATTTTGACGATGCCATCATTCGGTATCTGCGGAAGAAGCACAATCTGCTGATCGGCGAACGTACAGCGGAAGAGCTGAAGATCAATATCGGCTCTGCCGTGCCGAAGACAGAGGACGTTACCATGTACGTTACTGGCCGCAACCTGATTTCCGGTCTGCCCAAGACGATGACTGTCAGCACATCCGAGGTTTATGAAGCGCTGCGGGAGCCTGTTGCTGAGCTGATCGAGTGTATTCAGGCTGTACTGGAACATACGCCTCCTCAGCTGGCAAACGATGTATTTGACGAAGGCATTGTCTTTACCGGCGGTGCAGCGGCACTTTCCGGACTGACGGAAGCCGTGTATGATGTGCTGCACATTCCCTGCGCCGTGGCAGATGATCCTCAAACCTCCGTGGTGATGGGCTGCGGACGGATCGTGGATGATCCTGCCCTTTACAAGCATCTGCTGGACGAACGGCGCCGGTTCCGGTAAGCAATGACGCAGACGTTTGCAGAAAATGACATATTGCTGCAAACGGATGAACGAATCGATAACCCTTTTGTTTCGGGATTGACACGCTGGGTTCAGCGTGGTATCATGGCTCGTGTGTGCGAGGTGATCAGACGATCGCGTGCCGAAAGGTATGAGGAAAGTCCGAGCACCGCAGGGCAGGGTGCCGGCTAACGGCCGGTGGAGGCGACTCCAAGGAGAGTGCAACAGAAAGAAACCGCCGGGTCTCCCGGTAAGGATGGAAAGGCGAGGTAAGAGCTCACCCACGGCTTGGCGACTTGTCCGTGCTGTAAACCCCACCTGGTGCAAGATGTATATGGGACATATGCGGCTGCCCGTCGCGTCCCCGCAATCGCTTGAGCCTGCGCGGCAACGCCAGGCCTGGATAGATGATCGTCCACGACAGAACTCGGCTTACGGTCACGCTCGCACACGTTTTTTTCGATGATATAAGGAGGTATGCTCCATGAAACGCCTGACCGCAGTACTTCTCGGTCTGCTTTTTTTATGCCAAATTGTCTCTGCTTCTGCTGTGGAGAAGGGCTTCATTGTCTTCAACGGTGACCGGGAACAAAAGCGCATTGCCGTAACGGTGGATGATTGCTACGACATCAACAACCTGAAGGCCGTGCTGGATATTTGTAAAGAATATGACGTGCCCGTCACCTTCTTCGTGGTCGGCAAAGCCCTGAAAGAGAAGGATCGGGAAGTGTGGCAGGATGTGGTCGACACCGGATGTGAAATCGGCAACCACACCTATGGCCACGCCAGCCTGATCAAATGCGACAATCGGCAGATTATTTATCAGCTGAAGCGTACCCAGCAGCAGCTGGATACAGTCCTTGGCTATCATTATGAAATGCAGGTCATGCGCCCGCCCTATGGCAACACCCAGAAGTCCAACGGCTCCAGTGTCTGCAATGCTATTGCAGCCGCAGGCTATACCCATGCCATCCGCTGGGATGTAAGCCAGACCAATGCAGCTAAGGCTCGCCGTGCCGTGCAAAATGGCAGTATCCTTCTTTACCACACCAACTGGAAGGATGTGCAGTGCCTGCAAACCCTGATTCCTGAACTGCTGGAGGATGGGTACGAGCTGTGCACGGTCAGCCAGCTTCTTGGCATAGAGGCTCCTGCTACCAGTACGGATTTGTATGTGTACGGGGCGGAGTAAGAATGACCATAATGAACAAAAATGCATAATATCATCACGAAACTTGCACGACAACTGTATTTTCCGTGTTTTTACAGCTGAAACTATTGACAGTATATAAGACGGCCGCTATAATGGCCTCAAGCAAAGGCGCTTGGCAGAACGAAACTTCTGTCAAGTGCCTTTGTGTTTTCATTCTTGCATGATGGCTGAACTACCATGCAAGAAATGGCGAAAGATCCTGCAATAAATCCTTAACCGGGAGGATAACGGAATGATTCGCTTGGAAAATGTCAACAAATATTTCGGGGAACTCCACGTGCTTAAGGATGTGAACCTGACCGTGGCAGAAGGAGAAAAGCTGGTGATTATCGGTCCCAGCGGCTCCGGTAAGTCCACCACGGTTCGCTGCATGAATTTCCTGGAAGAGCCCAGCAGCGGTCATGTGTACATTAACGGACAGGAAATAACAGCCCACAATAAAACGAAAATCGTCCGCGAAAACATGGCCATGGTATTTCAGCAGTTTAATCTTTACCCCCATTTAAC
>CAVKHY010000092.1:8746-9470 GCA_963656345.1 bacterium | reverse complement strand
GCTGAACATAATCTATCAGACCCATGCCGCTGATTATAGAAAAATGTACAAAACGGCAGAAGGATATCTGGCAGGCTGCAGCTACGATGAGGCTCGTGCACAGTTTGCTGCTTTAGGAAATTACAGTGACAGTGCGGCAATGGTGCATGAATGTGACTATCAAGAAGCAAAAGGCCTTGCAGCAAGTGGTAACTACGATGCTGCAATTAATTTGTATGACACATTGATAGGCTATAAGGACAGCGCAGCACTCATGACGCAAGCAGAAGCCGACATGCTTTATGATGCGGGCTCCTATGCGGAAGCCTATGATATCTACGCAACGCTGAGTAAAACCTATCAAACCCATGCTGCTGATTATGAAGCCATGTATGCCTCTGCCGCACAGGCGTTAAAGGGCAAAGATTACGACAATGCCCATGATCAGTTCGTCGCCTTAGGTAACTACAGCGATGCAAGTACGAAGGCAGCACAGTGCGGCAAGGATAAGGCAAATACACTTTTTGACGCAGGAAGATACGACGAAGCAGCAGAAGCATACGCTTCTATCGGTGATGAAGAAAAAGCAAAGCTGTCCATCTATCACTATGCTGCCCAAATGGCCGAAAATGGTGAGTATAAACTGGCGGCAGACGCTTACTTCTCCATTACGGATTATGAGGACAGCCGTGAACAGCACTATCAGATGGGTTTGCAGGCACGTGCGAACAAACAGCTGACAGAT
>CAVKHY010000092.1:0-8736 GCA_963656345.1 bacterium | reverse complement strand
ACCATGGATACCTATGCTTGGGGCAATCAGCTTTATGACAATGGCAGCTATGATCAATCTGCTGAAGTATTTATCTCCATGGGTGATTTTTCGGATGCAGCTACCCGTGCCAATGAAGCCTCCTACGCAGCAGCTGAAGCATCTATGAATGCCGGTGATTACGATGTTGCAGCAAAACGCTTCGCAGCCCTTAAGGATTATAAAGACAGTGCGGAGATGGTTAAGGAATGCGACTACCGCTATGCTATAAAGCTCTTCAATGATGGCAACTATGTGAGCGCAAAAGCAGCTTTTTTTGCCTTGAATGGTTACAGTGATAGCATCAGCATGGCGAAGAAATGTAACTACCAACTTGCACAGGAAGCTATGGCAAGAGAGGACTATGAAAATGCCGCTTTCCTTTTTGATTCGGCCGGCACTTACAGTGATAGCGAAGCGCAGGCAACAGAATGCAGAAGGTTAGCAGCTATACAGAAGGGTGAAGAATACGAAGTCCACAATGCCTACGAAAGTGCCTATGCACAATATGCGCTGGCTAATGAAACTGACAAAATGGCAGAAATGGCCTATCAGACAGCTATGTCCAAGATGACCGCAAGTGACTATGCAGGAGCCATCCAATGGTTTGAAAAGGCAGGATATGGCTACAACGATGTAAACGAGCAGATCCTATCCATTGGTGAATACTATTATGCAACTCAACAATATGATGCGGCAGAAGCCGTGTATGTTAAAGTGGCAAACACCGGTGTGGCGGCACAGCGACTGTATGAGCTGGGACAGTATTATGAACTTGCAGGTGATGTGGAGCACGCAGCCAAGGCATATGGCGAAGCCGAGAACTATGAAGATGCATCTGCAAAGGCAAAAGCCATGCAAATGGAAGCAGACTACCGTACAGCAGAAAGCTTGTATGGAACAGGCAGCTATCAGAAAGCCAAAGCAATATATGCAGAGCTTGCAGGTTATAAGGATGCAGACAGCAAGCTGGCTGCTTGTGTAGTAGCAACAAAATTTACGGTAGGAACCTATGTAGAGTTTGGCACCTACCCGCAAACCAAGGCAGGTACAGACAGCACGCCCATTGAATGGCTTGTGCTTGCCTGTGATGACAGCAAAGCCCTGCTCATCAGCCGTTACGGCCTGGATGCACAGCCTTATAATCTAAAGTGCGTAGCAACCACTTGGGAGAAGTGTACCCTGCGAAGCTGGCTCAACACTGCCTTTCTCACCAAGGCCTTTACTGCGGAGGAACAGCAAGCCATTCTGACAACGACAGTAGATAACAGCAGCAGCCAAGGCTTTAACAGTTTGAGTACCATCGGCGGTAACAACACACAAGATAAGGTATTTTTGCTAAGCTATGCGGAGGCACACGAATACTTTGGTGTAACATTCGTCAATGGTAAAAATATCAAAGCCAGAGTGGAACCTACGGCATATGCAGCCGAACAAGGAAAATTAGATTTGAAATATAGCTTCAAGACTGCAGGTGGTGAAAGAAGCTGTAAATGGTGGCTCCGCTCGCCCGGCAACACTTCGGCAAGAGCGTCGTATGTTGACAGGGATGGTTCACTTTATTACACTGAGGTCACCCGAACTTGTTGTTGTGTTCGCCCCGCTCTGTGGGTCAATCTGGAGTCTGGTATCTTCTGATCTTGAATCTTGTGCACTGCATGAAGAGGAACAACAAGACGGGGTAAAATTTTTTATCTCATGCGTGGACAGTGCAACAGGGATAGTGGGCCAAGCTATGGTGCCGGAGGCAGGTTTATCCCACCGCAAGGCGGGCGCGGAAATTTTGAAAAAACCGAAAGAACACCTCGTTTACCACGAATCGCCTGAACGGTGTTGTGAATGACCAACAAACGCTGAACTTTCTCTACAGTATTATTGACAGCTATGAAGCAACCACTGGCTGAGGCATTCCCATGGGAAAACATCGGCCAGTGGTTGCTTTGCATTTCATCGTGCCCGCGACAATCAGGCACCCTTCTATATCCATTTTCTTTGTATTTATTGCTTTTCGCGTTAACCGGTTCAGATCCAGCTGGAAATCATATCTTTCAGCAAATATACTGAAAATTTGGAATCATTTCATCCATACCATGCAAACAGCCGTAGCACTGATGCCTTCTTCGCGGCCTTCAAAGCCAAGATGCTCCGTTGTGGTTGCTTTGATGCTTACACGCTGCTCCGGCAAGCCAAGCACCCTGGCTACATTGGCGCGCATTGCCGGGATAAAGGGAGCCAGCTTGGGCTTTTGTGCAGCAATGGTAATGTCAGCATTTGTGACCTTGGCGCCATGACTGCCAAGCAGCTGCACCACATGCGCCAGCAATACCATGGAGGAAATGCCGCTATATTTCGGATCGGTATCCGGGAAATGCTGGCCAATATCCCCTAGGGCAAGGGCGCCCAGCATGGCATCCATCAATGCATGAAGGGCAACATCGGCATCACTGTGCCCTAACAGTCCCCACGTATGAGGAATTTTTTCGCCGCACAGGATCAAATCGCGCCCCTCTGTCAGGCGATGCACATCAAAGCCGTGACCGACTCGAAAATCAGGAACGGAATTTTCCAAAAGGGACGCTGCCATTTTCATGTCCTCCGGTGTGGTCAGTTTGATGTTACGTTTGTTGCCATTCACAAGCTTTACAGGGTGTCCCATGTGTTCGAGCAGGGATGCATCGTCAGTACCTCGATAATCGTCCTGCATGGCCTTCTGATGGGCTTCCGTGAGCAAGCTAGTCAGGAATCCCTGGGGCGTTTGGACAGCCCTCAGAGAAGCTCTGGAAGGCGTAGAAAGCACATATGCATCCGCATCGACCATTTTGATCGTATCCGTTGCAGGAATGGCAGCTACGCCGGTGCCATACTGCTCCACAGAGGTCATTACACGACGAATGGTTGCACTGTCTACCAAACATCTGGCACCGTCATGAACGAGCACATGACTGCATGCTTCCGGAAGTGCCTGCAGCCCGTTCCAAACGGACGCCTGCCGGTCTGTGCCGCCATCTGCAAAGCGGATGGAAGCTACATCGATGCCGCTGCTTTCCAACGCCTTTTGAATGGCGTCGCGGTCGATTGAACGGCATACCAGCACAAGCACATCGGCAAATGGCAGAAAGGCACGAACAGAGCGGCAAATGACCGGTTCGCCTGCCAGGGGAAGCAGTACCTTGTTGCAATCTGCCCCCATGCGCTGCCCGGATCCACCGGCAAGAACAAGAACACCCCACATACCGCAACCTCCTGATTAGTTTCGTTCCGCTGCCACGCCTTCATCTTCGGAGAGAATCCGATACATGTCAGCAGCACTGCCTTTGCGGACGGTTTCAGCAATGCTGAGAATTTCGTACTTGCCGTAGTGATCGCCGAAACGGATGGTCATAACATCACCGACATTTACCTCGGCTCCCGGCTTAGCTACCTTGCCATTCAGGGAAACACGTCCTCCACTGCAGGCATCGTTGGCCACCGTACGCCGCTTGATGATTCTGGAAACCTTTAGGTATTTATCCAAGCGCATGATAATCTCCTTTATATGAAAAAGACCCGCAGGCAAATAACACCTGTGGGCCGATGTGAAAAAGGTCGAAAATTACTTGTTCACAGTGTCCTTCAGAGCCTTGCCAGCCTTGAAGACAGGAGCCTTGGAAGCTTCGATCTTGATTTCCTCGCCGGTACGGGGATTGCGGGCAGTACGAGCAGGACGCTCCTTCACTTCGAAAGAGCCAAAGCCAACTACCTGAACCTTTTCGCCCTTGGCCAAGGTCTCGGTTACAACCTCAACAAAAGTGTTCAGTGCCTTTTCGGCATCCTTCTTAGAGAGACCGGCATTGGCAGCCAGAGCTGCAGTCAGTTCAGTCTTGTTCATGAGTAAATTCCTCCTTGTTTTTTCATGCACGATGGCAAGAAATAGACTTACCAAGCATCTGTCAACAGACGCAAGTCAAACAGCCTCAGCTATTCTGCGCCGATTTGACCCTTTTCCAGTATACATCCATTTCGCTTAAAGTCAAGTCTTTCAGCGCTTTTCCGTCTGAAATAATCAATTTTTCCATGGCGTCAAAACGATTCATGAACTTTTGAGTTGCAGTTTTTAGCAAAAGTTCAGGCTCCTTGCCGCTGAGTCTTGCTACATTGACGCAGGAAAAGAGCAAATCCCCAAGCTCCTCACCGGGATCGCGACCGTTCTTTATTTCCTCCAGGACTTCTTCCGCTTCTTCATGGACCTTGGGCAACGCTTCTTCGGGAGTATCCCAGTCGAAGCCTACTTGAGCAGCCTTCTTCTGCACTTTGGCCGCATACATCAGGGAGGGCAGAGCAACGGATACATCACGCAGCACGTCTGCTTGAGTGGTCAATCGCTTTTCGGCTTTTTTCAATTCCTCCCAGCTTGCAGAAACTTCACCAGGCGTAGCGCAGTGTGCATTTCCGAAGATATGGGCATGCCGGTAAATCATCTTATGACATATCGCTGTCGTAATGTCAGACAAGGAAAAAGTGCCATGACTTTCGCCAATGCTGGCGTGGAACACTACTTGCAGCAAAACATCACCAAGCTCATCCGCCAAATGATCAGGATCCTGCTCATCAATGGCACCGATGGCTTCCCACGCTTCCTCAATCAGGTAAGGACGAAGCGATTCATGGGTCTGAGCACAATCCCAGGGACAGCCGTTGTCTCCGCGGAGAATACCCATGATCTCCTTCAAGTCAGCAAAGCAATACCGTTGCCGATCCCGGAAGGGTGCTGCAGGCACATAGACACAGCAGGTGTGGTCATATTTCTTTTGCCGATCCAAGTCTTCAAGTGCAAGGAGCTTCGGTTTATAGACTGCCTTTTCTGTGGGCGGGAAAAAGACAACTGACATTTCATCGTTGTACAAATCCGTAAGCCACAGCTTTACATCACCGGCCAGAATACGGTCATTGATTTCCGTAATCATCAGTGGCGTGCGAGGATCCGGGACGGCATGGATGCAATCTGTTGCCGTAAGAATCCGCAGGCCGTCGCCTCGCCTTTCTGCCGGCACAGCAGCCAAGCAGGCATCTGCCGCTGACAGCCCAGCGTAGCAGGTGAGGGAAGCCCCCTCCGGGCGCATCTTCGCCAAAGCTGAAACAGAACCGTCCGTTGAAGCATCCATAACGGCATAGGTCAGCGAGGCAGTTTCAGCCAAATGCCAAAGGTGCTTTGCCATAGCCGTATGCATTTCAGAAAAATCCTCATAGCGGTCGTAAAAATCATCCAGCGTATCAAAAGAAATGCCTTTTTCCTTCAGCCAATCAGCTGCGCCATGCCGCTGCGTTCGCAGCACCAGATGAGCAGCGTGCTGCAGCAGTTCGGCAGTCTGCAGCGTCATCAGAGAAGGATCGCCGGGGCCAAGGGTAACGACGGAGATGGAGGCTTTCATGATGCATCAGCCTTTCTTCTTACTGCGGCGGAGAGAGCGAAGATCTTCAGGTGTCATTGCTTTGACGAGAATAGCAGTGCCAAAGTAAACGGCAACACCTAAAGCAATTTCCAAAAGAGTGAAAATGCGATTGATGGGCAGCAGGCTGCGGGCAATGAATACAGCAATACCCATGGCCAGCGTAGCAAGACCGGGGCGGACAACCCATCCCATCCAGTTGAATTTCAGGTGACCATACTTGCATACGCAAATGAGGTTCGGAATCATGGAAACAGAGTAGCAAACGATGGAGGCAATAGGGCCGCCGTAAATGTTAATCCCGGGCGTGCCGACGAGAATATAATTCAACAGAATCTTGCAGCCGACACCGGCTACAAGGGTGTACATGGGAATGCGCTGCTTGTGTAGCCCCTGCAGAATGCTGCTGGTAGCCTGCACCACGGTAAAGAGTACCACCGTAAGGCTGGACATGCTCAGCAGTTCGCTGGCAATGCGCAGGTGTTCCTCACTTAACGTGGAAGCATAGAAGAAGGACATAATCTGCTTGGATAAGAGGCTCATACCGATGGAACAGGGAAAGCCGATCATGAAAGCAAACCGAATGCCCAAGTTTGCCTGATGTGCCACAGCCTTCTCATCATTCACAGCCTTTGCGGCAGAAATGGCAGGTACAAGGCTCATGGCTACAGCCAAGGCTAAAGCCGTCGGAACATTGATCAGCCGAATCACCAAGCCGGAGAACAGACCATACAACGGCCGCGCCGCCTCTTGCGTCAGGCCGGAAGCGACCATGCGATTCACCATCATGGCAGAGTCCACAAACTGCGCCAGGGGAACGATGCAGGCGCTGATGGTGATCGGGATGGAAATGTGAAGCAGCCGTTTGGATAGAACCTTTGTCGCGATGGGCTCATCATTGCTGAGCTGAGGAATCGCATCAAAGGAGCCTCTGCGGCGCAGATACAGGATGACCATGTAGAGCAGTGCCAAGGCCTCCACGATGGTAATGCCAAGCAGGGCGCCGGCAGCACCTTCCGCCAAACTGCGCTGACTTCCTAAATACGCCAAGGGCAGAGAAATCAGTACTTTGCCTACCTGCTCGATGAGCTGGGAAGTGGCGGTGGGAATCATGTTCTGCTGCCCCTGCATAAAGCCGCGGAAGGCAGATAGGATGCAAACGATTACAACGCAGGGGGCAATCACATAGAAACCCAAGGAAGATTGAGGCTCGCTGACCCGAGCAACCAGCAGGGGATTGCATACCAGCATCAGCAGCGTACAAATAAGGCCTAATGCTGTCAGTAGCCACAATGCAGCGCGGAACACTCGCTTTGCATTGCGAGGATCATCCTTCGCCATGCAATGGGAGACCATGCGGCTGACTGCTACGGGTAAGCCTGCGGAGGAAACCGTCAACAGCAAGTTATAAGTAGGGAACACGGACTGAAAGATGCCTAATCCATCTGCACCGATGATCCACGTCAGCGGGATGGAGTACAGCACGCCGATCAGCTTGCAGATAATGCCTGTCAGGCCTAAAATGGTCATGCCGCCCAGAAGGGACTTTGTATTCTTTGCCATTCTTTTTCCTCGTTCACTTAGTATCCGATAGGATGCTTGGCAAGCCTATCTCGGTCATTATACGCTCTTTTCTTCACAGAGGCAATCCCCGATGACGCTCATCATCAATCCTCCATGAATTCGACAAGGACGGCATTCTGCACGTCCATGCCTCGGCGGCTGAGCCGCCACCATCCTGCCTGATGCAGGAGCAAGCCCTGTTTTTCCAGTCTGGCAAGGATCACTCCGTATTGCTGTTCCATAGAAACACCGTGCATGGCTGCATAGGCGGATTCGCTGATTCCTTTGGTGGTTCTGAGACCAAGCATCAGCGTTTCGAACTGAGCCTCTTTTTTTGAAACAGAAGTTTCTTCACGCATAGAAAAATCCCGTTCTTTGACCATGGACAAGTACTGTTCCAGCGAAGCAGGATTGCTGCGGCGAAGGTATGTGCTCGACGAAGTTATGTCCGGAATCATGGATGCTGATGAAGCACCAAGACCCAGATAAGGAACCTGACGCCAGTATCCTAAGTTATGCTTGCAAGCGTAGCCTGGTTTAGCAAAATTCGATATTTCATATTGCTCGTATCCTTGTGCAGCCAGCAGATTCAGCGTCAGATCGTACATGGCACGCTCTGTATCTTCTTCCGGCAAGGACAACCTTCCTGCATCCAAATCCTGCTTCAAAGGCGTCCCATCCTCAGGAATTAATCCATAGCAGCTTAGATGTTCCGGCGCCATGGTAAAAGCGGTGTGGAGGGTTTCTTGCCAGTCCGCCACAGTTTGGGTGGGTAAGCCAAACATCAAATCAAGGTTTAGGTTTTTAATGCCTGCCTGCCTTGCCATATCGACGGACTTGACTACTTCCGGCAACGTATGGATGCGTCCCAGCAGGCGCAGAAGCCTAGGCTGTGCGGCCTGCATCCCGATGGACAGTCGATTGATGCCCGCACCCACCGCACTGCAAAGCCACTCCTCAGTCAGCGTTCCAGGATTCGCTTCCGATGTGATTTCTGCATCTTTTGCAATCGGGAAGCAGTGACGTATGCCGTCCAGGAGGCGAACCAGTTCAGCGGATGAAAGCAGGGAAGGCGTACCGCCACCCAGGAAGATTGTCTCGATCACCGGATGCTCAAGACGTTCAGCCTCTATCCGTGCCTCCGTCAAAACCGCATCTACGTAAGGACGCATGATGGAAGCACAGCCGGCATAGGACGCAAAATCGCAATATCGGCACTTTTGCAGGCAAAAGGGGATATGAATATATAGTTCCATGCAAATTCTCCGAAAATAATCCGTGCATTTTGGAGGAATATCGTGTACACTAGAGGAAAGGCTTCGGCCAATGAAGGAATGAAGACCTGAATGCTTCAGGTCAGGAGGAACACGATGGAAGCAGTTGTGAATTTCCTGGAGAACCTAGTCAAGTATACGGCGGAAATCGGCATTCGGCTGACGGAATTGGCAGGCATCATGATCCTAATGATCACTGCTGTAAAGGGTGTCATCGGCTATTTCCGTAAAGACCCTCACGAGCGGCTAAAGCTGGCACAAGGCATCGCTTTGGCCTTGGAATTTAAGCTTGGTGGGGAAGTACTGCGTACCGTGCTGGCTCGGGATTGGAACGAGCTTGGCATCCTTGGCGCAGTTATTGCGCTGCGCGGATTGCTGACTCTTTTGCTCCACTGGGAAATCAAGAACGAAGAGAGCCACTTGGATTTGCTTCAGCGGCAGTAAGATTCCTATAC
>CAVKHY010000091.1:0-9527 GCA_963656345.1 bacterium | reverse complement strand
CCCTTTGCCGAAAGGGGTTGCCCTCCTCTCGCAAAACATACGCTTAGAACTCGCAATTCATGGGAGTGCGGGCGTAGGGGATCACATCCCGGATGTTGTCCACCCCGGTGAGGTAGATCAGCAGCCGCTCAAAGCCCATGCCGAAGCCGGAATGGGTGCATCCGCCGAACCGGCGAAGATCCACATACCAGTACATCTGCTCCTTGGAAATGTGGAGCTCATCCATCCGCTTCACCAGCAGATCATACCGATCCTCACGCTGGGAGCCGCCCATCAATTCCCCGGCGCCGGGCACCAGCAGATCCACTGCCGCCACGGTCTTCCCGTCCGGGTTCTGATACATGTAGAAGGCTTTGATGTCCTTGGGCCAGTCGTACACAAACACGGGGGAGTGGAAGTATTCCTCCGTCAGGTACTTCTCGTGCTCCTTGGCGGTATCCTCCCCATACTTGGGCTCAAACTGGAACTTGTAGCCGTTTTCCATGGCCTTGCGGAGGATGGTAATGGCCTCCTCATGGGTCACCCGGGCAGCGCCGGAAGCGGCCAGGGCGTTCAGCTTGTCCAGCAAGCCGCCGCCGGTGTACTTGTCCAGGTGAGCCAGCTCGTCGGGGCACTTTTCCAGCACGGTCTTCACCAGGTACTTGAGGAAGTCCTCCTCAATGTCCATGAGCTGATGAATATCACAGAAGGCGATTTCCGGCTCGATCATCCAGAATTCCGCCGCATGGGTCTTGGTATTGCTGTTTTCCGCCCGGAAGGTGGGGCCGAAGGTGTACACCTTGGAGAAGGCCATGGCGAAGGTCTCCGCCTCCAGCTGGCCGGTGACCGCCAGGGCGGTGGGCTTGCCGAAGAAGTCCTCCTTGGGATCCTGCCCGGGCTTCAGAGTGGTGACGGTGAAGGTGTTGCCTGCGCCCTCGGCGTCATTGGCGGTGATCAGGGGCGTGTGGACGTACAGGTAGCCCCGATCCTGAAAATAGGTGTGAATGGCCATGCTGGCCACGGAGCGGACACGGAACACCGCCTGAAACAGCCGGGTCCGGGGACGCAGATAGGCGATCTCCCGCAGATATTCCACGCTGTGCCGCTTGGGCTGCAGGGGATAATCCTCCGGGCAATCCCCTTCCAGCACGATGGTCTTCGCCTGAATTTCCGGCGTGGTGGGATCCTTGTAGCTGGGCACCACCGTGCCGCACACGGTCACCGCGGCGCCTACGTGCAGGGTGGATACCTGGGCATAGTCCGCAATGCCGGTATCGTACACCACTTGGGGATTCTTGAAGCAGGTGCCGTCGAAGAAGTCGATAAAGCCCATATTCTTCTGCTTGCGGTGGTTGCGGATCCAGCCCTGCAGGCAGACCTCATGTCCCTGCAGCTCCTGCAGGCGCTCCTTCAGCGCAGCGGTAGTGATCACTTCCATGAATGAACCGAGCCTCCCTATCACGCCGTACAGGCGGAATGAACTAGCTTTATCATACCACAAATTGCTTGGTTTCGCAACGAAGGGGGAAGAAAGGGGGAAGGTTTTCGGAAAAACCTTCATGAAAGCACTCCTTCATCCGAAGGGGCGGCGAAGGGGTGCAGGGGGCGACCGCAAAGCCCCCTGCAAAACCCTTACACAGAAAGTTTCATTGAAAAGTTCGCATGAAAACTTGGCTACTTTTCAGTGAAAGGGTATGGTTTTCAACATTTTGTTGTGAACGTGTTGAAAACTCTTTTTTTCATTAGAGAACTCCTTCATCCGAAGGGGGCGGCGAAGGGGTGCAGGGGGCGACCGCAAAGCCCCCTGCATTGCTTCTTTCAGAATTGGTGCAAGAATTCGACTTCCTTGCTCGAAGTAAGGTTATGCTTATTCCAAGGGGCTTTCCGATCGCCCCTTGGAACCCTTCGGGTGCATCCTCTAGAAAGGTTATGGGTACTGTTAGTAAATAACTTTCTTTCTCTGAAATCAAGCTTCATCCGAAGGGGCGGCGAAGGGGTGCAGGGGTAAGTGAGCGGACTCGCGCCAGTGGCGCGAATTGCGTCCGCGAACGCATCAACCGAAACGAGCAAGCGCAGCTTGCGACGATTGAGGTTGCGGAACGACCGCAAAGCCCCCTGCGAAACAGACTCCACTGAAAAGTTGGTATGAAAACTTAGCTACTTTTCAATGGAATGGCGATGTTTTCAACATTTCATTAGAAAAGTGTTGAAAAATAAAGATGCAGGGATTCGACTTTCCTGCATCTAGTTGGTGCTGCCTATTCCAGAGGGCTTGACCATCGCCCCTCTGGACTCCTTCGGGCGCACATCTTATAAAGGTTGTGGGTATTGTAAGGTAAAAATATTGATACTTCCATAACCGAATAAAGAATTCATTCCATTTTCAAAACAATTCCCACCACCGCCGAGGCGAGGATCACCCACACGGGGTGCAGCTTCTTCACCTGAGGCACCCAGTTGGTGCAGAAGAGGAGCACCGCAAACAGGATCACCGACTTCAGGCTGATTTGGGCCTGCAACAGGCCGCTGATGGACGAGACGTGCAGCAGGGAGAAAAGGACGATCTCCACCCCGGCGGCGGTAATCATAGCCACAGAGGCCGGGCGAAGGCCATACAGGGTGTTCTCCACCCAGCGATTGCTGCGGAACTTGTCCAGGAAGGCCCCCACCAGCAGCATAACGATGACCGACGGGGTCACAAGCCCCAGGGTGGCGGTCAGCGCCCCCAGCAGGGCAGCAGGCACGCCGCCCAATCCGCTGCCCACGGTGTACCCCACGTAGGTGGCCATATTCACCCCCAGGGGGCCCGGGGTGCTCTCCGACACGGCGATCATGTCCGCCAGCTGGGACAGGGTGTACCAGCCGGTTTTCGCCGCAATATCCTGCAAGAAAGGCACCGTGGCCATGCCTCCTCCCACGGCGAAGAGGCCGGTTTTGAAAAATTCCCAGAAAAGCCGCAGGTAGGTCATTTGCCTTTCACCCCTCCCATGGCCAGCAGATTGCCGGCGATCCCCGCTGCGATGACCGACAGCACCGGAGAAAAGTCGAAGAACACGGCGGCGAGGAGCAGCACCAGATAAATGGCCAGGGTGGCGTGATCCACCACGGCGGACTTCATCAGCTTCACCACGGCGTTAAAGATGAACACGCACACGCACACCCGAATGCCTGCCAGGGCCTGCTGCACCCACAGGATGTGGGAAAAGTTATTGATGACCCCGGCGATAAGGGAAATGATGAGGAAGGAGGGGGCAATGACCCCCAGGGTGGCGATGATCCCTCCGGGGACGCCTCCCTGCTTCCGGCCGATGAAGGTGGCGGTGTTGACGGCGATGGCGCCGGGGGTGCATTGGCTGATGGCGTAGCAGTCGCTGAGCTCTTCATCGGTGGTCCAGCGGCGCTTTTCCACCAGTTCCCGGCGGAGGATGGGCAGCATGGCGTAGCCCCCGCCGAAGGTCAGGGCGCCTACACGGAAGAATACTCGGAAGATTTCCCACAGCATGGTGATTCCTTCTTTCTATGATAAAGAAAGCAAATCATTGGTGAATGATGCATCGTTTAGAATGTACAGATTCTTTTCGTTTATGATTATTCCCAAGGGGCTTTCCGATCGCCCCTTGGAACCCTTCGGGGTCATCCTTTTGAAAGGTTATGGGTATTGTAAGGTAAAAATATTGATACTTACATAACAGCACTCCTTCATCCGAAGGGATGCTGCGAAGGGGTGCAGGGGGCGACCGCAAAGCCCCCTGCGAACCTTTCGTAAAAAGATTTCTTCATCCGAAGGGGGCGCGAAGGGGTCAAGGGGGCGATCGGAAAGCCCCCTTGTCTTACCAGCTGGCTGCACTGCTATCCGTGCGGGATTCACACCCGCCCACCAGCACGCCGTTGTCCAGCCGGACAATCATCTGCCCACGGCCGAAGAGCACCGGATCGTGCAGCACGGTGATGTCGTGGCCCCGGCGGGTGAGCTGCCCAATCACCGCCGTGGGGAAGGAGGATTCCACCGTGAATTGCTTCCCCTGCATCCACTGCCACCGTGGGGCATCCAGCGCCATTTGAGGATTCAGGTGGAAATCGATGAGATTCATGGCCACCTGCACGTGCCCCTGAGGCTGCATGTACGCCCCCATGACCCCGAAGGGTCCCACAGGCTTGTCCCCCTTGGTGATGAAGCCGGGAATGATGGTGTGATACGTCCGCTTCCGGGGCATGAGGCAGTTGTAATGGTTGGGATCCAGGGAGAAGTCCGCCCCCCGATCCTGCAGGGACACGCCGTAGCCTTCCACCACGATGCCGGAACCGAAATCGTTGTAGTTGCTCTGGATGAAGGACACCATGTTCCCCTCTCCATCGGCGGTGCACAGGTACACGGTGCCGCATTTCGGCGGCTCCCCGAAGGTGGGGATCTTGGCCGTGTCCCCAATTTCCGCCGCCCGGATCCTGCCGTATGCCGGCGTGATCAGCCGATGATAGTCCAGGGGCATGAAGTCCGGGTCGGTGACGTAATGCTTGGCATCCGCAAAGGCGATCTTGATGGCCTCCATCTGCCGGTGATAGGTCTTCTCGTCCCCGGGGCGCAGGTCGTCAAAGTTCTTCAGGATGTTCAGCGCCATAAGCGCCACAATGCCCTGACCGTTGGGGGGAAGCTCCCACACCCGGCAGTCCCGGTAATCCACCCCCATGGGGGCGACCCACTGGGCATCGTATTCCGTCATATCCTCCATGGAGAAGAAGCCCCCGTCCCGCCGGCTCTGCTTCACCAGGGCTTCGGCGATCTCCCCTTCGTAGAAGACACGGGCGTTGGTTTCCCCGATAAGGCGCAGGGTCTTGGCGTGATCCGGCAGGCGAACCACATCCCCGAAATGATAGCTCTCCCCATCCTTGGTGAAGACCCGGAACCACTCGTCGTGCTCCGGCTTGCCGTGGAAGAGGCGGGTGTATTCCTCCGTGGCCTCCTCGAACTGGACGGCGTTGGCCGGGGCCAGGGGGTACCCTTCCTCCGCATAGCGAATGGCCGGGGTCAGATCCTCCAGGAGAGACAGCTTGCCGAAGCGTTCATTCAGCCGTGCCCAAGCCTTGGGCGCGCCGGGCACGGTGACCGGCGTCCAGCCATGGAGGGGCATTTTCCCCCCGGGATGCTTGGCCAGCACCTTTTCCCGGGTGATGTTCTTGGGGGCGTAGCCGGAGGAGTTGAGGCCGTACATCTGCCCCTGCATCCACACGATGGCAAAGGCGTCGGAACCCAGGCCGTTGCTGCCCGGCTCCACCACGGTGAGGCAGGCGGCGGTGGCGATGGCGGCATCCACCGCATTGCCGCCTTTGCGGAGAATCTCCAGCCCGGCGGCGGCGGCCAGGTTGTTGCCGGTGCACACCATGCCGTTTTTCGCCACGGTGCAGTACCGGTTGGAAGCATAGGGCTGATACAGGGGGTCGAAGGATACTTGCATGAACACATCCGTCCTATCTTGATTGCATGAATGCTTGGAAAGGGTCGCTTCTCTTCTTTCTATTTGTAGAAAATGAAATCCTGCTGGAGGGGGATCTTCAATGAAAGCAGGACAGCATTTTTATGGTAGGATTCGTGGGGGACACCCTGCTACTAGGGTTTACAATTTCTTTTCGTTCGTGTTTATTCCAGAGGGCTTTCCGGTCGTTCCTTGGAACCCTTCGGGGACATCCTTTACTACTAGGTTTTCACTTCTTGTTCTTCGTGTTTATTCCAGAGGGCTTTCCGATCGCCCTCTGGACTCCTTCGGCAGTTGCCTTACAAGCAACTGAATTTTCAGCCGGTTTTCGGGTGGGTGCGGGAGGGGACTTTTAGCATAAAAGTCTCCTCCCGCAAATCGTTTCCTTCCAGCCGGTTTTCGGGGAGAGCGCGAGAGGGGAGCTTTTGACACAAAAGCTTCCCTCTCGCAAATCGTTCCCCCTTTGTAAATTTCCGGTTTACGTTCCCGGGTTTTCGCTGTATAATTAGATGGGATTCTTTTGGCATGCGTGGAAGGGAAAGGGGTTTGTCGAATCAAACCCTTATGAAAGGATAGCCAAAAGAAGGCTGCCCGGCGTTTTCCCCAAAGTTGTGGAAAACTTGTGGAAAAGGTGGAAAACTTCCGAGAGGTTTTCCACTGAAGGCCGGAAAAATCAAGGCATTCAGGTTTTCCACACCCTGGTATCCACAGCCTGTGCAGGATGTGGGAAACCCGTTTCGCCCCCGCTCTTTTGGGGCGGATTTTGGGGCGAAAGGCTTGCCCCGGGCGGGTTTTGGGGATCTTCCCCGACCCTGCGCCGAAAAAACTCCGCCGGTTTCCTTTTGGGAAACGGGGAAAAGGGAAGTTTCCCACAATTTCTCCCAAGGGCGAAGGCCGGTTCCTCACAATTTGTCTACACGGTGAAAGCCTTGCGCCGCAAGGGCTGGAGGGGGTTTTCCACAGCTTCCACAGCCCCTACTACGACGACTAAATTTATAGGTTCTACTAACTACTTACGGAAATGAGGTCGATCCCATGCAATTTACCGCCAACGCCCAGGATCTGCTGGACGCGCTGAATACCGTGACCCGTGCCCTGGCTCCCCGGCCTGCCAAGCAGATTTTGGAGAGCGTCCTCCTCACAGCCCAAGAGGATTCCGTGGAGCTGACCTGCTCCGACGGCAGCCTGACCATTCAATCCACCATCGTGGCGGAAGTAAAGGAAATGGGTCAGGCAGCCCTTACCGGCAAACTGTTGAACGAGCTGGTGCGCAAGCAGGAGGGGGGCAGCATTACCGTCACTGCGGAAAATGGCCGGAACGCCAGCATTCTTTGCGGTAAGTGCAAGTCCTCCATGACCTGCATGAACGCCATGGAGTACCCGGACAGCCCCGAAATGGATCAAAGCACTCAGGTGAAAATTCAGCAAAACCGCCTGCGGGAGATGATCAGCCGGGTGGTGTTCGCCATTGCCAATGATGAAACCCGGCAGATCCTCACCGGCTGTTTGCTGGAGGTGACCAAGGACGAGGCTCGCATGGTGGCCCTGGACGGCTACCGGCTGGCCATGCAGAAGATCTTCCAGCCCTTCGAACTGCCCGATGGCAAGGAAGTTATCCGCGCCGTGATCCCCGGCCGGGTGCTCAGCGAACTGAGCAAGATCCTCCCCGAGGACGAAACCTTCTGTACCTTGACCTTCGACAAGAATAAGATGCAGGTCACCTTCGGCAACAACTGCCTGTCCACCGTGCTGCTGGCCGGGGAATATATCGATTACCGGAAGATTTTGCCAAGCGCCTTCAAGACCCAGGCCAAGGCCCGCCGGATGGATGTGTACAACGCCATTGACCGCGCTAGCCTGATGGCTCGGGAAGGCAAGAACAACCTGATCCGCATGAGCTTCGAAAAGGACACCCTGACCATCTCCTCCAATGCGGAAATGGGCGACGTTCATGAGGAACTGGACTGCACCTTGAATGGTGATCCACTTGAAATTGCCTTTAATGCCAAATACTTGGTGGATGTGATCCGGAACATCACCGACGACGACCTGTGCATGAAGTTTAACAGCAACGTGAGCCCCTGCGTGTTTGTGCCGGAGGAAGGGGATCAGTTCCTGTATCTGATCTTGCCTGTAAGAATATTCCAATAAGAACATGGAAATCGAAACCATTAAGCTGCGGGACTTCCGCAACTATCCGGCCTTGGAGATGAAGCCCCATCCGGGGGTGAACCTGCTCTTCGGGCAGAACGGCTCCGGGAAAACCAACCTGTTGGAGGCCATCCACTACTGTGCCCTTGGTAAAAGCCACCGCACCAGCCAGGATAAGGAAGTGGTGCGGAAGGGTCAGGCCGCCGCCGCCGTGGGGGTCACCGTGCGTAAACAGACCGGCAGGCACGACATTGCGGTGAAACTGACCCCGGACGGGCCAAAGCACAAGCATATTTTCCTGGATCAGAAGCGTGCGCCTCGGATTTCCGACATGATGGGACAGCTTCAGTGCGTGATTTTCTCCCCGGAAGACCTGATGTTGGTGAAGGACGGGCCTGCTGTGCGGCGGAAATTCATTGATATGCTGATCTCCCAGTTGTACACTCCCTATTTTCTCGCCCTGCAGCAGTATCAGAAGGCCATGGAGCAGCGGAACGCCCTGCTCCGGCAGGCTCGGAAGGGGATTGTTCCCGACAGCGGCATGATGAGCGCCTTCGAGAAGACCATGGGGGAGGCCGGGGCGGTGATTCACCGGTACCGGGGAAGCATCATTGCCAAGCTGGCCGCCTTGGGGGCGGACAAGTATGCCGCCATCAGCGGCAGGGGAGAGGAAGCATTCCGCATCACCTACCGTGCCTGCACGGAGGCGGAGGATTTCGCCGCCGCTGCCTGCGCCCAGCTGGAGAAAAGCCGGCAGGAGGACAGCCTTCGGGGGTTCACCACCTTCGGGGTGCACCGGGAAGAGCTGTTGTTGACCCTGATGGGGCGGGAGATGAAGCTGTTTGCCTCCCAAGGGCAGATCCGCACGGCGGCGCTGAGCATGAAGCTGGCGCAAATGGCCCTCTTCCGGGAGATCAGCGGGGAGGAGCCCATTCTGCTGCTGGATGATGTGATGAGCGAGCTGGACATGACCCGGCGAACCCGGCTATTGCAGGAAATCAGCGGGGGGCAGACCTTCGTGACCTGCACGGATGAAAGCGACCTGGATAACTGCCGGGACAGGCGAACGTATTTGGTGCAGCTGACCCCGGAGGGGAATGCCACCCTGACCCAAACCCAGCATGGGAGGGTGCAGGAAGCGGCAGAGCCGGAGGAACCGAACTTTGAATGAGAAAAAACGCCCTGATGGGGGCGTTTTTTTGTGGGGAAATGGGCAAGTAACTACTAGGGTTTTCTGTATCTTTTTGTTTATGAAGATACCAAGGGGCTTTGCGGTCGCCCCTTGGAACCCTTCGCAGTGCACATTCTTGAAAGTTTATGGGTAATGTAAGAAGAAACCTTTCATTCAAAGACTACTTCATTCGAAGGAGTGCCCGAAGGGGTGCAGGGGTAAGTGAGCGGACTCGCGCCAGTGGCGCGAATTGCGTCCGCGAACGCATCAACCGAAACGAGCGGCTGTAAGCCGCGACGATTGAGGTTGCGGAACGACCGGAAAGCCCCCTGCGGAAACCTTACTTTTGAGGATTGCCGCTTCCGAAGGGGCGGCGAAGGTTTCCTAAGGGCGACCGCAAAGCCCTTGGGAAGCTTCTTGCAGGACTAATGTTTAGGAATGAAGTACTTTCTTTTATAGGGTAATGTTTCTTTCAAGGGGGCTTTCCGGTCGCCCCCTTAAACCCCTTCGGGCATGAAACTACTAGGGTTTATTTTTTAGCGACGATTGTTTGTTTCACGTGAAACATTGCAATGTGCAAATCGAATAGTAAATTATTTTCTGTAGTTGAAGCAACGCTACGCACATCTGAAGTCCTTTGAAATTATCAGACAGAATTTTATTCAAAACAAAGAAGCAATGTTCCACGTGAAACAATTCAATACCAAAAATAACTAATTAGATGGCAAAAATTAGATTAGTTATAATACTATAAATAA
>CAVKHY010000090.1:0-9535 GCA_963656345.1 bacterium | reverse complement strand
GCCGCGTCTAAGGATTTGAAGGAGGACAACGTACAATGGCTATCAATAAGCAGCCGATCGCCCGCAAGTGCCGGAGCTTTGATATTTCCCCGGCCGTTATGGGCTACAGCAATAAAAAGTCTAACCGGAACCCCGGCGGCAACCGCCGTAAGAAGGTTTCCGAATACGGCGCACAGCTGAAGGAAAAGCAGAAGGTCAAGTTTGTTTACGGCGTGCTGGAAAAGCAGTTCCATCACTACTATCTGAAGGCCGCCAACATGAAGGGTGTTACCGGCGACAACATGCTTCGCCTGCTGGAACAGCGCCTGGACAATGTGGTGTATCGCCTTGGCCTGGCCAAGACCCGCCGCATGGCTCGTCAGATCGTTGTGCACGGCCACATCCGTGTTAATGGTCAGAAGGTGGACATTCCTTCTTACTCCGTGAAGGTGGGCGATGTGATTACCCTGCGTCCCGCTTCTGCAGAGAAGGAAATGTTCAAGTCCCTGCGGGAAGGCACCACCGTGCTCACTCCCAAGTGGCTGACCTTCGACGCTCCCAATCTGACCGGTACGGTCAACGCCTTGCCTGCTCGTGAGGACATCGACCTCCAGCTGCAGGAGAACATGATCGTCGAGTTCTACTCCCGCTAAAATTGGAAAGACTAGGCGAAATCTGCTGCGCCGCATAGCACGGTGGATTTGGCCGGTCTTTCTTCCAGGACCATTAGAGGAGGGTTAACGAAATGATCGTTTCAATCGAAAAAGCACGCATCGAGTGTGTAGAGGTTGGTCAGAACGGCTGCTATGGCAAGTTCGTTGTGGAACCCCTGGAGCGTGGCTTTGGTCACACACTGGGCAACTCTCTCCGCCGTGTGCTGCTGTCCTCCCTCCCTGGCGTTGCGGTCTCTGCTGTGCACATTGAAGGTGTTCAGCATGAGTTCTCGACTGTTCCCGGCGTGAAAGAGGACGTGACTGAGATCATCCTCAACCTGAAGGGTCTGGCGGTAACCATGGTTCCCGACGGTCCCAAGACGGTGATGATCGATGCCCAGGGTCCCTGCGAAGTAACAGCTGGCTCCATCAAGGTGGATGATGAAATCGAGATCATCAATCCCGATATGCACATTGCTACCCTGAATGAGGATGCCCATCTGCAGATGCAGCTGACCCTTGATAAGGGCCGTGGCTATATCAGCGCTGACAAGAACAAGAACCCCAACATGCCTATCGGTATGATTCCCATGGACAGTATCTTCACCCCCATTAAGAAGGTGAACTACACCGTTGAGGATACCCGTGTAGGCCAGATTACCGACTATGATAAGCTGACGCTTGAAATCTGGACCAACGGCACCCTGAAGCCTGAAGAGGCTATCAGCGGCGCTGCCAAGATCCTCAGCGAGCACCTGAGCCTTTTTGTGAGCCTCACGGATCAGCCTATTCCGGTAAGCATGGTGCAGCCCGAGGACGACAAGAAGGAAAAGGTTCTCGAGATGACCATTGAGGAGTTGGATCTGTCGGTTCGTGCTTACAACTGCCTGAAGCGTGCAGGCATCAACAGCGTGTCTGAATTGGTGCAGCGCAATCAGGAAGACATGATGAAGGTTCGCAACCTGGGCCGGAAGAGCCTGGAAGAAGTCGAGCAGAAGCTGGAAGCACTGGGACTTAGTTTGCGACCCAACGAAGAGTAAGACGGGGCGGATGCAGGGGAGAGACCATTGGCATTTTCCCTGCTGCCCGTGAAGGAGGAAATTACCCATGGCAAGCCAACGTAAGCTGGGTCGCACTGCGGATCAGCGCAAGGCGCTGCTGCGCAACCAGGTGACCAACCTCATTTGGTACGGCCGTATTGAGACCACTGAAGCCAAGGCTAAGGAAGTTCGCCGCATTGCGGATCGGATGATCACCTTGGCCATCAAGGAATGTGACAACACTGTTGCCACCACCAAGGAGACCCACAACGACAAGGGTCAGTCTATGACCATTGACGTGGTGAACGATGCTCCCTCCAAGCTGCATGCCCGCCGCCTGATGATGGCTTATCTGTACGATGTGCAGGAGCAGAAGAAGGGCGACGAGACCAAGAAGGAGTACAAGGAGCGCACCAAGGACAACAAGCATCCTGTGGTGGAAAAGCTCTTCCGCGAAATCGGACCCAAGTACAAGGCCCGCAATGCAGAAAAGAACTGCAATGGCGGTTACACTCGTATCTATAAGCTTGGACCCCGTCGCGGCGATGCTGCCGAGATGGTCGTTCTCGAGCTGGTGTAATTCAAAAGAAACATACCACACATCAAAGCAAATGCCGTGTCTCCCGCACAAGAGACACGGTTTTTTCATTGCTATGAAAAAAGGACGAAACCGCATGGACAACGGTTCCGCCCCTTTTATTTTGAGGTGCAAGGATTACACAGCGCCCTGTGCCATCATGGCATCGGCAACTTTCAGGAAGCCTGCAATGTTGGCACCAGCCACATAGTCGCCGGAGGTGGCATATTCCTTTGCGGCGTCATCTACCTTGTGGAAAATGCCCACCATGATATCTTTCAGCTTGGCATCCACTTCTTCAAAGCTCCAGCTGAGCCGCATGCTGTTCTGGCTCATTTCAAGGGCAGACACGGCAACGCCGCCGGCATTGGCTGCTTTGGCCGGGGCAAACAGCACCTTGGCCTGCTGGAAGGCAGCAGTCGCTTCCAAGGTGGAAGGCATGTTGGCACCTTCACCCACAGCTTCCACACCGTTGGCAATCAATGCCTTAGCACTGGCTTCGTTAATTTCGTTCTGGGTAGCGCAGGGTAGAGCAATCTGGCAAGGGATGGTCCAAATACCGGAGCATCCTTCCGTATAGGTGGCGGTGGGCACGGCATTTACATATTCCCGGATCCGCTTCCGTTCTACTTCCTTCAGCTGCTTGATCACAGCAAGATTGACACCGGCAGGGTCATGGATGTAGCCGTTGGAGTCGCTCATAGCCACAACCTTGCCGCCCATTTCCGTAATCTTCTGGGCAGCGTAGATGGCCACGTTGCCGCTGCCGGACACGACCACCGTCTTCCCGGCAACAGAATTGCCGTTGGCCTCCAGCATGGCCTGGACAAAATAGCAAAGGCCGAAGCCGGTGGCTTCCTTCCGGGCAAGAGAACCGCCCCAGGTGAGTCCCTTGCCGGTCAGCACCCCTTCATACAGGCCGGTGATTCGCTTATACTGGCCGTACAGGAAGCCGATTTCCCGGGCGCCAACGCCAATGTCTCCGGCAGGTACGTCCACATCCTTGCCCACGTGGCGGTACAGTTCGGTCATAAAGCTCTGGCAGAAACGCTGTACTTCGTTGTCACTCTTGCCCTTGGGGTCAAAGTCGCTGCCACCCTTGCCGCCGCCGATGGGCAATCCGGTCAGGCTGTTTTTCAGAATCTGCTCCATGCCGAGGAATTTAATAATAGACAGGTTAACACTGGGATGCAGACGCAGACCGCCCTTGTAGGGGCCAATGGCGCTGTTAAACTGAACACGATAGCCGCGGTTGACCTGAACCTGACCCTTGTCATCCATCCACGGTACACGGAACATGATGACCCGTTCCGGTTCCACGTACCGTTCCAGCAAACCGGCCTTCTCATACTCGGGATGACGATCCACCACAGGCTTCAGGGTGGTCAGGATCTCGGTAGCAGCCTGAATAAATTCAGGCTCATGGGCATTGCGGGCTTTCAAATCATCCAGTACTCGCTGTGCGTAGTCACTCATATGAAATTCTCCTTTCTGATTTCCGCAGGGGAGGGAACCCGATGCGGCGCTTTGGCTTCATTGGCAAAGCATCAGTGCTCTTCCATTCTACATGCTGTGCTGCCGAGATTGCAATAGGCAGGCTGACTTTCTTATGTTTTTCTTTCCGGCATATAAAACAGGCCACTCATCCCGTGAGATGAACGGCCTGTTACGCATAAGCAATGGGATTGCTTACCCGATGAGTCCCTGTACAATGATGACGATAATGAGCAGAGGAATGACAAACTGGAAAACTGGCTTTAAGAACCGGGGCAGGTGAATGCCCTTACCAGTGTTTGCTTCTGCCAGATACTTTTCAAAGCCCCAGCCCCAGCGTGTCACGCAGAAGAGCAGATAGATCAAACTGCCAATGGGCAGCAGCAGATTGGACACGATGAAATCCTCACCGTCCAGAACGGTGCTGCCGCTGCCTTTGGGTTGGAAGCCGCTCCACACATTGTACCCCAGCACACAAGGCAGGCTGAGAAGAAGAATTCCTGCACCGCAAACCACGCAGGCCGTGCGGCGGTTTATATGGAACAGTTCCATAACGCTGGCAATGATGTTTTCGAATACTGCCACCACTGTGGTGAAGCTGGCAAAGGTCATGAAGAGGAAGAACAGGGCTCCCCACACCTGACCGCCGGCCATGTTGGCAAACACGTTGGGCAGGGTGATGAAAATCAGGCTGGGGCCGGCATCCGGGGACACGCCATAAGAGAAGCAGGCAGGGAAGATGATCAGCCCTGCGCTGATGGCTACCAGGGTATCCAGGGCACAAATGTGCACGGCTTCGCTGCACAGGGTATTTTTACGGGACATGTAGCTGCCGAAAATTTCCATGGCGCCGATGCCCAGACTCAGGGTGAAGAAAGATTGGTTCATGGCAGAGACAATAACCTGGCCGATACCCTGTTGGGAAGCACGGTCCCAGTCCGGCAGCAGGAAGAAAGACAGCCCCTCTTTTGCACCAGACAGCGTGAAACTGTGCACAGCCAGCACCGCAATGAGCAGGATCAGGGCGCACATCATCACCTTGGTAATGCGCTCTACACCGTTTTGCAGTCCCAAGCTGCAAATCAATATGCCAAGCACCACGGTGATCGCCATGAAAATACCCATTTCCCAAGGATTCGCCAGCATTTGAGTGAACACATTGGCGGCAGCATCGGAGGCGGAAAGATTGCTGAAGGTGCCGGTGAGGAACTTGACAAAGTAGCTCAGCATCCAGCCACTGACGGTGGTGTAGTACATCATCAGCATGACGCAGCCCAGCAGGCACACATAGCCATGCAGGTGCCATTTGCTGCCCTTCTTTTCCAAAGCCTTGTAAGCCTGAACAGCTGTCCCTTGACCGGCACGGCCAACGGCCAGTTCCATGGTTAAAACGGGAACACCCATTATCAGCAGAAAGAGCAGATAGAAGAGCACAAACACGCCGCCGCCGTTTTGACCGGCAACGGTAGGGAAGCGCCATACATTGCCGATGCCAATGGCACATCCGGCACTGACCAGCAGGAAGCCGAGACGGGAGGCGAAGTTTTCACGCTTTGGGGAGGATGACGGCTGACTCATACAAGGCCTCGATTCATTTTTTGATTTGCCCATAATAGGCATTAGGGCCATGCTTGCGAAGAAAATGCTTGTCCCGCACATAGTCCGGCAGGGGAGCAACCGGGGCGGTGGCAAGGTTTTCCGTGTGCCAGGCCATCATGGCCACTTCTTCCAGCACGGCGGCGTTATGCACCGCCTCCATGGCATTCTTTCCCCAAGCAAAGGGGCCGTGATGACGTGCCAGAACGCAGGGTACGTGGACAGGATTCAGACGACGCTCTTCAAAGCATTCGGCAATAACCTTGCCTGTTTCCAGCTCATAAGCCCGCTGCACTTCTTCCGGGGTCAGATCCCGTGCACAGGGAACAGCACCATAAATGTAATCTGCATGGGTGGTACCATAAGCCGGAATATCCCGGCCGGCCTGCGCCCAAATGGTGGCCCAGCGGGAATGTGTATGCACAATTCCGCCAATGGAGGAAAAGCGTCGGTACAGTTCCGCATGGGTGGGGGTGTCTGAAGAAGGATTCAGGTTGCCTTCCACCTTGTGCCCGTCGGCAATGGATACCACCACCATGTCCTCCGGCTTCAAGTCTTCATAAGGAACGCCGCTGGGCTTAATCACAAACAGACCTTGTTCCCGATCTATCCCGGAAACGTTGCCCCAGGTGAAGGTAACCAAATGATAGGCAGGCAAAAGCATGTTGGCTTCATAAACCTGTTGCTTCAGTTCTTCCAGCATAGTATTTCCTTTCAGTCCTTCAGCATGGCGATGCCCATGACAACCAGCGTGCCGGCCATGACTCCATACAGCAGGGTATTTTCAATGGAGGACTTGTCCAGTGCAAACTCGATGAGAATAATCATTGCCACGCCGACCAGATAAAGCACCACCCGCATGATGGTCCAGATTTTCCGGCTCTTTTCCCGGGGACGGCCTTTCCGGATCAGGCGCAGCACCAGCACGGTAGTCAGGGTAATGGCGGCGGCAATCTGATTCCAACGGACGAAGCCGAAGCGGATGAATTCATCCTCCCGCCAGGATTCCAGAATGATCTGGCTCAGACTCAGCAGCACAAGGAAGACCTCTGCCGTGCGGCCGGGTTTCCGATTTTGATGCAGCAGGCAGAGCACCACAACGAGGATGATCGCTGCCACCACAGCTTCATACACAAACACCGGCATCTGCCAGGAGCCGTTGGCTTCCACGGCAAAGGGGAAACGCTGAAAGGCTTCATCTTCAATGTAATCCCCGAGACCCTGGGAGGTGAAATATTCAGCGGCTCTGGCAACGCACAGAACCAGGGCGGAACCTGGCGCAAGCAGATCCAGCACGTCAGGAATTTTGCGGTGGGTAGCGCGGGCGTAAATCAGTGCGGAAACCATGCCGCCAAGGATGGCACCATACAGAGTGAAGCCACCTTCCCAAATGCGGGGGATGAAAGATAGACCGTCAAAATCCACCAGAATGGATTCGATCATAGTGGCGCAATATACCAGCCGAGCACCGATAACGGCACCGGGCAGCACCGCCAGACACAGCGACAGGGATGCGTCAACCCCTATGCGCTTCCTGCCGAGGCAAGCGGTCAGCAGAATGGCCAGCAGGGAGCCAATGGCCAGCAACAGGCTGTAGGCGGTCAGCTGGAGATCGCCTACGGACAGCAGAACAGTAGTTTCGTTCATTGTGCGGCCTCCTCGGTTTCTGCGGTGGCAAAATACAGGATATCCCCAATGGCGCGAATCTTCCCGGTGGACAGGGAGTTGATCTTCTTGTAATTCAGCACCACGCTGGAGGAAGAGCCGCCGTCCAGATTGTAGGCATTCTTTGCCCCAAGATCATAGAGCAGCTGGGCAAACTCTGCCATGGTCAGGCCGGTAGAGCCTTTGTTTTCAGGACCTTCCGTGGCGACAATCAGGTAGGACAGGTGATCCATCCGCGCAATGGCGATGCGCTGGGTTTCATGGGTGGGGGAGGAAGACTTCAGCGGGAATTCCGTGGTCATGACTCCATCTACCACCAGACCGGGGCCAAAGGTGAAGGCCTGCATGATGGTGCCGTTGAAGGCATTGATCTTTTCCTTGGTCAAGCCTTGGATAATGGTGAAATCTCCCTGATCGTCAATGAGCAGGGTATCGTAAATGTCATTATACCGCTCCCGCAGCACTTTGCCGTTTCGCACAATGTAGCCCTGGCTGTGGTACACGAAATAGTCCCCGTTGATGGCCAGCACAGCATTGACCCGCTTGGCAATGGTATCCGCCCGGGCGGTGGACTTGGAAGGGTAGGGCTTGCAAAGCTCTGTGCGCAGCTGGGTAGGGGAGGCAATCTGCACCCATACCAGCATGATGGTGGTGTCATAGGCTCGCATGGTTTCGACCTTGACGGACAGGGTGTCGTCAAGGTATCCGCCGTTGTCCGGCAGAAAAGCATCGATCAGAGGAGCCGGTGCCTTTGCAGCGTAATCAAGAGGAGCCACGTCCTCTGCTGTCAGGGTAACAGGTGTATAAGCAGGGTAAGCAACGGCTTCCTCGCCGATGGCCAGAGGCGTCATGGAGGGAACCAGGAACGCCAGCAAAACAAGAGCCAGCAACACTGCAATGACTCGTACAAAGGTCTTCAACCGTGATGGCCTCCTTTAAGCAAGTAACAGTGGAAAATGAACCATACCTATTATAACGGCTTTTACGATGCTTGTCAAAAACAGTCGTGAGTTGACGCACACCGCTAATTCGGGTATGATGGGGAAGAACGCAAAACAATGATGAAAGGTGGAGGTTATGATGCTGATATCTCATGGGTGTGTTCGCTGCAATGTACCTGAGCAGACAACGGTGGCAGAAGGCCTTCGCTGCTTAGGGGTGGATGCTCCGCAAGTCCTTGCTGCCGTTCGGGGCGGACGAGTGCTGGAAATGCATGAAACGATCCCCGGCGATGGAGAATTAACGCCCATTACCATCGCACAGGAAGAAGGACGGCGGATTTATGAGCGTTCCCTTCGGTTTGTCATGCTGCTGGCCGTGCGGAGAAGAATGCCTGGGCAAAGAGTTCGCGTAGAGCATTCCGCAGCAGGCGGCGTGCTGGTTCGTCTGCCGGGGGTTGCACTCAGTGCGGAGCAGGTGGATGACCTGGAACAGGAAATGCGCCGCATTACGGAAGAGAACCTTCCTTTCGTCAAAAAACAGTGGCAGGTGAAGGATGCCATCGATTATTTTGACAAGGACGGCCAGCCGGACAAAGTGGCGCTGCTGAAATTGCGTCCCTTTAAGCATTTTGAAATGTATGCCTGCGGTGGCATGTGGGAATACTTTTACGGTGCCATGGCACCTTCTACAGGATACGTGAAGGTGTTTGACCTGCTGCCCCATGACGGCGGCTTTGTCATGCAGCTGCCGGACAAGACGGCCCCTGGTATCCCGGCCTATTATCGGGATTATCCCAAGCATCTAAGCGTTTTTGCCGAAAGCGTGGGATGGTGCGGTATCCTCGGAGTCAGGAATGCTGCGGATTTGGCGGCGTTGGCAGAAAAGGGAGAGCTGCGCACATTTATCCGGGTGAACGAAGCCTTGCAGGAAAAGGCCTTGGCCGACATGGCGGACGAAATTGCCCGGAAAAGGAAGCGGGTGATTCTTCTTGCAGGGCCTTCCTCCAGCGGAAAGACAACGACGGCAGCCCGGCTGGCCGTCCAGCTGCGGGTGCTGGGCTATCATCCGACAAGGCTGAGCTTGGATAACTATTACCGCAATTTGTGTGATTTGCCCAAGGAAGCAGACGGCAGCGTAGATTTAGAGAATATTCAGGCGCTTGACCTGCCGCTGCTCCAGCAGCAAATTTGTGCGTTGCTGCAGGGTGAAACGGTGGAGACGCCCATCTTCGACTTTCCTGCCGGAGAACGTACCGCCCATGGCATCGTGCGAACATTGGGGCAGGGCGAGCCGATCATTATCGAAGGCATTCACGGACTGAATCCCATGCTGACGGAGGACATACCGGAGCAGGAGATTTACCGGGTTTTTGTTAGCGCCTTGACCTGCCTGAACCTGGATGATCACAATCGCATCCGCACGACGGACGCACGGCTCCTGAGGCGAATTGTGCGGGATGCTCAATTTCGCGGCATGTCTCCCATGGCAACGCTGAACATGTGGCCCAGCGTGCGCCAAGGAGAGGATCGGTGGATCTTCCCCTATCAGGAAACGGCGGACAGAATGTTCAACACCACGCTGCATTACGA
>CAVKHY010000089.1:0-9549 GCA_963656345.1 bacterium | reverse complement strand
AGGAAGGGCATAACCTGGTGCTTTTCCCTGAACAGCCTAGCGGCTATCAAAGCCACCATGACTGGATCAACACGGGCTTTCTGCAGGTGGCACCCATGTACTACAAGGCGACAGGCAAGGTGCTGAAGTTTTATCCCGTGCATCTGGACTATCACAAGCATGTGTTCCAGGTGGCTAAGCCCATTGCCTTTGATCCGGAAAGAACCCTGGAAGAGCAAATGCCGGCACTGGTGGAGGTGCTTGCTAAAGGCCTGCGGGGACAATAAAAATTGCGCTGCATGACATTCGCATCATGCAGCGCATTTGTTTAGCCTTTCCGCCAAATGGCAGGATGGAAAATGGCCAGAATGGGGAATAGCTCCAAACGTCCGGCCAGCATCAGCAGACACATGACGATCTTGGAAAAACTGCTGTATCCGCCAAGATTGTCCAAGGCAGCCATGCTGCTTAAGGCAGGACCTACATTGCTGACGCAGGTCAGGGAAGAGGTCAGATTGGCCTGCAGATCGTATCGGCCGTCCAAGGAAATGAGGAAGCCGCCAACCAGAATCAGCATGATGTAGACAAACACGAAAGTGCCGATTTGGTGGAGCATGGATTCATCAACACCCTTGTCCTCAAAGCGAACCACCTGCACCTTTCTGGGCTGGAAGGTATGGCGGATTTCCCGTTTGCCTTCCTTGCACAGCATGGCAATGCGGACGACTTTGATACCGCCGGAGGTGGATCCTGCACAGGAGCCGATGAGCATCAGAATCAGCAGCAGAATATTGGCAGCCGCCGGCCATTTGCTGAAGTCCGTGGTGGTAAAGCCGGTGGTGGACATGAAGCTGGAAGCCTGAAAGAACGAATACCGCATGGCGGTGAAGAAATTGCCATACAGCGGTGTAATCAGCACGCCGATGATCAGGCTGAAGCTGACGAAAATCCCCAGGTACCAGTGTAGTTCCTCGCTGTGGAAGAAGCCCTTCACATCTCCGATGAGCAGGCGGAAGAACAGGGCAAAGTTAATACCGAAGAGCACCATGAACACCGTGAGGATAATCTCAATGCTGGGGCTGTTGAAAGCGGCAGCGCTGGCGGCATAGTTGCTGAAGCCGCCGGTACCGGCTGTGCTCATGGCATGAATGGCTGCATCATAGGGATCCATGCCGGCAATGATCAGCGCTGCAAATTCAATTACCGTCAGCACAAAGTAAATAGCGTACAGAATCTTTGCCGAATCACCCATCTTCGGCACAATCTTGCTCAGGCTGGGGCCGGGGCTTTCTGCCCGCACCAGGTGAGAAGTGCGGCCTGTCAGCTGAGGCAGGAGTGCCAAGGTAAGCACCAGCACGCCCATGCCGCCGATCCAGTGGGTGAAGGCACGCCAGAACATCAGCCCGCGGGGAAGAAAGTCAAAGTTGCGCAGAATGGTTGCACCGGTGGTGGTGAAGCCGGATACGGATTCAAACAGTGCATCGGCAAAGTTAGGAATCATGCCGCCGAACATAAAGGGGAGAGCACCGAAGATGCTCAGGATCACCCAGGCCAGCGCCACAATCAGGAAGCCTTCCCGGGCACGCAGATCCCGATGCTCCGGTTTGGCCAGGCTGCGCATGGGCAGTCCCAGCACCACCATAATGCCTATGGTTTTTACGAAAGCCATGGCATCCCCGTCTCCGTAGATGAGCGCCAAAATCAAGGAAGGCACCATGCAGGCTGCTTCCAGCAAAAGGATAGCACCCAATAGGCGAATAACAAGCCGCTTGTTCATTTGCGGATTACCTCGTTCAGGTCGCTGATGCCGCCTTCGCAGGCCATGACCACTACGCTGTCCCCATCTTCAATGTGGTCGTTGCCGAAAGGAACGATGACCTTGCCGCGGCGGACAATCACCGCAACCAGCGTATTTTTGCGCACATGCAGATCCTTCAGGGGAATACCGATGTAGGGGTCTGTTCCGCGGGCAGTAAATTCAATGGCCTCTGCACGGCCATGCATCAGCCGATACAGCTTTTCCACCTTGGCGCCCTCCACATTCTCGCGGGCACGTACATAGCGGAGAATGTTGGAGCAGGTGATAGCCTTGGGGCTGACGATGCTGTCCAGCCCCATGGAGCTGATGATGTCCGAATAGGTGACACGGTTGTTCTTCACAATGACCTTGGAGACGCCCTGCCGCACGGCGAACAAGCCGGTCATCAGGTTTTCCTCGTCACGGTCAGTCAGGGCGACAAAGGCGTCCATTTGCTGCAGACCTTCCTGCTCCAGCAGGCTCTGATCCGTGCCGTCGCCGTAAATCACGTTCACGTCCGGCAGAATCTCGCTCAGTTTTTCCGCCTTTTCGTGGTTGATTTCAATCAGGGAAACGTGGGCGCCGACAGGTACGATCATCTTGGAAAGGTAGTAGCTGATACGGCCGCCGCCCAGGATCATCACGTTTTTCACCTGATGGGTGTTTCGGCCAAGGAAACGGAAATAATCCGTAATTGTCACCATATCGGCTGCCACGTGCACCCGATCACCGGGTTGAATCACGAAATCACCGTTGGGGATGGTGACCAGGCTGTCCCGCTCTACTGCCGCATACAGCACTCTGGGGATGCCATGAAGCTTGTGCGCCACGTCCTTCAGGGGCATGCCTACCACCGGATCGTGCTCCTGCGCCCGAAACTCCACCATCTCCACACGTCCTTTGGCAAAGGACTCAATGTTGCTGGCAAAGGGGAAGCGAAGCAGTCGGCTGATTTCAAGAGCGGTGGCTCGCTCCGGGTTAATGGCCATATCGATGCCCAGCTCATGCTGTAAAAGCATCAGGCTCTCATTATATTCCGGGTCACGGATGCGGGCAATGGTATACTTGGCGCCCAGCCGTTTGGCAATCAGGCAGCACAGCATGTTGGTTTCATCGCTGGCTGTGGCGGCAATCAGAATGTCTGTCCGCTCCACACCGGCGTCCAGCAGGGTTTTGGCGTTGGCGCCGTTGCCCTTGACGCACAGCACGTCCAAGTCATCCTCACAGCGCTGGAGCACTTCTTCATCCGTGTCCAGTATAACAATGTCGTGATCCTCCTGTGCCAGATGCTCCGCCAGGGAATGCCCGACTTTGCCGTCTCCCACGACGAGAATACGCATGGTGATCCTCCTTCAATAACTTGATTTCATGAGCATCGTCATTATAGCACAGCCATGCCAAAATGCAATCATTGTGATGAAAGACACAAAGACAACCGTGCTTTCTGTTGGACAAAATCCATTCTCTGTCAGAAGGAATTCGCAGGAGAATCACGAAAATGAAGAAGGTGAGGAGTAGATGATGATGGAGAAACAGCTCCGATCCCTCGGGATCGACATTGGCTCCACCACCGCCAAGCTGGTGCTGGTGGAAAATGAGCAAGTGATTTTCGAACGTTACCAGCGGCATTTTTCCCGCATCCGGGAAACGATGATGAACATGCTGCATGATATGGCGCCTTTGCTGAGAGAGAAGCCCTTCACGGTGGCCATTTCCGGCTCTGCAGGGCTCGGCGCAGCACAGGGAGCAGGCATTTTCTTCGCTCAGGAAGTGTATGCCACAGCAGCCTGCGTCCGTGCCCTTGCCCCGGATACCGGGGTGGTTATCGAGCTTGGGGGCGAGGATGCCAAGGTGATCTTCTTCCAGGGCGGTGTGGATGAACGAATGAATGGTACCTGTGCCGGTGGCACAGGCGCTTTTATTGACCAAATGGCCGTATTGCTGAACATGTCTGTGGATGAAATGGATGAGGCAAGCCAGCATGCTGATCGCATTTACCCCATTGCCTCCCGCTGCGGTGTGTTTGCCAAAACGGACGTTCAGCCTCTGCTGAACCAGGGCGCAAACAAAAGCGACGTGGCTGCCAGCATTTATCAGGCAGTCGTGAACCAGACCATTACCGGGCTGATTCAGGGCCGGGAAATCAAAGGCAAGGTCATGTTCCTGGGCGGCCCCCTCCATTATTGCAAAGGACTTCGTCACCGCTTCACGGAAACCTTGAAGCTGGACGAAAATACCGCTGTTTTCCCGCCGTACGACCGATTTACGGTGGCGCTGGGGGCGGCTTTACTGTCACAAAAGACAGAACCTATGGATTGCGATACCCTTCTGTCCAAAATGGAGAAGAGCACCGGCGGCAAGGAAAATGCCGCCAATCGCCTGCCGCCTCTGTTTCGGAACACGGAAGATTATTTGGCCTTCTGCAGGCGGCACAATCAAGCGGCGGTGGCGGAGAAGCCTCTGTCTGCTTACAGCGGCAAGGCTTGGCTGGGCATTGACTGCGGCAGTACCACCACCAAGTTGACGCTGATTGGGGAAGACCAAAGCATCCTGTATTCCTACTATTCTTCCAACAAAGGAAATCCGGTGGCGCTGGTGCGCGAACAGCTGCTGAAACTGCGGCATCTGTGCGGCGATCGGGTGAAAATTTGCGGCAGTGCTGTAACCGGCTACGGCGAGGAGCTGATTTGTCACGCCTTTCATGCAGATGCAGGTCTGGTGGAAACCATGGCTCACTACATTGCAGCTCGGCATTTCCGCCCGGATGTGGACTTTATCCTGGACATCGGCGGACAAGACATTAAGTGCTTTCGCATCCGCAACGGTGCCATTGACAGCATCATGCTGAACGAAGCCTGTTCCTCCGGCTGCGGCTCCTTTATTGAAACTTTTGCCAAGAGTGCCGGGTACGAAGTGGCGGATTTTGCGAAAATGGGCTTGCTCAGTGCGGCTCCCGTGAACCTTGGCTCCCGCTGTACCGTGTTTATGAATTCCTCGGTGAAGCAGGCGCAGAAGGACGGAGCCTCAGTGGAGGATATTTCCGCAGGGCTATCCGTCAGCGTGGTGAAGAATGCCATCTATAAGGTCATCCGTGCATCTACTCCGAAGGAACTGGGGGAGCACATTGTGGTGCAAGGGGGAACCTTCTACAATGATGCAGTGCTCCGTGCCTTCGAAATGGAACTGGGTGCGGAGGTTATCCGTCCCAACATTGCCGGCTTGATGGGGGCTTACGGTGCGGCACTGTATGCCATGCGCTTTCAGGAGAGCAAACTCCTTAGTCTGGAAGCATTGGAGCAGTTTACCCACACGGCTACGGCGGCTGTGTGCGGCGGATGCACCAACCATTGCCACCTGACAGTGAATCGCTTCGGCGCAGGCGAGAAATATATTTCCGGCAACCAATGCGCTAAAGGTGCAGGACTGAGGCAGACAGAGGATTTGCCCAATGTGCAGCAGTTTAAGCGGAACTATCTGACCGGGCTTGTCCCTGTGGAAGGAAAAAGAGGAAAGATCGGTCTTCCACTGGCACTGAGTATGTACGAGCTGGCACCTCTCTGGTATACCATGCTGACGGAGCTGGGCTTTGAAGTACATCTTTCCGGCCTCTCCACCCGCAAGACCTACGAAAAAGGGCAGCTGACCATTCCTTCCGATACGGTGTGTTATCCGGCAAAGATCATGCATGGACATGTGCTGACGCTGCTGGAGGAAGGTGTTCACAACATCTTTTACCCTGCCCTGACCTACAATGTGGATGAGCATGCAGGGGATAATCATTTCAACTGCCCGGTGGTGGCGTATTACGGGGAAGTACTTGGCAGCAACATGCCTCAGCTGAAGCAGGCAGAGTTTATGAATCCCTACGTGCGCATTGACAATGCAAGGAGCATTGCCCTAGGAATGTATCCTGTATTGAAGAAGCTTGACGAAAGCCTTACCCGGCATGAGGTACGCCGGGCGGCGCAAAAGGGACTGGATGCTTATGCGGCTTATCATGCCGCCGTCAAGGCAGAAGGAAGCCGTGTGATGGAGGAAGCCCACAAAAGCGGGAAACGCATCATGATTCTTGCCGGTCGTCCCTATCATATTGACCCGGAAATCGGCCACGGCATTGATAAACTGGCCGGAAGCCTGGGTTTTGCTGTGGTAACGGAGGATAGTGTAGCGGAACTGGCACCTGTGCAGAAGGTACGAGTGCTGGATCAGTGGACGTTCCATTCCCGGCTGTACCGGGCGGCGGCCTTTGCGGCAGCCAATAAGGACGTAGAACTGGTGCAGCTGGTTTCCTTCGGCTGTGGCATTGATGCCATTACCACGGACGAGGTTCGTGCCATCATGGAAAAGGCAGGTAAGCATTATACCCAGCTGAAAATCGACGAAATCACCAACCTGGGTGCCGTGCGGATTCGTCTCCGCAGCCTGTTGGGGGCGTTGGAGGAGGCGGAACAGCATGCATGACAATACCTACATCCCTTTCACCGAGGAGATGAAGCAAGACTATACGATTCTTGCACCGAACATGTTGCCCATGCATTTTCAATTGGTGGTGCAGGTATTCAAGACTTACGGCTATCATATGGAACTGCTGGAAACCAGCGGTCAGCATATTGTGGAAACGGGTCTTAAGTATACCCACAATGATGCCTGCTACCCGGCTGTGTGCGTGATCGGACAATTCCTGGATGCCCTGCTGTCCGGTAAGTATGACGTCCATAAGGTTGCCCTGATTATGTTCCAAACCGGCGGCGGATGCCGTGCCAGCAATTATATCTCTCTGATTCGCAAAGCCCTGGAGCGTGCAGGCTTAGGTTTTGTGCCGGTGATTTCCTTCAGCTTTGCAGGTCTGGAAAAGCATCCGGGCTTTCGGTTGACGCTGCCATTGCTGCATGGCTTGGCTTATGCGGTGCTCTTTGGAGATTTGCTGATGAGCCTGAAGGGGCAGGTTGTTCCCTATGAAACCCATGCAGGGGATGCGGAAGCGCTTTGCCGCCGCTGGACGGAACGGCTGGGACAGGAGCTTGGCAGCAATGTAAAGATTCACTACGGCCACGTGAAACAGCTTTATGGAGAAATCCTCAGGGACTTTGCAGCAATTCCACGCACACAGCGCAAGGCCGTGCAAGTGGGTGTGGTAGGGGAGATTTTCGTGAAATATTCTCCTCTTGCCAATAATCATCTGGAGGACTTCCTCATTGCCGAAGGAGCGGAAGTCACCATGCCGGGACTGCTGGATTTTGTGCTTTACATGGTGTACAACAACATGGTGGAATATCGCGTCTATCATCGGAAGACTTTGCTGCAGCCGGTGATTCACCTGGCTTGGCGGTACCTGTGCGGCAAGAAAAATGACATTATCGCCATGGTGAAGGAGCAAGGCGTCTTCCGCCCTTGGACACCCTTTGAACAGGTGCCTCCCATGGCGGAGGAATTCATTTCTCCTGCGGTGAAAATGGGGGAGGGCTGGCTCTTGACGGCTGAAATGATGGAGCTTGCCCATTCCGGCTGTACGAACATTGTGTGCGCCCAGCCCTTCGGCTGCCTGCCCAACCATATCTGTGGCAAGGGCATGATGAAGCCCATCAAGGAGAAGTACCCCGATGTCAATATCGTTGCCATTGACTACGATGCCGGCGCCAGCCGGGTCAATCAGGAAAACCGGCTGAAGCTAATGCTGGCGAATGCAAAGTAAGATGAAAAAAGGAAACACGCCCATGCTGTGCCTAGCTAGCATAACATGGGCGTGTTTGTTGCCTCTCGGAGGCAAAAGGTATCGACTTCAGTTCAGCTTCAGGTCCTTCAGCGCCTGTACGATTTCTCCCTGCCGCTCGTACAACAGTAATTCCTTGTTGTGACGGTAATATTCCTTGCAGCCGAATTTGCCGATGAATGCAGCGGCGTCCTTGCTAGCAGTCAGTTCTGTTGCAATGACGAGCAACTCCTGTCCTTCGCCGAATGCGCTTTCAGAGAAGGCAAACATGTTTGTCATTTGCTTGCCGACTTCCTCTGCGTCTTTTTTGAGAGCCTTCACCCGCTGATCAAAATCCTTTTTCAGCATGGCAAAAGCGTCGGATTCCGGAACGTCAATCAGCATCTCCACTTCCTCAGTCATGCGACGGATGAGCTTTCGCAGAATGCGCTGCTCACTCTCTGCCATGGCTGCGGATTTTTTGCCTGTTGCAAGGATTTTTCGCTTTTCCTTAATCAGCCCGTCGAACGTAGTCTTGGGCGATGTTTTGTCCTTCAATTGGCGAACTCTGAAGGCCTTAATCTCGTCCATCAGCTTTGAAAGTACAGCGTTTTCATCCATGACGCGCTGTGTTTGTGTGCGTATGGCATCGAGCATCAGACCGATCAGTGCCAGACGTTCGTCGAATTTGGCATGCAGCGCACGCTTCCTGATTTCGTCGGATGCGCTGCCGTCCAGGATGCTCGGAACCTGATAATCGCTGCGATACTTCCGGAACAGGTCGTAGTACTGGGCAAACTCGGCGGCGATCTTCGCATCCTGCAAGTACTGACCAACGAGCAGCTTGTCTACCGGTATCTGATTCTGCTCGTAAAGGCGAATCATGCGGGAGAGATCCTCCCAACCACGTGCGGTTACAAAGTTTTTCCCGTCTACGCTGGTCTGCACACGATAAAAGTGGTCGGGTTTGATTTCCAGATAGCTTGTAACGACAGGGTGGATGCCCACGCTAAGCGCATATTCCTTCCAGACCTGATAGTCCGGCTCCACATCGATGCGCTTGAGACGATCCCATGTCACAATATCGAATTCATGGACGCTGTTGTTGTACTCCGGCGGATTGCCTGCCGTGACAACAATCCAGCCATCGGGAACCCGGTGGCGGCCGAAGGTCTTGTATTGCAGGAACTGCAGCATCACCGGTGCGAGCGTTTCGCTGACACAGTTGATTTCATCGAGGAACAGTATGCCTTCCCGTACGCCGCTTGTCTCCATCAGATCGTAGATGGAGGCGATGATCTCACTCATGGTGTATTCGCTGACATCGCATTCCACTGCGCCGCCCTGGTAGCACTTGTGAACAATGAACGGTAAGCCCAGTGCGGACTGGCGAGTGTGGTGAGTCATGGAGTAGGAGAGCAGTGCTACGCCCATTTCGCCGGCAATTTGCTCCATCACGGCAGTTTTGCCAATGCCAGGCGGCCCCATGAGAAAGACAGGACGCTGCTGATGTGCAGGCATGGCGTATTCGCCGGTATCGTCTCGGGTGAAGTATGCGGCCATTGCATTTTTGATCTGCTCTTTGGCCTGCTTGATGTTCATAGGAAACTCCTCATTTCTGAACCTTTCTGCCGATCATTTCGTTGAATTGCTCCTCGGTCATGCGCTTGATGCCCAGCTCAATGGCCTCCTTGTTTTTTATGGTGCCGGCATCCGGCGAATTGGTGATGAGATAATGTACCTCTGCTGTGATGCTTTCCGTCAATTCTGCGCCGCATAGGTTCAGACATTCCTTCAGTTCATCACGGCTGGCAAAGGTTTTGAGTTTGCCGGTAACAACAAAGCGTTTTCCGTGGATGGCTTCCAGCTTTTCTGCATCAAAAAGAAAACTGGTTACGTTTGCTTCTCGTTGATCCTGCTGCTGCTGCACCTTGGCCTTGTCTTTTTCCGAAACGGCACTGTTGCTGTACTCCAGCATGGCAGCAATCAATTCTGTGTTGCCGCTTTTCAGCACAGTATTCATGACGGCGTTGAGGTCCTTGGCTGCAATGAGCTTTTCATGCATCATCAGGTACAGCAGTGC
>CAVKHY010000088.1:0-9619 GCA_963656345.1 bacterium | reverse complement strand
CCGGGCGGATTCGGGTCTTTCACCCTTTAGAAACGGGCGCCGCCGGGCGCACATATAAAAAGAGCGGAGAAATCGCAATGATCTCTCCGCTCTTCATTTTATCCTTACTTTCTGCGGCGCAGGAAGGCAGGCACACCACGGTCATCCTTTTCCATGCTGGAAGGCTGAGGAGGCGTCTGCTGCTGAGGTGCGGCTTCGGCCTGCACGTTCGGCATGGCTTGCGTATTGCCGAACTGGGATGCATAAGGCTGCTGGGGCTGCTTGTTAAACAGGGGCTGCTGGTTGTTGCCATAGCCCATAGGCTGCTGCTGTGCGTTCTGCTGTGGCACGCTGTAGCCAAAGCCGGACTGATACCCTGCCATGGGAGTAGGAACACCCATGGGCGCAGGACGTGCGCTGTTCACGAAGTCCGGAATTTCTTCCGTCTCGCTGCCGGAAGCTTCGTAATCATTGGCAGCAGGGGTTGCAGGACGATTGTAAGCAGCACTGTATCCGCCAAAGCCTGCGCTGTAGGCAGATCCAAAGAGCCGTTCCTTCTCCTGCTCACGGGCGGACTTTGCCGGTTCCTTGGGCGGGAAGGGGGTCTTCTCAAAGCCAGTGGCAATGACGGTAATGCGCACCTCATCGCCCAGGCTTTCATCAATGCCGGCGCCGAAGATGATGTTGGCCTCAGGATCCGCAGCCTGCATCACCAGGTTTGCAGCCTCGTTGATATCAATAATGCTGATATCCTCGCTGCCGGTGATGTTAATCAGCACGGCCCGGGCACCGTCAATGTTCGTCTCAAGCAGCGGGGAGGAAATGGCGTTCTTAGCAGCTTCCACCATACGGTTTTCGCCCTTGCCGACACCAATGCCCATGTGTGCCATGCCACCGGACTCCATCACCGTCTTCACATCGGCAAAGTCCAGGTTAATGAGGGCAGGCACGGCGATCAAATCGCTGATGCCCTGGATGCCCTGGCGAAGCACATCGTCTGCAATGCGGAAGGCTTCCAGCATGGTAGTTCCCTTGCTGACTACCTGAAGCAGACGATCGTTAGGAATCACCACCAAGGTATCCACCCGCTGCTTCAGATCGGCAATGCCCATTTCCGCATTCTTCATGCGCTGCTTGCCTTCAAAGGCAAAGGGCTTAGTAACCACCGAAATAGTCAGCGCACCGATGTCCCGTGCGATTTCCGCCACGATGGGCGCTGCGCCGGTACCGGTGCCACCGCCCATGCCCGCGGTAACGAAAACCAGATCAGCGCCCTTCAGTGCCTGGGCGATTTCTTCCCGGCTCTCTTCCGCTGCCCGGCGGCCCACCTCAGGCACTGCGCCTGCGCCCAGTCCCTTGGTCAGCTTCTCGCCAATCTGAATCTTCGTCTGTGCATTGGACAGTGCCAGTGCCTGACGATCCGTATTGATGGAAATAAACTCTACCCCGCGCAGTCCGGCGTCTACCATGCGATTTACCGCATTGTTGCCACCGCCGCCGCAGCCAACAACCTTGATAGAAGCGAAGCTGGTCTGGTCATCCTTCTGAAACTCAATCACGTTTCATCCCCCTGACTTCTATGCGAAAAATTTCTGTATAGCAAATTGCTTAGCCGCCCAGCAGGCTGCGGAAAAAGTCCTTCACCTTGCCCTTAACGCCTTCAGAGGGCTGCCGCTGCTGCTCAATGGTGCTGATGATCAGATCCATCAAGCCCAACGTGCTGGAGAAAGCGTGGCTGTTCAGCTTTGTCGTGCGCTTGGGCGTGTCCCGAACAGTGCGCTCCAGCTTTCCGGACAGATAATCTCTGCCGCCCCGGTTGAAGGAAAGACCGCCGCCGGTCAGGTAAATGTTGCTCCAGTTGCCAAGCTTCACGCCGCTGTCGTCCACGGCCTTTTTAATTTCCTCGGCAATTTCGTCCACCCGTGCTTCGATAATCTCCCCTACCTGCTCTCTGGTAAAGGACAGAGGTTTCTGACCTTCGCCGCCTGCCACATCGTAGGTGGCATCCGGTGCGCCTACGCCAAACACATACTGACGCTTGATTGCCTCGGCAGCCTGGAGGGAAATTTCCAATCCTTCTGCCAAATCTGCTGCAATGTAGCCGCCACCGATTTCAATGGTCTGGTGGAAGATCATGGCATCGCCCTCCACCACCATCACCTCGGTGTTCAGGTAACCGATATCGATCAGCTCCGCTGTCCGATCTCGATCTTCCTCAGGCAGGTACAGCATCGCCTCACCGGCGGGAGTAGAGAAGAATCCACTGGGGGTTACGCCCATGGCTTCCAGCCGGGTTTGAATTTCGTCCACAAAGAACTGATTCGCCACCACGAAGGAAACCAGCGCACGCAGTTCCCGTCCTTTAATGCCTACAGGCTCCAGCGTTTTCTTGCCGTCATCCACCATAAACCAGGCAGGGCTGGAATGTACCACAATGCCGGGCAGCTTGTTCAGATTATCCGCCGCCTGCTTAAAAATGTTCCGCACATCGTCAGCCGTGACACTGGGATCCGTACCCTTCAGGGTAATGCTTGCCTCCGTAGCGTACACCCGGGTAAAAGCGCCGGGCACGCCTACGTTGATTTCGTGCAGCTTGCGATGGCTCTGGCTCTCCGCCTCCGAAATGGACTGGCGAATGGCCTCATCCAGCGCACCGGGGTTATTCCACCCTTCCTCCAGGTAGCCGTCATAAGCAGCAATGCCTGCGCCGACGATATCACACCGCTGGGAGCCGCTATTTTCCGCGACCAGGGTAACGATCTTACTTGTGCCAAAGTCGATGGCCGCAACCGTGGTCTTCATAGTTCTTTCATACCCCCTGTTTCTCGGGAACGTCGATGGAAAACGTTCTCGGGACATTATATCACAAATACCGTCCCATTGAGAAGAAGTTTCTTCGGCGGGTGTGCTGCTTCGTAGGGCTGCACAGCTGATCCATCCAGTATATCATTGTCATTATACCTTTTTCCCCATGGAAATGCAAGCATTTTACACGCTTCCCGGCGGTTTTTCCCGTTTTCTATTCGCTTTCCGGGAGAAATGTGGGGGATTCCGGGTCTGATACGTCAATGGTGCCTGTCCCCGCTTCCATGCTGTTCAGCTTATTTTTGATGGCCAGCATGGATTTCAGCTTCGCATGAATTTGCGTGCTGCCCCCAAGGCTGACGGAATAGCCTTCCCGTGTTTCCAGCAGAATATGGCTTAGATCAGACATTTTGATTTTTGTTACTTCGCCTTCCGCTTTCAGCACTTTCAGCTCCACCAGCAGCTCCCGCATGGCTGTCAGTTGGGCGCTATTGTTCACGGTAATGGTTCGACCCACGACACACCCGAACTGTCCGCTGATATCCATGCCGCTGATTTGCGGCAAGTCGGACAAAGCGGACACATCCTCCGATTCTTCCAGCACCATGCCCTTCCGGTCAATGGTATAGTTGATGCCGCAGTAATTCATCACTGCTGCCGGCGTGCGCTCCTTCACGTAAATGGTCACTGTGCCCATGAGCTCGCAATCCATGCTTTGAAAGATCAAATATCGGTTACTGTTGATCAGCCGCTTGGCTTCGTCGGTATCAATGTTCAGGCTGCTGTCCCCCAGCCGGACGCCGGATAGGCTGATGACCGTTTCATCCGAAACCTGGCTGTTGCCCACCACTTGAATGGTTCGCACCCGAAATACCCCATAATAAAGTACGGCACAGGCGGCACACAGGATGCAGAAAGCAATGGCAAAACTACGTACCGTTTGTTTCCGCCGTTTTGCTTTTTCCTCCGGCAATGCTTCCCAGAAGCCGCCTTTTTTCCTCGTCAGGTTCTTACTACGCTGCTTCTTTAATTCAGGGTCAACCCCCGGTTCGCCAAAAGGGTCAGGCTCCTGCGTTTCCTCCGGCAGCGTATAGACCCCGGAAGGCTGCGCAGGCATCCCACCGGTCTGCTGAGGCTGATAGGATGCGGAGGATTGCCAGTAAGGATTGCCGCCGTAGGGCTGCGAAGCTTCCGGCGGATATGGCGCTGACGTCTGATAACCGCCTGTTTGTCCCGGCATCCCTGCTCCTGCATAAGGCTGCTGAGGAGGATAGGGTGCTGACGCCTGATAGCCGCCGGTCTGCCCCGGTGTTCCCGAATAGGACTGCCGGGGCGGATAGGGGTTCGGCCCCGTTCTTCCATACGGGGCATTTTCTTGCGGATCATACGATGAGGCGGTCTGCCCAGATTGCGGGCGATAGTGTGCGGAGCGTCCTACCGGAGGGCGCACCACGCTGGTGTCATCCTGTACAGGCCGCCGGATCTGTCGATTGGTGTTTCTGGAACGATCATCATCATCATGACCCTGCATTGCTGCGTCCTCCTTTCCTCTCTAAGTTGAAAGCCCTGCCGATGTCCCATCACCGGTAGGGCTTCATGGAGCGCCTTTTCTTGCAGAAAACCGTACACAAAGGCGCATTACTTCAGCCCGGCAACAATCTCCTTGAAGATTCGTCCCCGTGCCTCATAATCCGAGAACATGTCAAAGCTTGCGCATGCAGGGGAAAGCAGCACGTTCCAGCCGTCCTCCGCCAGTGCCCGGCATTGCTGCACCGCATCCTCCAGCGTTGCCGCCCGGTGGATTCGGTTCGCATCAAAGCCTTCCTTCAGCAGTGTTGCCTGAATCTGATCTGCCGTGACCCCAATGAGCACCGCTTCCCGCATCATGGGAGACGCCAGCATTTCCTTCACCATAGGGGTAAAATCGCAATGCTTATCATATCCCCCAAGGATGATGGCGGTAGGTCTCGTCATGGTCTGCACAGCCTTGATGGTGGAGTCCACATTGGTGCCCTTGCTGTCGTTAATGTAACGAATGCCTTCCAGCTCCCGGACGAACTCAATCCGATGTTCTACACCCTTGAAAGTTTGCAGGGTATGCTTGAGAACCTCTGTGGAAACGCCCATTGCGCCTGCTACGCACACAGCCGCCAGAGCATTCTCCAAATTATGCGGCCCCGGAATATAAATTTCATCCGCAGCGCACACAGTCTGCTCCTGATTGTTCAGCCGCAGTACCACTTTGCCGTCCCGTGCGAAGGCGCCTTCCGGCACCTCATGCTTTCTGGAGAAAAGAAGTACGTGGCTCTTCACCTGAGGAATCAGGGGCTGCAGTGCCGGATCATCATCGTTAAAGACTGCATAGTCCTCTGCTGTCTGCCGCTGAAAAATCCGCATCTTCATGGCAGTATAGGTTGCCATATCGCCGTGCCGATTCAGGTGATCCTCGGTAATATTCAGCAGTGCCGCCACCTTGGGATGAAAAGTGTCCGCCGTTTCCATCTGAAAGGACGAGATTTCGCAGACAATCACATCATCCTGCTTACTGGTCAGCCCTGCCAGAGAGTAGGGATAACCAATATTGCCCACCACGTGGGTGGCCTTTCCGGCGTTGGCAAAAATCTCCCCCAGCAGGGACACCGTGGTGGTCTTGCCATTCGTGCCGGTCACGGCCACCAATTGACCGGGGGTCAGCTGGTAAGCCAGTTCCACCTCGCCGATTACGTAAATGCCGTCCGCCTTGGCTTTTTTCACAAAGGGAACGCTGTCCGGAATGCCGGGGCTGATCACCAGTACATCCTGCCCGGCCAATACATCCATGGCAGGACAGCCCAGCGCCCACCGCACCGGCAGCTGTTCCAGTGGAGACAGCACGTCACCCAGCTGCTCCCGGGTCTTGCTGTCATTGACCGTGACCAATGCGCCGTGCTTCACAAGCAGCTGCGCCGCTGCCACGCCGCTGCGGGCCATGCCTACAACCAGCACCTTTTTTCCTTCATATTTCATGGTCATCCACGTTCTTTCTCAAGCTTACTTGACCAGTTGCAGCCCATTCATCGACAGTACCGCAATCAAGGACAGCACGCCGGTAATTACCGCGTACATGGCACCGATTTGCGTCTCAGAGTATCCGCTTAGTTCGAAGTGGTGATGAATGGGAGACATTTTGAAAATCCGCTTGCCATGCGTTGCCTTAAAGTAGGCACGCTGAATAATCACGCTTGCAGAAGACATCACCATGGTAAAGGACACCAGAAGCAGCATCAGCGGCTGACGCATGAGCATGGCCATGCCCACCGTTGCACCGCCGATGAACATGGAACCCGTATCCCCCATGAACACCTTGGCAGGATAGTGATTGAAGCGAAGGAAGCCCATGGATGCACCACACATTGCCATGGCAAAGATCGCCACTGCGTAGTAATTGTTATTATACATGGTGTCATTTATGCCGCTGACCGCCGCCAGCATGGCAAGCGCCATAATGCCCCAGCCTGCACTGCCCACCGCATTTACGCTGGAAAGCAGGCCGTCCAGACCATCCTGCAGGTTGGCACTGTTCACCATGAAAATCACCGTGATGCTCATCAGCGGAATGTACCAGATACCCAGATCCCATTCCACGTTGGCAAAGGGAACAAGCACCTTGGAGCCTACCTGCGGATGCAGATAGCAATACACAGCAAATCCGACCGCAACAATGACCTGCCCGGCAATCTTCTGCCAAGGAGTCAGACCCAGAGAGCGTTTCTTGACCACCTTGATGTAATCGTCCAGGAATCCTACCAGCATGCTGAGCAGTGAGACCGCCAACAAAGCCAACATGAAGTCCTGGCCGCCGTACCATCCCTTCGGGTGCAGCAGCAAGGTTGTTACCGTAACGGCCGCAACCATCATCAAGCCGCCCATGGTAGGCGTGCCCTGCTTCGCCTTATGTGCCTGGGGACCCAGGTCGTAAATGGTCTGTCCGAACTTCAGCTTCCTCAGCCAAGGAATGAACTTCGGTCCAAGGACAAGCACAATGGCCAGGGACAGAATCAGGGAACCAATCATCCTTTGCATGGTACGTACAGCCTCCAGCGCCGATCAATTTTCCTTGTTTGCATTGCGGAACTCCGCCAGAAGTTCCTGCACGACGACTTTTTCATCGAAGGGCTTCTTCACGCCCATAACGTCCTGATAGGTTTCATGCCCCTTACCAGCCAGCACGATCATATCGCCGTCCCGTGCCACCAGCATGGCATGCCGGATTGCATCCCGACGATTTTCAATGATTTCATAAGGCTTGCCGGTGGGCTTGATGCCTTTTTCGATGGCAGAAAGGATCTCCATGGGATTCTCCGTTCGAGGGTTGTCAGAAGTCAGGATGCACAGATCTGCCAACCGTCCGCCGATTTCCCCCATGATGGGACGCTTGCCGTGATCCCGGTCGCCGCCGCAGCCGAACACTGCAATCACCCGTCCGCGGGTAAACTCCCTTACCGTCTTCAGGATGTTTTCCAGGGAATCCGGCGAATGGGCATAGTCCAGAATGACCCGGTAGGGCGTATTGGTAGGCAGCATTTCAATGCGGCCGGGCACGTTCTGCACGCTTTCCAACCCCGCCTTCACATCTTCGGCCGAAATGCCCAGAATCATGGCACAGCCTGCCGCCGCCAGAGCGTTATAGATATTGAACATCCCCGTCATCCGTAAGTGGATGGGTACGTTATGCATGCCTTGAAGCTGTGCTTCAAAGTTGACGCCGTTTTCGCTGATTTCGATATCTCGGGCAAACAAGTCGGCTTCTGCACAGATGCCGTAGGTGATATGCGGGATGGTTAGCTCCTCAAGCATCTTCGCCGAGGTTTCTTCGTCCGCATTGATGGCTGCGTTCTTCACCATGCCATCCTTAAAGAAGCGCATTTTGGTTTCCAGATAGTGTTCCATGGTCAGGAAATAGTCCAGATGATCCTGACTGAAATTGGTATAGCATCCCACTTCAAAGGTCATGCCGTCCAACCTGCACTGATCGATGGCATGGGCAGAAACCTCCATGCTTACCACCTGCACACCATCATCTGCCATCATCCGCAGGGTCTTTTGCAGCTCAATGGGATCAGGGGTGGTCAGGTTGCTCTTGAGCATCTTCTGACCGATCATGTTGCCAGTGGTGCCGATCAATCCGCAATGAAAACCTGCCTGCTCACAAATAGCCTTCACCATGTAGCTGGTAGTGGTCTTCCCCTTGGTTCCCGTAATGCCAACCAGCTTCATATGCGCTGCCGGATGGCCATAGAAAGCAGACGCTACACGAGCCAGCGCCGCCCGGCCGTTGCTTACCTTGACCTGGGGTACATCCAGCTCCGGCAGAAACCGTTCCACCATCAAAGCAATGCAGCCGTTTTCCACCGCCTGAGGCGCAAACTGGTGTGCATCAAACCGAGCGCCGGAATAACAGCAAAAAAGTCCCTGTTCGACCTTTTCTCGGCTATTGCCGGTAATTTGTCCGATGGGCATATCCAGGTTACCTCGGGTTTCCACGACATAAGGCACATCCTGAATGAGCTCTCTCAGCGTCATTGGCTTCTCCTCTTTTCATCCCAGTGATGTTTCTATATCAACACAGTTTGTTATCGAATGTCAGAAATCGGCAAGGAATGGCAAACCTCGCCGCATTGTAGTTTACATCCTGTTCGCTTTATCGTCAAGTATGCCGACATTCTCGGCATTCAGACGGGAACGGCCGGTGCATCGGGTGACGATCATCGGCCGCAAAAGTACTATCCATTTGTCCTCACTGGCCAAAGATGGCTGCCAGCTTGTCGCTGCCCACCACGTTTTCATCGGCAGAGACCACCGGTGAGGACTGCGTTGTCGGCAGTGTCACCGTGATAACCTCCACCGTCTTGGCCGGGATCATATTCATCTGTGCCGCCAGATAGCCTACGTTGATGCTGCTCGCCTTCTCTTCCAGGGTGGCGGCCAGTGTCTCATTTTCAGCCTGCTGGCGTTCAATGGTAACCTTCATATTTTTCAGCGAACGCTGCTGCTTATTCAGCGTCATGACATCACCCAGGAGCAGTGCAGCCAGCAATGTGCACACGACAGCAATGAGGAAAATGCCCACATCTCTGCGGACGCCCTTCCTGCCCACTGCCGAATGGGGCATGGTTGCTGCCGGATCCGTAACCGGTTGATTCAGTGTACCGGAAAAGCCGATGCCCAGTACCCCCGGTGCCCCCCGGCCGTACCAGTCCGTCGCGTCATCCGCACGGTCGACGCTGACGTTAATGCGGTTTGCGGTTGCCCCTCCCCTGCGGATGGTTGCATAGCTTCCCCGCTTCGACAGCTTCGCACGGGAACCCGAGCGATAGGCAATGTTGCCAACGGAAGTCATGCTTCATCATCCTTTCGTAATTTGGGAGGTGTGCTCCATATTCTGCATCAGGAGATCGATACGATCCAGCAAACCGGGCAGGTCATTCTTGAAGGCCTCAAACTGTTCCTCGCTGGCCGGTTTCGCCACGATGCGAACATGGTCATTATTACCTGCAATCTCCACTTCAGTTTCATCGCCAAGAATCCGCTTACGGATCTTGGACGGCAGCAGGATGCGTCCCTGGCTGTCGCACTCCTGATCTCGGTAGCTCATGGCGTCAAACTGTTCAAGATAACGCTTCAGTCCACTGTCAAACTGGCTGATCTTTGCGTATCCGTCACGCATCTTTGCCCACACCAGCCGGGGATACAGGCAAATACCCTCAAAATTGAAGCTGGGACCAATGCAGAAAGTCTTGCCAAGTCCTTCCCGGAAAGAAAGCGGAACGATCATACGGCCTTTACTATCCAGCGT
>CAVKHY010000087.1:0-9634 GCA_963656345.1 bacterium | reverse complement strand
CGGTACGCACGGTGCGGTGAGAGGTCGGGAGTTAGTCACTCCCTCCTACTCGATTACGCCTTCGAATTTTGATGGACAGAACCTTCATGCTGCTGCATGGCATGGTCTTCCTTCAACAGTTCCTCATGAAGCTGGCTGACTGTCCAGGTCAGGTTAGTGGGCGTTAGAGCTGCCTTCAATCGAATGGGCATTTGCCCCGCCTGCCGCCAAGCTTGGATGAAGGCGTTCATTCCACCGGGGGTAAACCCGTGCATCACCAGCACTTCATCCGAAAAAGGAACGCTGTCACCTACTGATTCGCACGCAGGCGCCATGCCGAAGAAAACGGCAAGAGGCTTGGACGCTTCTTCTGTTGACCTTTCCATTAACCGGATGTGCTTACTCATGCACACCCTGCGCAGACATTGCAACCGCTCACCAGTGAAATTGAAGGCCAGCATCACAGGTTGTGCCATGGCGTTCTCCTCTTACTTCTTATCCGCATACAGGTATCGTACCAGCTGCGCCTGCCTGTTCCCGATTTCTACCGTGCGCAGCAGGTTCTCCTCTTTGAAGCCGAAGCTTTCCAGCTGATAACGGACGTAGAAATTTTCCCGCAGCAGCCAGAAGTGAACCTGTTCCATGCCTGCTTCACGCAGCCGGGCGAGAACAGAAGCCATCATTTGATTACGACTTTGCTGGTCACATTCCAGGGCAAAGGCTGTATCGAAGACCATGCCATACCCTGCTTCTTCCGGATCAGCACCGAAAATCACGTAGGCAACAAGATGCCCCTGCTGCTCCATGACCAGCACCTGCCGCCCGGGCGCTTCAATGGCCCCGGCAATCATGCCTTCGTAGGCTCTTGGCTCCACCTGGCGCAGCTCCTGCTGAGAAACAACACCCCGGAACATGGTCTGCACGTAGACCGTTTTGATGGCCGCCAGTGCATCCCGATCCTCTGCCGCAGCAGGCCGAATGATTGTCTCCACGATTTTACACCAAACGGACGCCGTTGGCCGCCTGCTCTGCCGTATACTTGTTCATCAGCTTATGCAGCCGGTCGTAAGGATTGAGCAGATTGCTCAGGGAACGGTCGTGGTTCAGGGTAGCAATGATGTAGGAAATATACTTGCTCATGTCCGCTTCCACGAACCAGGGGGCAGCCTTCAATTCAGGACGACGATAGGTCAGATTGGTGGAAATGACCCGATCAATAATGCCGTCCTCGTAGGCCTTGTTGTAGGCATCAATGCCGTTGGTGAACAGGGCAAAGGTGGCGGCCGCAAAGATGCGGTTTGCCTTGCGCTTCTTCAGCTCGCGAGCCAGGTCAATGACAGATTCGCCGGAAGCGATGATATCGTCTGCTACCAAAATATCCTTGCCTTCCACGGAAGCACCCAGATATTCATGCGCAACGATGGGATTGCGGCCGTTTACGATACGGGTATAGTCACGCCGCTTGTAGAACAGACCCATGTCCAGCCCCAGCACGGAGGCATAGAAGATGTTTCGGTCAATGGCACCTTCATCGGGGCTGACCACCATCATATGATCCTTTTCGATGTGCAGATCATGATCATGGCGGAGCAATGCCTTAAAGATCTGGTAGGAAGGCATCACGGATTCAAACCCGCAGGTGGTAGGGATGGCGTTCTGTACGCGAGGGTCGTGAGCGTCAAAGGTGATGATGTTGCTCACACCCATGTGCTCCAGATCCTGCAAAGCCATGGCACAGTCCAAGCTTTCACGGGAAGCACGGCGATGCTGCCGCCCTTCATAAAGCATGGGCATGATAACGGTAATACGCTTGGCCTTGCCGCCGATGGCAGCAATCAGACGCTTCAGATCCATGAAGTGCTCGTCAGGGCTCATGGGCACTTCCTTGCCGTACATGTTGTACGTGCAGTTATAAGCGCCCACATCGCACAGGATATAGAGATCCAGGCCGCGGACGCTTTCTTTGATCATGCCCTTGCCTTCACCGTTGCTGAAACGGGGGCACACTGTTTTAATGAGAAAGTCTTGCCGTTCCAAGCCCGGTGCAGTTGCCATGTCGGGCATGGATTCTTCTGTGTGGGAACGCCACTTAAGCAGCCACTGGTTCACCTTTTCGCCAATTTCTTCCGTACCTTTCATGGCAATCAGTCCCAGAGGTCCCACAGGGTAGGTCAAAAAAGAGTCAGAATTCCAAGTGCTCACAAAATCAGTCACGCCATCAACCTCTTCCGCTTGGATTTTCCGTCCTTGATTATAACGCAATTTTTATGGTTTGAGAAGGGCTTTTCTAAAAAAACTGGGCGTATGACGAACATTTCTGTGCATTTCTGCAATTTGGTCGGTTTTTCATCGATTTTCCACATGAAAGATCAGAAAAGAACGAAAGAAACGGCCGCTCCCCGTCAAAAGGGAACGGCCGCAGACTATCCTATAACGATAACACGAATAAGGGAATCCTTATGCCAATGCTCAGGCTTCAGGCTCCAGCAGACCCAGATTGCCGTCCTTGCGCAGATAAAGCACATTGGTACGGTCGGTATCCACATTCACAAAGACGAAGAAATTGTGCTCCAGCATTTCCATCTCTACGGCTGCATCTTCAACAGACATAGGACGGACGGGGAAGGTCTTAAACCGAACGACCTTACGTTCTCCTTCTTCGTCACCATCTTCCTCGATGTACTCAGGCTCTTCACGGAAGGCGTCCTCACGGAGATGCCTGCTCAGCTTGGTGCGATGCCGATGGATTTGACGCTCCATCTTAGCCAGTGCCTGGTCGATGGCCAGGAACAGGTTATCCGGCGCACTCGCTTCCGAACGGAGGATGACCCCGTTGCCCATAGGCACCGTGATTTCAACCACGCGGAGGCCGTCCTTTTCCTTGCGCATACGCACCTGCATTTCCGTATCCGGCAAAAGATAGCGGCTCATCTTGGCAGCCTTCTTCTCGATACGTTCCGTCACCTTGGGGGAAATGGTCATATTCCGAGCATTGATCGTCATCTTCATAAAACATAAGCTCCTTCAGATTATTTGGGCGTTCCTTCGCCCATGCGTCTGTTCACTTGACTCCTGCTGGGCCATGGGCATCACCATCCTTTCTTATTTTGTATTGTACTATTTCGATAAAAGACTGGATTTTCCTGCATGGCAGTTGCACAAAACGCACTTTTTGTTACCATGCAACGAATCAGCCATTTTCCTCCTCCTGGGCGGCTGCCTCGTCCTCCAATGTCTGCACTTCATTGGAGGGCTGCGCTTCCTCTGCTTCATGACAGCAGCAGGGGCAGGCCGCATCCGCTTTGTCCGCTTCATCCAGCTTCCGACGCAGTGCTTCTCGCTCTTCTGGCGTCATGGCAGATACGTCAATTTCTTCCTCCTGGGCGGAGGCTTCGCAGGACTCCTGCCACTTGCGCTTCCATTCCTCTGCTGTGGCACGTCCCTGCTCCACGGTTTCTTTGCCCTTTTCCACACAGGTCTGGGCAATATCCCCGCTCTTTTCGACAACCGTGGCCACAGCACCTACTGCGCCGTAAACAACATCTTTCACAAGATTCAACAGTTCATTCATGTTCGTACTCCTCCTTTTCGGTTGCATGGAGCCTGCCTTGGCATCTGCCGACATCAGCAGGCTCTACCAATAAAACGTTTGCGTTCGGGGTTTTCTTGCAAGGCTGCACAGCTCATTTTGCAGCTGCAAGGAAACGTTTGAATCTTCCGCAGAGAAAACCTGCAGGTCAAATCCGCAGGCAAGTTTTCTGAGCGCCGGCAATGTGTTTTCCTCAGCGCACAGCACAATGCCACAAGGGCTTTGCAGGCAAGCTTCCACACTTTGGCGGAAAGCAGAAAGCGCCAATGCTTCAACGGTTATGCCATCGGCAAGGATGAGCGCCTGCTGGCTGACACCTTGGCGCAGGGCTTTCACCGCCAGATTCTCCAAGACTTCCTGCACCCACACTTGCTTTTTGTCTCCCAGGTAAAGGAGGCAGGGAATGTCGTTGGCCATCTCTCCGGCAGGCGTCTGAAACAGGTGGATCATCTTCCCTTTGATTCGTCCGTTGACGGCGAAGGGGCGCAACTCATAGCCGGCGACCGGCACCGACAACGCTTCGGCAGTTTCCAACACAAGCTTTCCTGCATGCTCTCCTGTTAGAACGATATTGGTCATATCAGCACCTCCTTCTTGTCTTAATTGTATATTTTATTGGACAAAAAGTCAATGCTAATTGGACGCTTGGGGTAAAAGACAGGGCGAAGCTTTCGCCTCGCCCTGCGCTCCGTGGTGTTAGTTTGCTGCTTCTGCCGTGGTGGCCTGCGTTTGAGGCATAATCTTTTCGGGATGGTTCATGATTTCCATGAACTCCTCCCCGGTGATGGTTTCCTTCTCGTACAGGTGCTTGGCCAGTGCGTCCAGCAAGGGGCGGTTCGTACGGAGCAGTTCCAGCGCCTTCTGGTGCTGCTCCTTCACAACGGCGACCACCTGCTTGTCGATCATGGTCTGCGTCTCCATGGAGCAGGCAAGGGAAGCATCGCCGCCTAGGTACTGGTTCGTAACCGTCTCCAAAGCGACCATGTCGAAGTCATCCGTCATGCCGTAGCGTGTGATCATGGCACGAGCCAGCTTGGTGGCCTGCTCAATGTCGTTGGATGCGCCGGTGGTTATGGAGTTGAAAATCAACTCCTCTGCCGCACGTCCGCCGGTCAGGGTAGCAATCTTGTTGACAATTTCATCCTTGGACATGAGGTAGTGGTTCCCTTCGTCCACCTGCATGGTGTAGCCCAAAGCACCGGATGTGCGGGGAATGATGGTGATCTTCTGCACGGGAGCGGAATGGTTCTGCAGTGCCGCCACCAGTGCGTGACCGATTTCATGATAGCTGACGATCAGCTTTTCCTTGTCCGTCAGGATGGCATTCTTCTTCTGATAGCCGGCAATAACGACCTCAATGGATTCCTCAAGGTCAGCCTGATTTGCCTCGCTGCGGCCGTCACGCACGGCACGGAGGGCAGCCTCGTTGATGATATTAGCCAGCTCTGCGCCGGAAGCACCGGAGGCCATGCGGGCAATGCGGTTGAAATCTACATTGTTGGCAAGCTTGATCTTCTTGGCATGCACCCGGAGGATCTCTTCACGGCCCTTCAAGTCAGGCAGCTCAACAGGTACACGGCGGTCGAAACGGCCAGGACGGGTCAGTGCAGGATCCAGAGATTCAGGACGGTTGGTTGCCGCCAGAATGATGACGCCGTTGTTGCCTTCGAAGCCGTCCATTTCCGTCAGCAGCTGATTCAGGGTCTGCTCCCGCTCATCATTGCCGCCCAGGTTGCCGCCTTCACGTTTCTTGCCGATGGCATCAATTTCATCAATGAACACGATGCAGGGTGCCTTTTCTTTGGCTTGCTTGAACAGGTCACGAACCTTGCTGGCACCCATGCCCACGAACATTTCAACAAACTCGGAACCGCTCATGGAGAAGAAGGGAACGTTGGCTTCGCCTGCCACTGCCTTGGCCAGCATGGTTTTGCCTGTGCCAGGAGGGCCTACAAGCAGCACGCCCTTAGGCATAGATGCACCAATGTCCTTGTACTTGTTCGGATTGTGCAGATAGTCCACAATCTCCTTCAGGTTTTCCTTTGCTTCATCTTCACCGGCCACATCCGTAAACTTGATGCCGTCGGAAGACTTCACATAAACCTTGGCGTTGCTCTTGCCCATGCCGAACATCATGGAGCTGGAGCCGCCGCCCATCTTGTTCATCATCTTCTTGGTCAGCCAGTTGCCCAAGAGTGCGAACAGCACAATGGGGATGACGTAACTAAGCAAAATGGTCACAATGGGGGATGCCTGCTCGGTAATCACTGTGCCGAAGGTTGCGCCGCAGTCGTACAACCGCTCGGTTAAGCCGGGATCGTCCATCCGGCCGGTTTTGAAAACCTGGGAATTGTCCTTGTTGGTGAAGAGAATCTGATTATCCTCCACCTGCACCTGTCCGATTTGCTTACCGTCGGTCATCTTGATGAATACATCATAAGATACTTCCGTTACCCGCTGATTGGAAATCGTGGGCATGATCAGCATATTGAACAGCAAAATCACCGCAATGACAATGAGGTAGTAGAATATGATTGGCTTCTTTGGGGGCTTCACTTCATTCATGTGTTTCACCTCTCCTTTTTCCCAAAGGGGGATGCTATCATCGACCTTGTACAGGGGACATGCTCGGTGACACCACCGCCTCTGTCCCCTATACTACCACAAATCATGCACCCTTTCAATGAATCGAAGATGAACAAAGCATGAAAAAATCTGGTATTTCATAATTTTCTCAGCCAACGAGGTTCAGGCAGCATGGCTTTTGCATCTTTTTTCAATTTGTTGAGAAAAGATGCTTGACACATGCATGGATCTATGCTATCTTATTCATGCGTTAGTTGAAACTAACGTACCATGATGTTCCTCCGGGCAGGCGTGGGTTCCTACCTCCCCACGCAGCCGGAAGCGCACGGGTTGCGCGGCCCGTGCGCTTTTCTGCCCGCACTAGTTAGTCATACTTAACCAAAGGGGGATTTTCTATGCTGGAACAGCTGCTGATTGAGCACGGTGCCCCGACTTTAGCCAGTCTGAAGGTGGGTAATCTGATTCAGACGGCTGTCCCTGATGATACCGCCTTTGAAGCGGAAAGGATGCATCTTACGAAGATGCTTGCAGCAAAGGGTGTGGCCATTACCGTGCTGCAAAAAAAGAACGGTCATGCGCTGATTTATCTGTACCGTCCACAGGCATTGAAGAAACTGCTGTCCTGTCCGCTGATTCATTCCTTTCTAATGAAGGAAGGCTACACCTACAATTCCATCGGATCGGCTGTTAACAACCTTCGGAAGCGGTTGAATCAGGCGGATGAGTTCCCGCACGAAATTGGCATTTTCCTTGGCTATCCCTTGGAGGATGTAACTTCCTTTATTGATCAGGGTGGCCGGAATTGTGTCCTATGCGGATGCTGGAAGGTTTACCACAACGCCTGCCAGGCACAGAAAACTTTCGACAAGTTTGACCATTGCCGCAGGGTGTATGCCCGCCTGTACCGGAATGGCTGGAGCGTGGAACGATTGACCGTAGCAGCGTAAGCTGTTATGGCAGTGCCCATGGCACGGGCACTTGCTGAATAGAAGATAAAAAACATAAGGAGCGATGAAACATGGAATTGGCTGTTGTATATTGGAGCGGCACGGGTCACACGGAGGCGATGGCAAAGGCTGTTGCCGAGGGTGCAGGGGCAACGCTGTACACCGCAGATGAATTTACCCCTGCCAAGGCGGCCGAGGTGGATAAGGTAGCCATGGGCTGCCCTGCCATGGGCAGCGAGGTGCTGGAGGAAAGCGAGTTTCAGCCCATGTTCGATGCCTGCAAGGGTGTCCTGAAGGGCAAGAGGGCCGTGCTGTTCGGCTCCTTCGGCTGGGGCGATGGCGAGTGGATGCGCACCTGGGAGGATGACTGTCGTGCAGCCGGTATGGAGCTGGCTGCGGAAAGTGTCATCTGCCAGGATGATCCTGATGACGATGTGCTGAATCAGTGCCGTGCCCTGGGTGAGGCACTGAAGAACGCCTAATAGGTTGCAGGGCTCACTTTCAGGCAGTTTGCACGAGAGTGAGCCTTTGCTAATTAGACAATTCTAACCATCTTTTTGCGGGGCAAAACTTTTTTCGGAATTAGGGTTGACAAATGAGGTTAGAGATGCTAAACTCTCCGACGGTTAGAAAAATCTAACCATTTTCTCGGGTCAAAGGTTAGCACGTGCTAATCGAGAGAGGAGGACGCCAATGATGCCGTTGGGAATGGCAAATGTGGGTGATGCAGGTACCATCCAGAAGATCACCGGTCGCGATGAGGTACGTCAGCATCTGGCTGAGCTGGGTTTCGTTGTCGGCGAAACGGTACAGGTTGTCAGCGAGATGGGCGGCAACATGATTCTGTCCGTCAAGGACAGCCGCATTGCTCTGGACAAGACCATGGCCATGCGCATCATGGTCTGAGCGAGGACGAGGACTGTGCTGCGTCCTTCGCTGCCTGCCGGCAATTGCCTGTGCTTTCATGGGTGGGCAGCTAATGGATTTTAGGAACCCCGAATCGTCGGGAAATACAGAAAAGGGAGGCAGGTTGCATGAAGAATCTCAGAGACGTTAAGGTCGGTGAAACTGCAACGATCGTAAAGCTCCACGGTGAAGGTGCACTGAAGCGTCGGATCATGGATATGGGGCTGACCAAGGGCACGGAAGTTTACGTGCGCAAGGTTGCACCGCTGGGCGACCCTATGGAGCTCACCGTGCGTGGCTATGAGCTGAGCGTACGTAAAGGCGATGCTGAAATGATCGAGGTTGAATAAGCGGGGGAGGTTCTCTTCACTGCTTTTTCAGAGGCACAATCCCGTGCCCCAATAATTTGGACAAATTAAGGGAGGATTCCACATGGCGATTAAAATTGCCCTGGCAGGCAACCCGAACTGTGGTAAAACTACCATGTTCAATGCCCTGACGGGTTCGAATCAGTACGTTGGTAACTGGCCCGGCGTTACGGTGGAAAAGAAGGAAGGCAAGCTCAAGGGCAACGCAGATGTTATCATCCAAGACTTGCCCGGCATCTACAGCCTTTCTCCTTACACGCTGGAAGAAGTGGTGGCCCGCGGCTATCTGGTGAATGAAAAGCCTGACGCCATCCTGAACATTGTTGACGCTACCAACATCGAGCGCAACCTGTACCTGACCACCCAGCTGGCTGAGCTGGGCATCCCCATGGTCATGGCACTGAACATGATCGATATTACCCGTAAGAACGGCGATAAGATCGACATGAAGAAGCTGGGCGAAGCACTCCAGTGCGAAGTGATCGAGACCTCCGCGCTGAAGGGCGAAGGCAGTGTGAAGGCCGCTGAAGCCGCTGCCGCACTGGCTGCCAAGGGCGGTCACCGCGAGCCTCCCCATGTGTTCCAGGGCAGCGTTGAGCATGCCATTGCTCACATTGAAGATCTGATTAAGGACGTCAAGATTGAGAAGCACCTGCAGCGCTGGTTCGCCATCAAGCTCTTCGAGCGTGACGAGAAGGTGGCTGAGGAGCTGTCCCTGCCTGCCAATGTAAAGAGCGATATCGAAAAGGTTGTCGCTGACTGCGAGAAGGAAATGGACGACGATGCGGAGTCCATCATCACCAACCAGCGCTATGCTTACATTAACAAGCTGGTTTCCTCCTGCGTGAAGAAGGGCAAGCCCAAGGGATCCCTGACCACCTCCGATAAGATCGACCGTGTGGTAACCAACCGCTGGGCCGCACTGCCCATCTTCGCTGTGGTGATGTGGCTGGTGTATTACATCTCCGTAACCACCATCGGCACCATTGTAACCGACTGGACCAATGATGTGTTCGTAGGTGAATTCCTGCAGGGTAACATTCAGAACTGGTTGGAGAGCATCGGTACCGCTTCCTGGCTGACTGGCTTGATCGTTGACGGTATCGTCGGCGGCGTCGGCGCCGTGCTGGGCTTCGTGCCGCAGATGCTGGTGCTGTTCTTCCTGCTGGCTATCCTGGAAGATGTTGGTTACATGTCTCGTATCGCCTTCATCATGGACCGTATCTTCCGTAAGTTCGGTCTGTCCGGCAAGAGCTTCA
>CAVKHY010000086.1:6254-9750 GCA_963656345.1 bacterium | reverse complement strand
AAAGAAAACCCCTCGAAGAAGATCTTCGAGGGAAAAGGGATCCGGCGACGACCTACTCTCCCGGGCCGTGTCCAGCCAAGTACCATCGGCACTGAGAGGCTTAACTTCTGTGTTCGGTATGGGAACAGGTGTGACTCTCTCGTCATTGCCACCGAAAATAGTGAACTATTTCGACGTACGAATGATAGCAGATTTCAAAGAAGATGTCAAGAGGGTGGGTGTGGAAATTTGGGGGCAGAATGTAGCGAACCCCCCCATCCCCCTCCCTGCCCTCTGTCGTAAATTTTTCTTTCCTTGCTACACAAGGGGTTGGAGCCCCTTGGTCACCAAATCCACCAGATATGGTATTGACAAGGGCGGCGATCCACCATATAATCCTTCTTGCTTTCCTACGAGAAACTACAGGATGCTGTGGCGTGTCAAATGAGGCACCACAAAATGTAGTGATGCAAAACGCTCGCATGCCACGCAGGACAGCAACCGTAAAGCATATCAAGGGTGCGGCGTTTTCACTTCCTAAAAAAAGCGCAGCGCAGCCCCCTTTGACAAGTGCGGCCTTTTTCGGCCATAGATGAAAAAGGGAGGAACCAGCAATGACCATCACCAGAATCCGCAAGCGGGACGGGCGGGAAGTCCCCTTCGACGCAGAGAAAATCGAAAACGCTATTTTCCGTGCCTTCCAGGCCTCTTCCAGCGCAAAGGGCCGTGAAACGGCGCAGGCACTGGCGCAGCAGGTTGTCAGCGAGCTGGAGAACAACGAGAACGTGTCCTCTACCCCCAGCGTGGAGCAGGTGCAGGATGCCGTGGAACGGGTGCTGATTGAAAAAGGCTTCGTCCGCAGCGCCAAGGCTTACATCCTCTACCGGGCCGAGCGCAGCCGTGTGCGTGAAATGAACACCCGGCTGATGAAGACCTTCGAGGACATTACCTTTAAGGAAGCCATCGATTCCGACATCAAGCGGGAAAACGCCAACATCAACGGCGATACCGCCATGGGCAGCATGCTGAAGTTCGGTTCCGAAGGCGCCAAGCAGTTCTACGATATGTACGTGCTGGATCCCCGCTTTGCCAAGGCGCACCGGGAAGGGGATATTCACATCCACGACCTGGACTTCTACACCCTGACCACCACCTGCACCCAGATCGAGCTGAGCAGCCTGTTCAAGGGCGGCTTCTCCACCGGTCACGGCTACCTGCGGGAGCCTCAGGATATTACCAGCTATGCAGCGCTGGCCTGCATTGCCGTACAGGCCAACCAGAACGACCAGCACGGCGGCCAGAGCATTGTGGACTTTGACTACGGCATGGCCCCCGGCGTAAAGAAGACCTTCATCAAGCGGTACCGGATGAATCTGGCCCGTGCCCTGGAACTGCTGCTGAATGAAGAGAATGCGGAGCAGGATGCCCGTGCCATGCTGGACGGCCTGGCCGAACAGGGCTTGAAGCCCACCTTGCAGCAGAACATGGAGCACCGGGAAGCCCTGAAGAAGCTGCTGGAAGACCGCGGGGCAGACGAAGTCATGGCGAACCGCATCCTGGACTTTACCCAGACCCACACGGAAAAGGAAACCGACCGTGCTACCTATCAGGCCATGGAAGCCCTGATCCACAACCTGAACACCATGAACAGCCGCGCCGGCGCGCAGGTGCCTTTCTCCTCTATTAACTACGGCATGGACACTTCCCCCGAAGGCCGCCTGGTGATGAAGAACGTGCTCCACGCTACCGAGGCAGGCCTTGGCGGCGGCGAGACCCCCATCTTCCCCATCCAGATTTTCCGGGTGAAGGAAGGCATCAACTTCAACCCCGGCGAGCCCAACTACGACCTGTACCGGCTGGCCATCCGCACCAGTGCAAAGCGGCTGTTCCCCAACTTCAGCTTTGTGGATGCCCCCTTTAACCTGCAGTATTACAAGCCCGGCCACCCCGAAACGGAAATTGCCTACATGGGCTGCCGTACCCGGGTCATGGGCAATGTGTATGACCCTGATCGGGAGATTGCTCCCCGCCGGGGCAACCTGTCCTTTACCTCCATCAACCTGCCCCGCATCGCCATTGAGGCCAATGGGGACGTGCAGTGGTTCTTCGATGAACTGGAGCGGAAGATGGAACTGGTGGTGGAGCAGCTGGACGAGCGGCTGGCCATCATCAGCAAGAAGAAGGTCAAGAACTTCCCCTTCCTCATGGGACAGGGTGTGTGGATTGATTCCGAAAATCTGGACTGGAACGACACCGTGGGCGAGGTGCTCAAGCACGGCACCCTGACCATCGGCTTCATCGGCCTGGCGGAAGCCCTGGTGGCGCTGCGGGGCAAGCACCATGGCGAAAGCGAGGAGAGCCAGAACCTGGGTCTGGAGATCATCGGCACCATGCGGAACTTCACGGATAAGATCTCCAAGGAGCGGGGACTGAACTACAGCTTGATCGCCACTCCGGCAGAAGGTCTGTCCGGCCGCTTTGTCCGGCTGGATAAGGAAAAGTACGGCATCATTCCCGGCGTGACCGACCGGGACTACTACACCAACAGCTTCCATGTGCCGGTGTACTATCCCTGCACTGCCTTCCATAAGCTGAGCGTGGAAGCTCCCTATCATGCCCTGACCAACGGCGGTCACATCAGCTACGTGGAAATGGACGGCGACCCCCTGCAGAATCTGGACGCCTTCGAAAAGGTGGTTCGCTTCATGCATGATCAGGGCATCGGCTACGGCTCCATCAATCACCCGGTGGATCGTGACCCGGTATGCGGCTACAACGGCATTATCGGCGACGAGTGCCCCTGCTGCCACCGGACGGAAAACGGCCGTCCCTTCGAGCGGATTCGCCGCATTACCGGCTATCTGGTAGGCACCCTGGATCGGTTCAACAACGCCAAGCGTGCCGAGGAGCATGACCGGGTGAAGCACGGCGTCAGTGCCGAGGCGGAAAAGGCGGAAGAAGAAAAAGCGTAAACCATACAGACAGCCTTGAGAGGAGGAGCGTATATGGATATTCGTATCGCCGGCACAGTGGATGATTCCATTGTGGATGGTCCCGGCTGCCGCTATACCATCTTCACCCAAGGCTGCCCCCATCACTGCCCCGGCTGTCACAATCCCCAGAGCCATGACTTCGCCGGTGGCAGGGTGGTGGATACCGACTTGATCTTGAAGCAGGTGTTCGCCAATCCCTTGCTCAGCGGCATTACCCTTTCCGGGGGCGATCCCCTGTGTCAGCCGGAGCCCTGCCTGGTTCTAGCGCAGGCTGCCCACAGCCGGGGACTGAACGTGTGGTGCTACACCGGCTACACCCTGGAAAAGCTGCTGGCGGAGCACGACCCTGCCCGCATGGCGCTGCTGGAAAATGTGGACGTGCTGGTGGATGGCCCCTTTGTGCTTTCTCAAAAGAGTCTGGAGCTGAAGTACTGCGGTTCCCGGAATCAGCGGCTCATTGATATGAAGAAAACCCTATCGTCCGGCAGTGTCGTTCTCTGGCAGGACGATCTGTCCTCCTGGGA
>CAVKHY010000086.1:0-6244 GCA_963656345.1 bacterium | reverse complement strand
TCCTGGGACGTGCTGTGACCCGAACCCATCTTTTTCAACAAAAAGATTGCATCAGGGAAAAAGATGATGTATAATAACCGTATTCTCAGATTAATGGAGGAATGTTCCCATGAAGCATATTGCTACCATTCAGAATCCTTGCCTGAAGCAGTCCTTGGTGCACGGCGGCTGCGGCGAATGCCAGGCTTCCTGCCAGAGCGCCTGCAAGACCAGCTGCACCGTGGCCAACCAGTCCTGCGCCAATAAGGAAAACAACGCTGTTCTGGCAGGCCAGGAAGGCAAGCTGAACCGCTCCTTCGGCAAGTAAGTTTCATTGGCTGTCTATGAAAGGACGGACAGGTTAAGTCCGCCCTTTTTTATGGCGTTATTTCCCTTTTGCAAGCCCCGGGAAACGAAGACCGTTTCCCCCTGATACCACGAGGAGGATCTGACTTGATTCATACGTTCAAGGCTGTTGGGCAGCCCATGATGCTGGATGTAGGCAGCGGCGCCGTGCATGCGCTGGATGATATGGCTTACGATGTGCTGAACCTGTGGAACGATCACACCCCTGAGGAGATCGTGGCACAGCTGAAGGAAAAGTACGATGCAGAGGAGCTGCAGGAGGTCATCGGCGAGGTGCGTCAGCTGGAAGAGCTGGGCGCCCTGAATACCCCTGATGATTATGCAGACGTAAAGCTGAATGAGCCCGGCGTGGTCAAGGCACTGTGCCTCCATGCCGCCCACGACTGCAACCTGCGCTGCAAGTACTGCTTTGCCGCCACCGGCGATTTTTGCATGGGCGAGCGGAAGCTGCTGCCCTATGAAGTGGGCAAGGCTGCCTTGGACTGGCTGGTGGAAAAGAGCGGCAAGCGGGAGCACCTGGAAGTGGACTTCTTCGGCGGCGAACCGCTGATGAATTTCCCTGTGGTGAAGCGGCTGGTGGAATACGGCCGCTCCATCGAAAAGGAGAAGCACAAGAAGTTCAAGTTCACCATCACCACCAACTGTGTGCTGATGAACGATGAAATCATGGATTTCCTGAACAAGGAAATGGGCAATGTGGTCATCTCCATCGACGGTCGGCCGGAAGTGCATGACCGGATGCGTCCTACCGTCAACGGCAAGGGCAGCTATCAGCTGATTGTGGAAAAAGCCAAGAAATTTGCCGAAAAGCGCGGGGACAAGGAGTACTACGTTCGGGGCACCTTCACCGGCTACAACAAGGACTTCGGCAACGATGTGCTTTATTTGGCAGATGAAGGCTTCGAGCAGCTGTCCATTGAGCCTGTGGTGACCGATCCAAGCAAGGAGTATGCCCTGAAGGAAGAGGATCTGCCTGCCATCAAGGCAGAGTATGACCGGCTGGCACAGATCTATCTGGATCGGCGTGCCAACGGCAAGTGGTTCAACTTCTTCCACTTCATGATCGACCTGGCTGGCGGCCCCTGCCTGCGGAAGCGGCTCACCGGCTGCGGCGCCGGCAACGAGTACGTGGCCGTGACCCCGGATGGAGATATTTATCCCTGCCACCAGTTTGTTGGCCGTGAAGGCTACCGGATGGGCAGCGTGCTGGATGGCACCTTCGACCGGGAGATTCAGAAGAAGTTTGCCAACAACCATGTGCTGCACAAGGAAAAGTGCCGGGACTGCTGGGCACGGTTCTTCTGCTCCGGCGGCTGTGCTGCCAATGCGGAGGCCTTCCACGGGGATATTTCCCAGCCTTACGACATGGAATGCCAGATGGAGCGGAAGCGTCTGGAGTGTGCCATGGCCATCTATGCCAAGGAACATTCCACGGAAATGGAATAAGCAACGGAATCAAAAGAAGGAGTCTGCACTTGGGCAGGCTCCTTTTTTGATAGCGGTCTTTTATACCGCCCGTTCTCCATTCACGTACACCCTGCGCACCCGCGCCTGAATGTCCCGCAGCGGGTTGCCCTCGAAGATGACCACGTCTGCATCCTTTCCTGCTGCCAGCGAGCCGACCCGGTCTGCAATGCCGGCCACCTGGGCAGGATTCAGGGTAATGGCACGCCAGGCGGATTCCTCCTTCATGCCATCCTTGACGGCAAGGCCTGCGCACAGGGGCAGGTATTGCAGGGGGATCACCTGAGCATCAGTAATGATGCACACCTGCAAACCGGCAGCGTCCAGCACGCCGGGGGTGGTGAAGGACTTGTTCTTCAATTCGAACTTGCTCTTGGAGCCCAGGCTGGGACCTACCAGCACAGGCTTGCCTGCCTGCACCAGCTGAGGAATGATCAGCTCCCCGTCCGTGCAGTGATCCAGGGTAATGTCCAGATCAAATTCCTTGGCAATGCGAAGGGCGGTGAGGATGTCATTGGCCTGATGGGCGTGTGCCTTCAGGGGAATCTGATGCCGTACCACCGGCAGCAGGGCTTCCAGCTTGGGATCGTAAGGGCGCTTCTTGGTGCTGTCCGCCTCTGCTTCATCAATTTCTTCAGCGTAGCGGAAGGCTTTCGCAAGGGTGGTGCGCAGCAGAGCGGCAACGCCCATGCGGGTTTGAGGCTCCTTGCCCTTTTGACCGTAGCAGCCCTTGGGGTTCTCGCCGAAGGCGATCTTCATGGCCACCGGGTCACGGAGCACCATTTCATCCACGCTTTCCCCCTTCAGTTTCACGGCGAAGAAGGTACCGCCGATGACATTGGCAGAGCCGGGGCCGGTCACTGCCGTGGTAATGCCCCCGGCCAGCGCATTGCGCACGCCCTCGTCCTGGGGATTAAAGCCATCCAATCCCCGCATTTCAGGGGTAATGGGATCAATGGCCTCGTTCACTTCGGAGCCTTCCCAGCGGACAGTTTCTCCGTCCAGTCCCACATGGCAGTGGGCTTCCACCAGGCCAGGGGTTACCAGACATCCGGCAGCATCCACCACCTCCGTGCCTTCGGGCACGGACAGGTTCTGACCGACGGCGACAATTTTACCGCCATCCATGAGCACCTCCCCGTTTTCAATATCCGGGGAGGCAATGGGTTTGACCAGACCGCCTTTGATGAGGATCATAAAATCAGCTCCTTTATGCCAGTGTGAACAGGCCATCCATCTGGAAGCGGATGGTGGTTTCGTAGAATTTACGGAGGGCGTCGATCATGTAAGTCAGATCCTTCGCCCCTGCCGTTTCATAGGAAGAATGCATGGCCAGCTGTGCCAGACCGATGTCCACCGTGTTAATGGAAACATGGGTGTTGGAAATATTCCCTAAGGTAGATCCGCCTGCCAGGTTGGACAGGTTGGAAAAGTGCTGCACCGGCACCCCGGCCTTTTCGCAGATGCAGGTGAAAACCGCGTCGGATACGGCATCGGTGGTGTAGGCCTGATTGGCGTTGTGCTTGATGACCACGCCTTCGTTCATCCAGGTGCGATTGTCCGCATCATACTTTTCGGGATGATTGGGATGCACCGCATGGGCGTTATCGGCAGAAACCATGAAGCTGGCGGCGATCATCTGCCGGGTTTCGGCATCGTCTGCACCCAAGGCGCCGCAGAGGCGGAAGAGCACATCCGTCAGGAAGCTGCTGTCCGCCCCCTGTTTGGTGCGGCTGCCCACTTCCTCATTGTCAAAGAGGGCGTAAACGGCAGTGTTGCCCTGCTGCTTAGCCTGGATGAACGCAGCGAGGGAGGTAAAGGCGCACTCCAGGTCGTCGATGCGGGGGCAGGAGATAAACTCGCCCTCGGCGCCCCACTGGGTGCCGGGCATCCGGTTGTACAGGAACAGATCCGAGGCAACCACGTCTTCTTTTGCCACGCCGCATTGCCGGGCGATTTCCGCCTCCAGACCGCCGGATGACGCCGCATCCCCGTACAGGGGCAGCAGATCCACCTGCGGGTCGAACTTGAAACCATCGTTGATGTCCCGGTTAAAGTGAATGGGCATGTTGGGAATCAGCACCGCATCCCGATCCAGATCCACCATCACGGTCTGCACGTGTCCGTCCGCCTTCACCAGGGCTCTGCCGGCAATGGACAGGGGACGATCCAGCCAGGTGGACATAATCATGCCGCCGTACTTCTCCACGTTCAGCCGAACATAATGATTCAGCCGAGCTTCCTCCGCCTTGGGCTTCAGCTTGAAGACGGGAGAATCACTGTGGGAAGCGACGATCTGGAAGGGAGCAAGCCCTGCCTCCGGCACCCGGAAGGCGATCACCGAGGAAGCATTCCGGGTCACATAATACTTTCCGCCTGGCTTGACCGTCCAAGTTTCAAACTCGCTGAGGGGCGTATAGCCGGCCGCGGCAAGCTGACGACAGGCCTCCCTGCAAGCGTGAAAGGCACTGGGAGAAGCAGTCACAAAATCAAAAAAAGATTGTACACTCATGGAAAAAATCCTCCTTACCTCCCTTGAGTATACCGCACAAAGGGGCGGGATGCAAGGAAGAGGGGAAAATGCACGGAAATCAATTTTCGGAGCATTTATTCATCTGGAACGGATGCGTTCGTAAAAATTACGATTTTGCACCATGAAAAAGCTGCTTCTCAGCAATTTATACTGCAAGCAAAAGCTTAAAGTACATGGATATTCGCGAAATTGATTTCCGTGGGGGAATGCATGGTCCTAACGTCATATTACAAATCCATTTTAAATATTACAAAATCATGACGAAAAGGATTTTCTGCCTACTCTGTCGAAACCATCACCGAAGTGAACAACATGTTGAGGGAAAGCTTTGGCAGCCTAACAGATATCCGCCAGCAGGCACAAGTTCGGCACGATCTCTTCGAAATCATTGCAATGACCATCGTTGGTGTCCTCGCCAATTGTGACGGCTGGCATGAAATTGAGGATTTTTGTCGGCACAAGGAAGCGTGGCTGCGGGATCGCTTGGGGTTAGCATTGGAACATTGATAAACTCGTCCATATCGCCAAACTGCGATCCGGAAAAAAGATAGGTGCGAATATCCATATCTTAATCAAGATATTGTGGATTTGTAAAACAATGATTCAACTTTTCGATTTTTTCTTGACGGATTTGCACAGATTGTAATCTTCCACGATTTCTTAATATGCAATCATCCGCGCCAAATATTGATATTCTCCTACAGTGAAGGAGCTCTTCTTCTGCGAAACTGCAAGAATCTTTGCAAAAGGATCCTTGCACCCTTCCGGCTTTAATGTAACAAACGCATCATAGGCAGAAAGCATTGCATTGCGCACGACTGCCTCATTGCCGGGGATGTGTTTCAACAGAATGTGCATTGCCTGCTCAGCACGCACGCCAACGGCAATTGCTTCAAAAATTACGGTACCTTGCTTTTGCATGTCTTCACTTGCAGTATCGAAAAGCTGCTTTGATAACTGGCGTTCCGTTGCCATAGCACCCGGCTTGTTTGCCAGCAACGATGCTGCCTTCCATTGAATTTGTGTTCTTGGATGCGGGCTGTGAACACTGTTCCCCAGGGCAGCACTCATGAATCCGGAAAGTGGCATGCTTAGCAGTTCAGCTTCGGTGGATTTCTCTGCTTCATACATTGTGGCGATAAGACGCACATAATGTTGAAGCATATAGGGATCACGTGTCCCGTCATTTGCAGATGATTTCAAAATAGCTTGACCGATTGCTTCCGGTGCAGGATGTTCCTGCTCTGCCGCCTCCTCACCCAAAGAAAGCATAGCAGCATGGTAGAGATGCTTCATGGCTTGTTCAAAATGACCGACTTCCGATTCAATATCACACATGGTCTGGTATCCGCGAGCAATTTCCTTAGGATCATTTCCAATGTGCTGCAGATAATCCTTGAATTTTTCAAGAGCATCGTCATAGTACAGCTCTTTTTCTACTTCGTCATTGACCGTGTGGAGACTGTGCCGAAGCGACTGCAGATAACTGCCAATTGCCCGTCCATAAGCTGGATAGGAGGGGGAAACTCGCCTGCTTGCTGCAATGCGATTGTCCCAGTATTTTTTGATCGTGTCGAATTGATTTGATGCTTCTGAATAGTCAAAGAGATCGGTGAGATCTACGATATGCCGGTTATCTATCAAATCAAGAAGCGTATCATGAAGTGAATCATCCGTAAGCATGTCAATAGACTCATGTGCTTTTTGAAATGTCTTTTTAACGCGAGCTTGATCACCAAGATGCGTATAGAGGCTATGCTGGAATAACAATAGGTTGGCAACAAAATAGTTCTGCATATCGGCATTTGTGATAGCGCTTGCTGCTTGAATTGCTTCATCCAGCAACTTTACCAACTTGGTCATGTTGACTTGATTTTTCACTTGTTCAAATATACTGCTTTT
>CAVKHY010000085.1:0-10074 GCA_963656345.1 bacterium | reverse complement strand
GTGTCGAGAAGCACAGTATCGTGTCAGTCAGCACATACGGCTGCATTCGCGGCAGCGAAAACAAGAAACATTTCCATGACGGCTTCCATTCAATGCTTGAGTTTCTTAAACCGGAGATTGTGCTGGTTCATGGTGCAATGCCAGCGGATGTGTTTTCCGATGTGCCGACCGACTTTCAGTGTGTCCATTATGATGACTGGACTACGCAAAAGCGAAGGAAGGTGGGATGATGGGATCTGGTGAATCTGGACGTTACTACACATCGCATGGCAGCAAGCGTGTGCATCACAGCGCGTTGATTCATTCCTTCGATGGACGCTTTACGCGCAATCCTCGCACCGGGAAAATTCAGAACATTAAGAGCGGTGGCCATGGCCAGAGTGCGCTGAATGTCATGGATCGGAACGGGATCAAGTACAATATTGTCAAAACCTATTCCAACGGCGTTAGGGTGGGCAATATACCATCGATAAAAAATCAACTGAAAAGGCACGGAACCGGGATGGCGTGGTTTCCGAAAAATTGGTCAATTCGCGATATGATACGTGCAGGTGAGCATGTCAGCGGCCTTAAGCACAATCGCGGTGCAAAAGATGGCGTTACAATATGGGGTATGTACAAAGGGGTAAAGGTTGGCGTGAAGAAGACGAATGGTCAAATTGCCACTATATTCCCCGCAAATGTTCAGCCGAAAAAAAAGGAGTGATGACATGGACTCCATAGCAAAACTGCAGAAGGTGCTCCACTTGAGAATGTATGGAAATCCAGATGACTACTACGAAGAGAGCATCTGGAAAGAAGAAATTGATGCAATCTGTGAGGATTTATCTGCTGCCATTCATTTTATTCTATGCGATTGTTCGGACGAAGAACTTCAATGGCTTAGTGAAGTGTTTGACGATGTCATGGAGAAGACTAGAAGTTTAGACTTCCTGCATTGCATTCGTCAGCGCGTTCAGAGGGTGAAAGACGATGGAAGGAAAGCAGAATTGTTGGAGGATATAAAAACAGCAGAGGAATATATTGATGAACCGGCTCAGGAAGAATGATTTGGCACTTTACGGTTTTTAGGGAAACGATAGAAAGGAGCCTGATAAGCGTCAAGAAGAACATGAGGTCACGATAGCCATAAGCAAGACGTTTGGCAATTTAGCCGTTGAATCCATCGAGTTTACCGGTGGAAATGGGATAGACGGTCTGAGCAATCAGGCCGTCTATCCGTTTTTCTTTCTGCTCCGCAAATTTGACAAGGGTAGGGAGCTTACTTTCTTTGGCGGCAGCGAATCCTTTTTCACCCGGCTTTTGCTGCATCCAACCTTCGCAAATCAAAAAGCGCACACATTCCTCTTCACACAGCCAAGTCTGAATAGGTTCCCCAAATATCAGCCCAATGTGCTGCACTTGCATCGGGCAGGAAATCTGATCGCTTCAGCCATGTCCAACAAAGCATTACGGTGGATTTTTCAGTGTCAACTTTGTTTTACGAGCAGCCATCCCCCTCCCAGGAGGGCTTCATTTCCGTAAAGGTTTCGTAGTGATCCGCTGTGTAGTACACCAGGCCGTCGTTGGAGAAGATGATCCGCTCCGCCCCTCGCCGGGTGCCGGTGTAGTTGCAGTCGCATTCGTAATACTTTCGCCCCTTGGCGGTGGGCAGCTTCTGCTCATAGTTGCCGAAGTAATCTCCGCCGATGGACTTGCCGGGGGCCACATCCCCCACGTAGTTGCTTCGGCTGTCCCACCCCAGGGCCTGGGCTTCCTTCTTGGTGATGAAGTTGCTTGGCAGTTTGCCGTAGGTGAACAGGTAATCCGCAATATCCTGCGGGGCGGTGTAGGTTCCGTCCTCCTCCATGGCAGCCGCCGCAGGCTCAGGGGTTACGGTGGGGGCAGCGGTAGGCGTCGCCGTGGGGGAAGCTTTCTTCTTCTTTTTGCTCTTGGCGAGAACAGCCCCGTGGTCATCCTCCGCCGTAAGGGTCATGGCGGAAGCCTGGGCAGGGGCCAGCAGGGACAGCAGCCCTTCCGACGGGCTCAGCACCATGAACAGGGCAAGCAGCAGGGCAAGCAGAGAGGTGAAGAAGGACTTCTTCTTCATGGGAATCGCTCCTTTACAGGCAAATTGGGGGATCAGGAAAGAACGGGAAAACCGGTCACTTCACCAGCATCAGCAGGGTGCCGGCTACAATGGCGGCCAGGCCTGCCGCCGCCTTTTTGCTCAGCTTCTCCTGAAATACCACCCGGGAGAAAAGCACCGTAACCAGAATGCTCAGCTTATCAATGGGCGCCACCACGCTGGCAGGCCCGTCCTGCAGCGCTTTATAATAGCACAGCCAGCTTGCCCCGGTGGCAAGACCTGACAGGCAGATGAACCCCAGCTCCTTCCCCTCGATGTGCTTTAGCTCCTTCCCCTTGCCGGTCACAAGCACCATCATCCAGGACATGATCAGCACCACCCCGGTTCGCAGGGCGGTGCCCAGGTTGGATTCCACGTTGGTGATGCCCACCTTGCCCAGAATGGCGGTCAGGCTGGCGAACAGGGCGGAACCCAGGGCGTACCAGAGCCATCGGCTGTCCTTGGCGGTGACGTTTTGGGTGTCCTTCTTCTCCAGCATCAGGAAGGTGCCGGCGGCAATGAGGAGGATGCCCAGGCCGCTCGTCCAGGTGAGAGATTCTCCCAGCAGCAGCACCGCCAGCAGAATGGTCAGCACCGTGCTGGACTTGTCAATGGGCACCACCTTGTTGATGTTCCCCAGTTGGAGGGCACGGAAGTAGCACAGCCAGCTTGCCCCGGTGGCCAGGCCGGACAGCACCAGAAACAGCAGGGAACGTCCGTCCACCTGCCCCAGCTGATGTTGCGAGCCCACCAGCAGCACCATGATCCAGGAAAACGCCAGCACAATGATGGTGCGCAACGCCGTGGCCACGGTGGAATCCGTTTTGCGGATGCCGCACTTGGCAAGGATGGAGGTCACGCCGGCAAAGAAAGCAGAACCGAATGCAAGGACAACCCACATTTCAATCATCTCCTTGATTTTTCCTCCACCACTATAGCGCAGATGGAAAGGGGATGCAAGAGGGAGGGGGAATGAGGAATGAGGAATTCGGAATGCGGAATGGGGTGGGTGGAGAGTGAAGAGTGGAGAGTGGAGAGTGGAATTCGGAATGCGGAGCGACGCAGACCGGGGGTGTGGTCGGGCTAGACCCTTCGGGGGTTTGGGCATAGAAAAGAGGCGAAGCATCGCGGCAATCCGAAGGAATGCACAGACTGTCAACAACCCCCGGGTGGTGTTGGAGGGTTCGCAAACCCTCCGACTGTCAATCGAAAACCAGCGAACCCCTTCGGGGCGTTCAAACGGGGCGAAGCCCCTGTGCGGCAATTCCCGCAGCAATCCGAAGGATTGCTTCCTTACACGAAGGAGTGGCCGGGAGCGAAGCGACCAACGACTGAGTGCAAAACTCGAGAAAGTGGCTCTGCCACTTTCTCGAATATCCGTTCTTGTTCCCCTTGCAAACGCTCGTTCTCTATGTTATGATGCTCTTGTCGGTGTGGACGGGAAGGATCGAGAGTCTATGGAAAAGCAGCAGGAATGGGCGCCGGTATTGCAGCGCATGGGGGACTACATCATCCGCCATTTCGGGGATGAAATGCTTCAGGAAATGGAGGGCTGCCTGCAGGGGGCAGCCCTGGCGGATCTGCACATTGATCCGGCGGGGGATCTGGGGCTGATGCCCGGGGAAGGCTACCGCCTGTTTTTCGACCGCCAAGGCAGTAAGCTGGGAAAGTTCCGGTTTTATCAGGTGACACGCACCGGGCTGATGATCCACGCCGGGGCACGAGTGCGGCTGGGCATTGCCGGGGAAAATCAGCTGCCCCGGTACTTCCTGCGGCAGGTGTACTTCATTACCGGCTTCCGCATGGAGGAGGGGATTCAGCGCATCGGGGAGATCCCTGCCGTGTTCTTCGACCCGCCTGCGCCTGCGGATGTGCCGGAGCTGTCCGACTATCTGGTGCCCATCCTCCGCAGCGAGGACATGGAGGAGCTGTTCCGTCAGCGGCTCCGCCAAGCCTTGGGGGACGGGGCCATGACCATCCTCCGCCGGCGGGGCCCCATGGCGCTGACCCAGGCCCTGGGGCTGACGGTTCGCACCCTGCCCCTGCATGAGAACCGTTGGAGCCGTGCCATGCTCTTTCTAGAGGAAGGGGAAGTGCAGGTCGCCACGGAGGAGGACGGGTATGAGATGGTGCGTGTGCCGGGGAAGACCATCGTCCTCAACGCCAATGCCGCCCGGAAGGACGAGGCCGGCAGCGACCTGGCCATCTATCACGAATGCGCCCACTACGAGTTTCACACCATGTTCCTCACCCTGCAGCAGCTGCACCGGGCGGATCTCCGGCTGCTGCAATATAAGGAGGCGGACAAGGCTTCCCGGAGCGGAGCCAAGGATGTGCGGTGGGTGGAGCGGCAGGCGGATTATTTTGCTTATGCCGCCATGCTGCCCCGGGGGCTGCTGGTGCCCCTTATGCGCCTGTACTGGGAGGAAACCGAAGGGAAGAACATGAACACTGGGGATCGGGTGGACAAGGTGATCTACCGCATTGCCCGGGACTTGCAGCGTCCCAAGTCCCTGATCCGCACCCGGATGATCCTCCTGGGCTCCACGGCGGCCAAGGGCGCCTGCAACTATGTGGACGGCCGCTACATCCGCCCCTTTGCCTTTTCCGGGGATCGGCTGAAGGCGGGGGAAACCTTCGTCATTGACCGGGGGAGTTTTACCCGGCTGTACGGGGAGGATGAAGCCTTCCGGGATCTGATCCGCTCCCGGGGCTTCCTGTATGCCGAGGGGCACGTGTGCCTGGATCATCCCTTTTATGTGGAGAAGACCGAGGACGGGATTCAGCTGACGGAGTGGGCCCGGGGGCACGTGGACGAGTGCTGCCTGAAATTCCGCCGGGAATATCGCTTTGCCCCTGCCGCTGCCCCCGTGGGGGTGCTTTGCTCCGAGCAGGGGTTCAACGACCGGTACGTGCCGGTGGATCCGGACGTGACCGACAGCATGACCCGGGAGGAGACCATGGCGCAAGACGCCGCCTATCTTTCCGCCCTGCCCCGCACCCCTGCCCAGGCGCTGTCGAAGCTCATTGCCGACCGATGCGGCACCCAGCGGGAAGCCGCCTTCCGCTGCGGATTATCCGAAAGCATGATCAGCCGCATGTGCAGCGACAACACCTTCCGCTACGACATCCGGCAGGTGACCCGGCTGGCGGTGGGGCTGTCCATGCCCCCGCCCCTGTCCGGCCTGTTCATGGAAATGGTGGGCTTCCCCCGAATGATGATGCTGAACTACTACCGGTACGAGTGCATCATCCAGTACCTCTACCTGGAGGACATGGAAACCGTGGAGGAAAGCCATAAGGAAATGTTTGGGAAGTGAGGGGTGGGGGATTGTGCCAAAGGCTCCCCAGCCACAGCCACCCCCGAAAAGCAGCTGGGTTGGAATGAATGAACGACAAGAAATTGCAAACCCTAGTAGTAGGGTGACCCGAAGGGTTCCAAGGGTAAGTGAGCGGCTCTATTGCATTTAGCAGAGCTTTCGTTTATACTATAAGTAAGGAATTCAAGGAATTCCATGAAAGGAGCGTTGCTTATGGAACTTGCGAAGATCACCAGCAAGGGACAGATCACCTTGCCCATCAGCATTCGCCGTGCCCTGAAGCTGAATGATGGGGACAAGGTTGCCTTTGTGGAATGCAATGGTCAATACGTGCTGACCAATCCGGCAATGCTGGCATTGCAGCAGGCACAGGATGCCTTCAACGGCTTTGCGGAGGAAAACCATCTGCACAGTGATGAGGATGTGGTCGCCATGGTGAAGGAAGTTCGGAAAGAAAGAGAGCGTTGAATCATGCTGGATACGAACGTCCTGCTTTCTGCCGTGATTTTCCGCAGCACATCCATGCAGAACATGATGCTGCGAATCATGGAAGACCACCGGTTGGTACTCAGCTCCTATGTGATAGACGAATGCTATGAGGTTGTCCGGCGGAAGAAGCCTGCTTTGGTTGCTGCGCTGGATCGGTTGTTCGAAAGCATTCCGTATGAAATGGTTCATACGCCCCAAACATTGCCCAAGCATGACTGGTTCACCATTCGGGACAAGGATGACGAGAAGGTGCTCTATTCTGCCATTTCGGCAGATGTGGACATTTTGATTACAGGTGATAAAGATTTCTGCGATATTGCAATCGAAAAACCGGAAATTCTTACTCCTAGTCAATTTCAGCAGAGGTACTTGAACGCATAATATCCTTTACCGAATCACATTTGCCCCTTTCATCAAAATACGGTATAATAGGGATGACGGCTTGCGAAACAACCGAACATCCTTATTTTTTATTTGGAAGGGAGATGTACCCATGACCCATAAAGCAAAGACAACGCCCACACCAAAGCGCCAAACCATCACAACCAAAGACATTACCGCGCTGGCCAGCCTGATCACCTTCTCCGACGAGGAAGAAAAAGCAGAAGAGGCGGAGGAACAATCCCCGTCCTCTCAGGAAAAGCGGGCTGCCTACAATGAATACCGAAACGCCACCTATACCCTCGTATCCATTACAGCCTACCTGATCGGCATCGGCAAAGAATTCTTCGGGGACGAAAACGCCGCCAATTTCCTGATCAAAACCTACGACGAGCTGGAACAAAACAAGGACGCCCGCATCATCCGCAACCTATGCCGCATCCGTGCCGCCATGGAAAGAAACTACAAAGCCATTGTCCACGAATTCTGGCTGAACATCAAAAACATCGGCTCCGTGCCGGATCTGATTCCCACCGACGCCGTGGAAACATTAGCCAGGGACGGGGTTCGGCTGTACAAGCAGCGGCCAGATGTGGACGACTACATCGTGGCCATCAACATTGAGCTGAGCAACCGGATCAACACCGTCGCCTCCCTGTTTCCGGAATGGGTCAAGTGGGAGTATATCCGTCCCCTGTTCATCATGCCCGGAGGCACCAAGAAGGAGAACCTGAAAAAGGCAGGGGAAATCTACAACAGCGACCGGCTCCGGTATCCCTTCCAGTGCTGGATCAACTGGGACGCGGTGTCCGCCTCCCCGGAAAGCAAGGGCAATATCCTCTACACGGACGAGAAGTTCGTCCGCATCCTGTACGAGCGGCACGAAGATCGATTTGAGAACCTGTCCTTGGTGCGCAGTGCCGGCAATCACACCATGCGGAACCTGGAAAACCTGCTGCAGTCCAGCAAGAAATGCGTGGTGGTGGTGGACTGCGAAAACGCCGACGCCGTGAAGCTGGCTGCCGCCCTGAGCAGCCTGCCTGCCTATCAGCTGTGCAAAATCGCCAAGGTGCTGCTGTTTGACAGCGAGTACACCACGGATCAGTGGTCCACCCTGGTGGACAAAATGCTGCACACCGCCGCATCGGAGAAGGCTTCCTTCGAAATCGAGCACATTCTGGTGCCCCGGGTGAACCAGAACAAATCCCAGTGCGACATGACCCTGGCGGTGCGCACCAGCCGGGAAGTGTACACCTCCGGGGTGGATGCCGTGATTCTGGTTTCCTCGGACAGCGACTATTGGGCCATGATCCGTCAGCTGGAAGGGGTTCGCTTTCTGGTGATGCTGGAGAAGCGGAAGACCGGCCTGGCCATCATGGACGCCCTGACCATCCACAACATCCCCTTCTGCTTTATTGACGACTTCTGCACCGCCGCCTCCTACACCATCAAAACCACCACTCTTATCAACGGCATACAGGAGCAAATTCAGCACTTCCTTGCCGGAGAAGGTGGGCAGCCCCTGAACCTGAGAGAGATGATGAACATCGCCCTCCAAGGCTCCTGGATCACCATGACGGAAAAGGAAAAGGAAAACTTCTTCACCCGGTACCTGCAGCGGGCAAAAATGACCGTGGCGCAAGATGGAGCGGTGAGTATCACCATTGGGTGATGAAGTGCGTATGCTATTCCGACAAAGGGTGCAGCTGCACCCGATTGCGGAATAGAGATTTTCCCGGAAGCCCTTCGGGCACGAATTGGATATTGCAAAAAAGTCCCGGCAAAGCGGAAAGCCTTGCCGGGATTGCTGTATCTTGCGGGGAATGTGCCTATTCCGAAATGAGGGGCAGATGCACCGCGTGTCGGAATAAGGAACCATTCAGGCGAAGGTCTTACAGAATATACTCCTTCTTTTCCGCCGGGCGCTTGGCCATTTCGGCGGCCTTCAGGGCATACTTCTCGGAGGTGTTGCCCAGCACCGCATAGGAAGCGATCTTGCTTTCCTCCACGCCGGGCTGGTTGAAAGCATCAATGTCCAGCAACTCGCCGGCATAGGCGGTGGCCATTTCGTAGAAGAAGATCAGCTGGCCGATGGTGTGCGCATTCACCTCGGGGAGGATGATGGTCTGGCTCATGCGACCCTTCTTCATCAGGGCGTACTCGGTGCCCTGACGCTCCGCCTCGATGAGCTGATTCAGGCTCTTGCCCCCCAGGAAGGCCACGTCGGGGAAGGCTTCACAGCCGTGGGGAATGGGGCTTTCCGCCCGGAAGTTCTCCACCTTCAGCAGGGTGATGGCCTTGTCATAGGGGCCTTCGGTGTACAGCTGCAGCTGGCTGTGCTGGTCGGTAACGCCCAGGGACTTCACCGGGGTCTGGCCGCAGTTCTTGGCCATACCCTTCCGGGTCACGTTCTTGCCCAGGCTTTCCGCCCACAGCTGGCAGAACCAGTCCGCCATGTACTTCAGGCTGTCCGCATAGGGCATGGTGACGTTGATGTTCACGCCCATATCTTCCATGCAGATGTACTGCAGCACCGCTTCCAGCAGGGCAGGATTGTGCCACACATCGTCGCTCTTGCAGCGCGCATCCATGGCGGCGGCGCCTTCCAGCATGGCCCGGATATCAATGCCGCACACCGCAGCCGGCACCAGACCCACGGGGCACAGTTCGGAGAACCGGCCGCCTACGGAGTCGGGAATGTAGAACAGTTCGAAGCCGTTCTCCTTGGCCAGCTTAATCAGGTTGCCCTTTTCGCTGTCCGTGGTGGCGATGATGTGATCTGCCCACTTCTCGCCCACTTCCTTCTTCAGCAGCTCAGAAATGGTCAGGTACTGGCTCATGGTCTCCGCCGTGGCGCCGGACTTGGTGATCACGTTGAAGCAGGTGTGCTTCACATCGATAACGTCCAGCAGGGCGCGCATCCGCTCCGGGTCAATATTGTCCTCCACGTACAGGCGGGGGCCGCCCCGCTTTTCCGCAGGCAGATCATTGTAATGCAGGTGATTCAGGGCCTGCTGCACGGCGATGGGGCCCAGGGCGCTGCCGCCGATGCCCAGCACCACGAAGGTGTCGAACTGCTCCCGTACCCGGGCAGCCATCTTCTCGATCTTAGCGACAACTTCTTCCTGGTTATAAGGCAGCTCCGTCCAGCCCATCTTGCCCGTGCCACGAGCATGCTGCACAGCCTGATTGGCCGCAGCGGCAAAGGGCGCATACTCCTCTACCTGTCCCCGGCTGATGCCGTATTGGAAGCCCAGGGTATCCGCCATCATATGATTAACGTCCAGCACAATAGGATTCTTATTCATGTTCATCAATCCTTTCTTACAGATTCACCGTATGGTAGTATAGCACACTTTTTTTCACAGGAAAAGGGTCGCAGAAAAGGGGTAAATACTTTCATGGCAAGGGTAAATGCTTTCATGGGCAGGCTTTGTCCGGTCTTTTTCCCCTGCGAAGCCTGCACGGAAGCATGGCTTCATCCGAAGACGTTCTGCCCCTTGCAACATATTTCAATTTTGTCCGTTTCGTTCATGTTCATGTCATTTTTCTGTGATACAATGGTTGTATTCGGACAAGGAAGAGGGAGGAAGCACCCATGGCAGAGGGCAGCATTACCAAGAAGGTACTGGCCTATTCCCTGAAGGAACTGATGAAGAAGCGCCCCCTGAGCCAGATCACCGTGGGGGATATCTGTGAAGCCTGCGAAATGAACCGCAAAAGCTTCTACTACCACTTCAAGGACAAGTACGACCTGGTGAACTGGATCTTCTACAC
>CAVKHY010000084.1:0-10142 GCA_963656345.1 bacterium | reverse complement strand
GTGCCAATGTTGACATGGGGCTTTTTCCGCTCGTAATGCTCCTTAGCCATGGGAAAATTCCTCCTCGTTCATTGCAAGTCTATCAATGAAGTGAATTAGTCTTTCTTAGCCCGCTCGCCAATGATCTTCTCAGCCACGGACTTCGGCACTTCCTCGTAGTGGTCGAACTGCATGGTGAACATGCCGCGACCCTGGGTACGAGAACGCAGGTCGGTGGTGTAGCCGAACATTTCGCTCAGCGGAACGAAGGCGTGGATGATCTGATCCTGACCACGCATCTCGGTGCCGTCAACACGGCCGCGGCGGCTGGACACGTTGCCCATCACGTCGCCCAGATACTGATCGGGAACGATGATTTCTACCTTCATCATGGGCTCCATCAGCACGGGGTTTGCCTTTTCCAGTGCAGCCTTGAAGGCCATAGAACCGGCAATTTCATAAGCCTGTGCAGAAGAGTCAACATCGTGATAAGAACCGTCCACAACGGCAGCCTTGAAGTCTACCAGTTCGAAGCCCTGATAGCCAGCCTTGGCAGCGCCCTGAATACCGGCATCGATAGGAGCGATGAATTCCTTGGGAATCACGCCGCCCACGATACGGGATTCAAATTCGTAGCCCTTGCCGGGTTCGTTGGGGGACAGTTCAATCCAGCAGTGACCATACTGGCCGTGACCACCGGTCTGACGGACGAAACGGCCTTCTGCCTTCACATCCTTGCGGATGGTAGCCTTGTAGGTAACCTGAGGCTTACCAACGGAAGCTTCTACCTTGAACTCACGCAGCAGACGGTCGACGATGATCTCCAAGTGGAGCTCGCCCATGCCGGCGATAATGGTCTGACCGGTTTCCTTGTTGGTGTAGGTCTTGAAGGTAGGATCTTCTTCAGCCAGACGCAGCAGAGCCATGGTCATCTTATCCTGACCGGCCTTGGTCTTGGGCTCAATGGCAACCTCGATCACGGGATCGGGGAACACCATGGATTCCAGAATGATCTGGTGATTTTCATCACACAGGGTGTCGCCGGTGGTGGTGTCCTTCAGACCCACGGCGCCTGCGATTTCACCGGTGTAGATGTCGGTGACTTCCTCACGGTGGTTTGCGTGCATCAGCATGATACGGCTCATACGCTCGCGCTTCTGCTTGGTGGAGTTCATCACGTAGCTGCCGGCGGCCAGGTGGCCGGAGTAGACACGGAAGAAGGCCAGCTTACCAACGAAGGGGTCAACCATGATCTTGAATGCCAGAGCAGAGAAGGGTTCATCATCGGAGGGATGGCGAACCAATTCTTTCTCGGGATCATCGGGATCGGTGCCCTTAATGGCAGGAATGTCCATAGGAGAGGGCATGTACTCGATGATAGCGTCCAGCAGGGGCTGCACGCCCTTATTACGGTAAGAAGTGCCGCACAGCACGGGGTTCATGGTGCAGGCGATGGTCGCCTTACGGATAGCAGCCATGACCTCGTCGGTGGTCAGCTCTTCACCGCTGAAATACTTTTCCATGAGAGCGTCGTCGGTCTCAGCAACCTTTTCGATCATCTCATCATGATACTTCTGAGCCAGATCCATCAGGTCGGCAGGGATGTCCTCATCCCGCACGTCCTTGCCCTCATCGTCGTAGTAGACTTCTGCACGCATCTTGACCAGGTCAATGATGCCGCGGAAATCAGCTTCGGCGCCGATGGGCAGCTGAATCGGCACAGCATTGGCACCCAGGCGTTCCTTCATCATGTCAACGACACGGAAGAAGTTTGCGCCGGTGATGTCCATCTTGTTGACATACGCCATACGAGGCACCTTGTAGGTCTCAGCCTGCTTCCAAACGGTTTCAGACTGGGGCTCAACGCCGCCCTTAGCGCAGAAGACGGATACAGCGCCGTCCAGCACGCGCAGGGAGCGCTCCACCTCAACGGTGAAGTCCACGTGACCGGGGGTGTCGATGATGTTGATCCGGTAAGTCCGGTTGCGATTCTGGGGATCCCGGGGATCATGCCAAATGCAGGTGGTGGCAGCAGACGTAATGGTGATGCCGCGCTCCTGCTCCTGGACCATCCAGTCCATGGTGGCAGCACCGTCATGCACCTCACCAATGCGGTGAGTCTTGCCGGTATAGTACAGAATACGCTCGGTCGTCGTCGTCTTGCCGGCGTCGATGTGCGCCATAATACCGATGTTGCGCACTCTCTCAAGCGGATGGCTTCTTGCCATGGTGTTACGCTCTCCTTTCTACGGTGGCAGGCTTCAGGGAAAAACTGATATTGCTCATTACCACCGATAGTGGGCAAACGCCTTGTTGGCCTCGGCCATACGGTGCATTTCTTCCTTACGCTTCACAGCAGCGCCGGTGTTGTTGCTGGCGTCGATCACTTCGCCGCACAGACGCTCGGCCATGGTCTTTTCGCCGCGCTTACGGGCAAAGTCCACGATCCAGCGCAGAGCCAGCGTCTGACGACGCTCGGGGCGAATTTCCATAGGCACCTGGTAAGTAGCACCGCCAACACGGCGAGCCTTTACTTCCAGCTGGGGAGCAACGTTATTCAGAGCAGCCTGGAACACCTCGTTGGCGTCCTTGCCGGTCTTTTCAGCAACCATTTCAAATGCGCTGTAGCAAGCATTCTGGGCAACACCGCGCTTGCCATCCAGCATGATCTGGTTAATCAGCTTGGTGACGGTCGTGGTCCCGTAAACAGGATCCGGCAGCACCTCGCGCTTAGGTACAAATCCGCGACGGGGCATAGGTTTCCCTCCTCAATGTAGCTTCGTTCTCGTTCGTTCTTTTTCGGGCAAGCTCAACGCTTTCTCTCCCTACGACAGCATGTCAGCATCATGCCGTCCCCGAATCGAATCTATCCGGGCCGGCGGCAACCCCAAACCTCCGTTGATCGCATGACGGCGTTCCGGCAGTCAGCGGGCCGAGGCAAAGGTCAACCGGCGTGATCGGGCAGCAGGCGAAAGCAGGAAAGCTTACTTCTTCGGGCGCTTAGCGCCGTACAGGGAACGAGCCTGCATCCGCTTAGCAACACCGGCAGTATCAAGAGCACCGCGAATGATGTGATAGCGAACGCCAGGAAGGTCGCGCACACGGCCGCCACGGATCAGCACAACGCTATGCTCCTGCAGGTTGTGGCCGATACCGGGGATGTAGCAGGTACCTTCAATCTGGTTCGTCAGACGGATTCTTGCGATCTTCCGAAGGGCGGAGTTGGGCTTCTTGGGCGTGGTCGTCTTCACGCTCAGGCAAACACCGCGCTTCTGCGGGCAACCCTGCAGAATAGGCGCAGTGGACTTATTCGTAACCTTTTCCCGTCCCTTACGGATCAACTGATTGATCGTGGGCATGGAAGCACCTCCTGAATAATATCCTAAAATTTCCGCAACCCTCGGAAACTTGTAGGTGAATGGAATGATGGGGATCTTACTTGAGCAGCCCGGCTGCTGCGGTGGGCACCGCAACGCGGCAGGCATCCCCCAGCTCTTTCATGGTCGCGACCCTGACCGTGGAAATCCCGGCGTCTTCTGCCGCCCGGACAACCCGCTGAAACAGGAACGTGTCCGCATCGTTGGCCACATACACCTTGGCGAGGAGACCTGCATTCAGGGCCCGCATCACCTGCTTGGTGCCGACAACTTTTTTGTCTGCATGCTTCAAGTTCTCCATGGCTCGAATCTCTCCCTTCCCGCTTGATCGCAACCCGAAAAGGGCATACGAATACAAGGTATGCAAATCAACTCAATTATCTTATCATTGATTTTTCTCATTGTCAACGAATTTCTAAGGGGAAAAACCCGAATTTTCAAAGTTTTTTCGTGAAAAAGTAACAGCATTGATCTCTTGTATTTTTCGGTCTTTTCCGGTCACGGATTCGACGGAATCCACTGGGTCACATTGGAAGAATCTTTCAGAAAAGCCTTCTGTGCAGCCTGCATCTTCTCCGCCTTCACCACTTCCACAAACCAACTTTCCCCGTTTGTCACCAGATGGGTATATCCGGAAGAAGTATAGATGTAGGGAATTTTCCGCAGGCGTAGATTATAGGTGGTGTCCGTCACTCGAGTGTTATTGGTGATAATGGACAGTTGGGGCGCCACCGCCTGGGCAAACGCATCCGTCAGCACCGTCAGACCATGATGAGGGTGCTTCAAAATATCGCTGCGGAGCTCCTCTGCCGGAATGGTTTCCACCGCACGATCCAGTGCCTTCTTTTCCATGTCAGCCGTGAAGAGGATGCTACAGTCCCCGTCCACCAGGCGCATCATGGCGGAACGGTTATTTAGGCTCCAATCCTCGTCGCCCTTCATATAAATTTTCATTGTTGCCGGGCCAATGGAGATTTCATCCCCATCCGCAAAATAAGTCACCGGGATGCCCCGTTTTTCCGCTTCTTCCACCACTTCCGCCGCATGTTTGGTGGTGTCCGCCGGGAAGCCCAGCACCAGCTTTCCCACCTGCACGTGATCTGCGATCTGTGCAAAGCCCAGCAGGTGATCGTGATGAGGATGGGTGTTGTAAATGGCGTCCACTTTCGTTACGCCCAGACCATCCAGCAGAATCAGCAGCCGCTTGGCGTAAGCCTTGGAACAGCAGTCAATCAGGATATACTGATCCTGATAATGAATCAGTGCTGCATCGCAGTTGATCATTTGTGGAAACCAGATTTCCAGCAAATCGTCATTTTCCTCAAACGGCCAAGGTGCCGTAGGATCCGTCTGCCGATTAACAATTTCCGAACGTACCAATTCCGCCATGGAAGGAACCGTCAGGCACATCAGTGCCATGGTGAAAGCCAAAACCCGCAGCAGGTGATGGCGTACCATGGTGCATGAGGTTCAAATGGGGAAGCTCCGCAAGCGCATGAGCTTTTCGCGCATTGACGAGGTTCTGGACATGCCCGACCTGATCGAGGTTCAGAAGGATTCGTATAGGCGCTTTCTCGAAACCGACCTGCGTGAAGTTTTAGCCGATGTTTCACCGATTACCGACTATAATGGTAATCTGGTGCTCGAGTTCGTGGATTATACACTGGAGGAGCCGAAGGATTCTCTGGAGAAATGCCGTGAACGTGACAAGACCTACGCCGCACCGCTGAAGGTCTTTGTCCGCCTGAAGAACCGGGAAACCGGTGAAATTAAAGAATCTGATGTGTTCATGGGCGATTTCCCGCTGATGACCGACCATGGCACCTTTATCATTAACGGCGGCGAGCGCGTCATCGTGTCTCAGCTGGTTCGTTCTCCCGGCGTCTATTTTGACTGTGCGCTGGACAAGGCCGGCAAGCCGCTGTATTCTTCCCAGATCATTCCCAACCGAGGCGCCTGGCTGGAGTACGAAACCGACTCCAACGACGTGCTGTGGGTGCGTATTGACCGTGCCCGGAAGCTGCCCCTGACGGTGCTGCTCCGTGCATTGGGCTACGGCACGGATTCCGAAATTCTGGAGCTGCTGGGTGACGACGAGCGTCTTGAGGCTACCATTGCCAAGGGTGACAATGCCAAGAGCCGTGAGGAAGGCCTCATCGAAATCTACAAGCGTCAGAAGCCCGGCGAACCTGCCAGTCTGGAAAGCGCCACCAACCTGTTCAACAGCCTGTTCTACGATCCCAAGCGTTACGACCTGATGCGCGTAGGTCGCTACAAGTTTAATAAGAAGCTGTCCATCGCTACCCGAATCAACGGTCACGTGGCTGCCGAGGATATTGTGAATCCCCAGGACGGCGAGGTTATGGTCAAGAAGGGCGATCTGATTGAGCTTGAAACTGCCCGCAATGTGCAGAACGCCGGCGTGAACGTGGTGTGGGTGGAAGTTGAAGGCACAGTTCGCAAGGTTATCGGCAACAACTTTGTTGACGCCTCCGCCTACCTGCCTTTCGACCCCAAGGAAGCCGGCATTCTGGAAATGGTGCATCTGCCCACCCTGCGGGAGATCATTGCCTCCGTGGAGCCGGATCAGCTGATGGAAGCCGTGCGGGAGAACGTGGCCAGCCTGGTGCCCAAGCACATCCTGGCAGACGATATTGTGGCCAGCGTCAGCTACATGCTGGGTCTCCCCTATGGGCTGGGCACCACGGACGACATTGACCATTTGGGCAACCGCCGTGTCCGCTCCGTAGGCGAACTGCTGCAGAACCAGATCCGTATCGGCATGAGCCGTTTGGATCGTGTGGTTCGTGAGCGGATGAACACCCAGGATTCCGTGGACATGAAGCCCGGCGACCTGATCAACATCCGTCCCGTCAGCGCTGCGATTAAGGAATTCTTCGGTTCTTCCCAGTTGAGCCAGTTCATGGATCAGCCCAACCCGCTGGCTGAGTTGACCCACAAGCGCCGTTTGAGCGCCCTGGGCCCCGGCGGTTTGAACCGTGACCGTGCTTCCTTCGAAGTTCGTGACGTGCACTACAGCCACTATGCCCGTATCTGCCCCATTGAGACCCCTGAAGGTCCCAACATCGGCTTGATCGGTTCTCTGGCATCCTACGCCCGGATCAACGAGTACGGCTTTATCGAGGCTCCTTACCGGAAGGTGGACAACGGCCGCGTGACCGATGAAATCCACTACATGACAGCCGATGAGGAAGACTTCTACAAGGTCGCCACCGCCAACGAACCCCTGAACGAGGACGGCACTTTCCGCAATCCCCGGGTCATGGTTCGTGACAAGGCCGACATTATTGAAATTCCCGCCAAGAAGGTTGACTATATCGACGTAAGCCCCCGTCAGGTGGTTTCCGTGGCAACCGCTATGGTTCCCTTCCTGGAAAACGACGACGCTACCCGTGCTCTGATGGGTTCCAACATGCAGCGTCAGGCTGTGCCGCTGCTGGTGCCTGAAGCTCCGCTGGTGGCCACCGGCATGGAATACCGTGCCGCCCATGACTCCGGCGTGTGCATCCTGGCCAAGGAAAGCGGCGTGGTGGACAAGGTCAGCGGCGACAGCGTGGTCATTAAGGACGAGTTTGGCGAGCGCCACACCTATCATCTGACCAAGTTTACCGGATCCAACCAGGGCACCTGCATTAACCAGCGCCCCGTTGTTTCCGCCGGTCAGAAGATCGAAAAGGGCGACCTGCTGGCAGACGGTCCTTCCACGGAGAAGGGTGAAATCGGTCTGGGCCGCAACGCTCTGATCGGCTTCATGACCTGGGAAGGCTACAACTACGAAGACGCCGTGCTGTTGAGTGAGAAGCTGGTGAAGGAGGACGTTTACACCTCCATTCACATTGAAGAATTCGAGTCTGAAGCCCGGGAAACCAAGCTGGGACCGGAAGAAATCACCCGTGACATTCCCAACATCAGCGATGATGCGGTAAAGGATCTGGACGAGGGCGGTATCATCCGCATCGGCGCCGAGGTCAAGACCGGCGACATTCTGGTGGGTAAGGTAACCCCCAAGGGTGAGACGGAACTGACGGCTGAAGAGCGTCTGCTCCGCGCCATCTTCGGCGAAAAGGCCCGTGAAGTCCGCGACACCTCCCTGCGTGTGCCCCACGGTGAGGGCGGCATCGTGGTGGACGTGAAGATCTTCACCCGCGAAAACAAGGACGAAGTAGCCCCCGGCGTGAATCAGATGGTTCGTGTCTACCTGGCACAGAAGCGGAAAATTTCCGTGGGCGATAAGATGGCAGGCCGTCACGGCAACAAGGGTGTTGTGTCCCGGATCCTCCGTGAAGAGGACATGCCTTTCCTGCCCGACGGTACTCCCCTGCAGATCGTGCTGAATCCTCTGGGCGTACCTAGCCGTATGAATCTGGGTCAGGTGCTGGAAGTGCACTTGGGTCTGGCCTGCCGTGCCCTGGGCTGGCACATTGCCACCCCTGTGTTCGACGGTGCTACCTATGATGAAATCCGTCAGTGCCTGAACAAGGCTGCCGACACCATGGCCAATCCCGAGGATCCCAACGATCCTCACATGTCTGAGTATCACTTCCACAACGGTCATCCCCTGCGGCTTGACCTGAACGAGGAAGACCGGAAGCTGTTCGTCGACGGCAAGCTCCGCCTGCGGGACGGCCGTACCGGCAACTACTTCGAGAACCCGGTCACCGTGGGCATTATGTACTTCCTGAAGCTGCACCACTTGGTGGACGACAAGATGCATGCCCGTTCCACCGGTCCTTACAGCCTGGTAACGCAGCAGCCCCTGGGCGGCAAGGCTCAGTTCGGCGGCCAGCGTTTCGGCGAAATGGAAGTGTGGGCACTGGAAGCTTACGGCGCCGCCAACACCCTGCAGGAAATCCTGACGGTGAAGAGCGACGATACGGTGGGTCGTGTGAAGACCTACGAGGCCATTATCAAGGGTCAGAACATTCCTGCCCCCGGTGTGCCTGAAAGCTTCAAGGTGCTGATTAAGGAACTGCAGGCACTGTGTCTGGACATTAAGGTACTGGACGCCAACCGTCAGGAGATTGTCATCCCCGAGCTGGATCCCGAAGACACGGTGATGCCCGAAAGCGCTGCCTCCACAGCAGAGGAAGCCGAACCCGAAACCCCTGCGGCCGCAATGCCCGCCATCGAAGAGGACGAATCCTCCAACGATGTGATGGAGCGGGACTTCACCGACGATACCTTCTCTGTGGGTGAAGATGATGATGACGCCTTCAACCTGGATGGTTTGGGCGACATTGACCTGGATGATCCGCTGGAATAAATGCTGACTGACCACCTCCCGTCCTGCCCGGGTTGCCGGGCAGGACAGGAGCTGATGGATATCGACCGGTATCGAAGGGAGTGTGGACCCTTTTGTTTGAACTGACCAACCTTGACGCCATCCAGATCGGCATGGCTTCCACGGAGCAAATCCTTGCATGGTCCCACGGCGAAGTCACCAAGCCTGAGACCATCAACTATCGTACGCTCCGCCCTGAACGGGACGGCCTGTACTGCGAGCGCATTTTTGGACCTACGAAGGACTGGGAGTGCGCCTGCGGCAAGTACAAGCGGATCAAGTTCAAGGATAAGGAAAAGATCTGCGACAAGTGCGGCGTTCAGGTAACCCGTGCCAAGGTACGCCGTGAGCGCATGGGTCATATTACCCTGGCTGCCCCTGTAAGCCACATTTGGTATTTCAAGGGCATTCCCAGCCGCATGGGCATGCTGCTGGATATCAGCCCCAGAAGCCTTGAAAAGGTGCTGTATTTCGCCAACTTTATCGTGCTGGATCCCGGCGAAACCGACCTGAAGCTGCACGAGCTGATTTCCGATGCCCGCTATCGTGAAGTAGAAAGCAAGTACGGCAAGGGCTCCTTCGTCGCGAAGATGGGCGCTGAAGCCGTGAAGCAGATGCTGCAGGAGCTGGATCTTGACCAGCTGAGTGCAGAACTGAAGGCCACCATCGCCAAGCTGACCGAGCAGGAACGGGATCGTGACACTGAAGGTCAGAAGCGTGCCCGTGCCGTAAAGCGGCTGGAAGTGGTAGAAGCCTTCCGCATGAGCCACAACAAGCCCGAGTGGATGATCATGGACGTGATCCCTGTGATTCCCCCGGATCTTCGCCCCATGGTGCAGCTGGACGGCGGCCGCTTCGCTACCAGCGACCTGAACGACCTGTATCGCCGGGTCATTAACCGGAACAACCGCCTGAAGCGGCTGCTGGAGCTGGGCGCCCCGGACATCATTGTCCGCAACGAAAAGCGGATGCTGCAGGAATCCGTTGACGCCCTGATCGACAACGGCCGCCGCGGACGTCCCGTTACCGGCCCCGGCAACCGGGCACTGAAGAGCCTGAGCGACCTGCTTCGCGGTAAGCAGGGACGTTTCCGTCAGAACCTGCTGGGCAAGCGTGTTGACTATTCCGGCCGTAGCGTTATCGTGGTTGGCCCTGAACTGAAGCTGTATCAGTGCGGCCTGCCCAAGGAAATGGCGCTGGAGCTGTTCAAGCCCTTCGTCATGGAGCGCCTGGTTTCCCTGAAGATCGCCCACAACGTGAAGAGCGCCAAGCGGGCGGTGGACAAGGTTCGTCCTGAAGTGTGGGATATTCTGGAAGAAGTCATTCGTGAGCATCCCGTGCTGCTGAACCGTGCACCTACCCTGCACCGTTTGGGTATTCAGGCTTTTGAGCCCATCCTGGTGGAAGGCAAGGCCATTAAGCTGCACCCCCTGGCCTGCACCGCCTTCAACGCCGACTTCGACGGCGACCAGATGGCCGTGCAC
>CAVKHY010000083.1:0-10321 GCA_963656345.1 bacterium | reverse complement strand
ACGCATCAACCGAAACGAGCGGCTGTAAGCCGCGACGATTGAGGTTGCGGAACGACGGTCAAGCCCCCTTGAACAAGCATAGACGGGAAGAAACATGAAACCCCAGTAGTAGGGTGCCCCCCTTGAACGAAGTTCGAAAGAAAAATTGTTGATGTAAATAGTTTCTTTCTTGAAACTTCAGGTTTCTTTTTGTATACTAATACAGAAGAATAAAAAAAGATACAGGCGCAGCCCTGCCGGTGCTTAGCCGGCTTTCTCCCCTGAACGCACAGGCATGCGCCGACCCCATAAGGAGACAAAGGTCATGGATATCCACAGTATGCGCTACGTGCTGGCCGCCATGGAGGCAGGCAGCTTTACCAAGGCTGCCCGGCAGATGTATCTCTCCCCCCAGGCCATGGGCAAGGCTATCCGTGCCATTGAGGATGAATACGGTGTACCCCTGTTTGACCGGGAGGCCCGCACCCTGACCCCCACCCCCTTCGGCCGAGCCTTCGCCCGGGAGGCGGAAAAGTGCGTAACGGACTTTGACACCGCCTGCATCCGCATCAAGGGCTTTGCCCAGCAGGCCAACGGGCGCATTTTCATCGCCTGCGCCTACAGCATGCCCAACGCCTTGGGATGCAACGACCCGGCAGCCCTTCAGAAGGCCCTGAAGGAAAAAACGGGCATGGATATGGAAATCTCCTTTGACGAGCTGCCGGATCTGCTGGCAGAGCGGGTGCTGGATGACGAAGGCTGTGAAATGGCCATCCTGAACGGCGCCCCCGCCCATCGGGAAGAATATGACCTGGAGCTTTTGCGCAGGGAAAGGATGATGGCCGTTGTCACGCCGTGGCATCCCCTGGCGAAGAAGCAAAGCGTGCGGGTGGAGGACGTTGCCCAGTATCCCGTTGCGGCGTTTAATCGGTATTACCGCACCTTTCAGCTGCTGGAGCAGGCGGCGCAGGCACGGAAGCTGAAGATTCACTATGCCGTCGCCTCTCCGGACAGCCTCCTCTGGGTGAAAAAAGTGAGAAACGGCGCCGTGGGCATGGGGGTCAATTTTTTGCAGAAGGAAATGGCAGAAGCGGGCTGGGTGGGCATCCCCTTTGAAGAGGAGGAAATGACCCTGTCCATCTATCTGGCACGGCACAAGGATGCTACCGACAATCGCTACCTGCAGGCCATGTGGGATATGATTGTGGAAAACAAGAAGGAGGTACCCCCATGTCCCTGACCCTGATCGCCGTGGGCAAAATGAAGGAAAAGCCTTACCGTGCCATGGCGGACGAGTACCTGAAGCGTCTCAGCCGCTTCGGCAAGGTGGAGGAAATCGAGCTGCCCGACCTGCCGGAACCCCAGGATCCTTCCCCTGCCCAGGAAAGGCAGATCAAGGAGAAGGAAGGGGAGGCCATTCTGCAAAAGATCCGCCCCTCGGATTACGTCATCGCCCTTACCATTCCGGGGAAGCAGTGGGCGTCCCCGGACATGAGCCAGCACCTGAGCACCCTGATGGAGCGGGGATATTCCTCCATTGTGTTCGTCATCGGGGGCAGCCTGGGCTTGTCCGACAAGGTGATCGCCCGGGCCAATGAGGAAATGAGCATGAGCAAAATGACCTTTCCCCATCAGCTGGCCAGGGTCATGCTGCTGGAGCAAGTGTACCGCAGCATGAAGATCCGTGCAGGGGAAAGGTATCATAAATAAGAACGATCGCAAAGCCCCCTGCAAACAAAAAAAGCCCCGTCTGTCGCACAACAGACGGGACAAGTATGCGTGTGAAACCTCAGGCTTCTTCCTGGGTCTTGGGCAGAGCGCGCTGCACATTGCCGCTACGCAGGCAACGGGTGCACACATTCATCCGCTTCACAGAACCGTTCACCACAACACGGACGCTCTGCACATTGGGCGCCCAGGTCCGGTGGCTCTTGCGGTTGGAGTGACTCACGTTGTTGCCGTTCATCGTACCCTTTTCGCAAATTTCACAAAACTTTCCCATGAAATCCACCTCCTTAGGGAGATCACACACATCAAAGCGTATCTATCTTATCACGCCCGAAAGGAAAAAGCAAGCAATATTTTTAGAAAAAATCGCCCCCTCCATAGGGAGAGAGCGATTTTCTGTCGTTGAGTGAATTTATCCGCGACGGGCGGCAAAGCACTCGCTGCAGTAAACGGGACGGTCCTCACGGGGAACAAAAGGAACCTGCGTGGGCTTGCCGCAGTTTGCGCAGATGGCGTCGTGCATCTCGCGGGGAGCGCCGGCAGCAGGACGGCTTGCCTTGCGGGCCTGACGGCACGCCTTGCAACGGGTGGGCTCATTCTGGAAGCCCTTTTCGGCATAGAATTCCTGTTCACCGGCGGTGAAAACGAATTCAGCGCCACAGTCTTTGCATACCAGCGTCTTATCTTCGTACATGGTTAGGTAACCCCCTGAATGAAAAAATAGGTGATCTCTTTCGGCTGACCTGATCTTTGACCCCACACACGCCGTCTGGAAGGTTGCTCAACGCATCGGCGCCCTCACGCACTTCTCTCGGGGCTTGCCCCGGACGGACTTACATCTAGACCGCACCATGCTCCCCGCCGCTTTGGACGGATTACGTGGACCGCTTTGCCTGCGACTGGCATCGGCTTTCAATCACAGACCCTAGGAGATCGACCGGGAACATTATAATCTGTGTCGCCCAAATTGGCAAGACTAATTTGTCCCGATTCATGAAAAAAACAAACCTATTTTAATAGGAAACGCAAGGGGTTGTGTTTCGCTGTCAGCACTCTAGTACGTCGAGTGCTAAAAAGTTCTTGCAATTCTCTCCGTTCGGTGTTACAATGGTCAAAGTCAAGGAAAGTATAGCGGCGTGACGAACCGTATCAAGGCAAGGAGGCCAAAGCAATGGCTGTTGAAATGGAAAAAGGCAGCGTATCCATTGACGCGCAGAACATTATGCCTGTCATTAAGCGCTGGTTGTATTCAGATAAGGATATTTTTCTTCGTGAAGTGGTAAGCAATGCCTGCGACGCTATCACCAAGTATCGCATGCTGCACATCGGCACGGAAGAGCCCATGCAGGTGACCGTGACCGTGGACAAGGAAAAGAAGGAGCTGCGCATCGCCGACACCGGCATCGGCATGACGGCGGACGAGGTGCACCGGTACATCAACCAGGTGGCTTTCTCCGGCGCAGAGGAGTTCCTGAAGAACTATCAGGGCGAAAAGGACGGGGAGAAGGGGGGCATCATCGGCCACTTCGGCCTGGGCTTCTACTCCGTGTTCATGGTCTCCGACCGGGTGGAGATCGAGACCCTGAGCTGCAATGAAGGGGCGGAGCCTGTGCACTGGGAATCTGCCGACGGCATGGACTTCCAGATGAGCGAAGGCAGCCGGAAGGAGCACGGCACCACCATTATCCTGCACCTGACGGAGGAGGATAAGGAGTTCCTGGAAATGTACCGGGTGCGGGAAGTGCTGAACCGGTACTGCGGCTACATGAACGCCCCCATTTACCTGGAGGACGCCAACGCCAAGCCCGTGGAAAAGGAAGTGCCCGTGGAAGGGGAAACCAACGAGGACGGCACCCCCAAGATGGAAAAGGTCATGGAGGAGCCCAAGCCTTCCCTGATCAACGAGGTGGCGCCTCTGTGGCTGAAGAAGCCCAGCGAGTGCACGGATGAGGAGTACAAGCGGTTCTACCACAAGATGTTCTCCGACTACGAGGATCCTCTGTTCTGGGTGCACCTGAACGTGGATTATCCCTTCAACCTGAAGGGCATCCTGTACTTCCCCAAGTTGAAGAACGACTTCGGCACCCGGGAAGGGGAGATCAAGCTGTTCTCCGGCCAGGTCTTCGTGGCGGATAACATCAAGGAGATCATCCCCGAATTCCTCATGCTGCTGAAGGGCGTTATCGACTGCCCTGACATCCCCCTGAACGTGAGCCGCTCCTTCCTGCAGAACGACGGCTATGTGAAGAAGATCAGCGCCCACATCACCAAGAAGGTGGCGGATAAGCTGACCGGCATGTTTGCCACCGACCGGAAGACCTACGAGGGCTACTGGAACGACATTGCCCCCTTCGTGAAGTACGGCTGCATGAAGGACAATAAGTTCTTCGAAAGCGTGAAGAACGTGCTGCTGCTGCGCACCACCAAGGACGAGTACCTGACCCTGGAGGAGTACAAGACCCGGAACGAGGGCAAGGCGGATAAGAAGGTGTACTACACCAACGATCCCAAGCGGCAGGCGGCGTCGGTGGATCTGTACACCCAGCGGGGCATTGACGTGGCGGTGATGGATACTGTCATTGATGTCAACTTCCTGTCCTTCATGGAGTATTCTTCCGGAGAGGACAGCGTAACCTTCGCCCGGGTGGATGCAGATGTGTCCGGCCTGACGGAGGACTCCGAGGAAGGCAAGGAGCTGGATGCAGACAAGCTGCAGACCCTGTTCCGCAAGGCCCTGGGCAAGGATGACCTGGAAGTGAAGCTGGAATCCCTGGCCAATGCGGATATGGCGGCCATGGTCACCGAGGATGAGCAGACCCGCCGCTTTAAGGACATGAGCCGCTTCTACGGCCAGTCCTTCCCCATGCCGGATCATTTCACCCTGGTGCTGAACCGGCGCAGCGCCACCGTGCAGGCCCTTGCCGCACGGGATGGGGAGGATGAAACCACCAAGCTCCTGTGCGAGCAGGTGTACGACCTGGCCCGCATGGCGGCACAGCCCCTGGAGGCGGAGGAGATCACCAAGTTCCTGAACCGCTCTCAGAAGTTGCTGGGCATGTTGGTGAAGTAAAATAGGTTCCCCGGAGACGAAAAGTCTCCGGGGATTTTTGGCTTAAAGGAGATTGACCATTGCTATCTGGAATAATCAAAAGTAGAACGTTGCAGGGAATGCGTCCATTTGCATAGACTTCGTTATGCTGATCAAGGGGGCTTTCCGATCGCCCCCTTAAACCCCTTTGGCGCCGCCCCTTCGGATGAAGGAGTCATCTTATGAAAGTAAAAATATTTACTTTCAATACCCACAACCTTTATAAGGAGTGCACCTGAAGGAGTCCAGAGGGCGACCGGAAAGCCCTCTGGAACAAACACGACCTTATTTCGAACAAGAAAGTTGAATCCCTGCATCTTTACTGAGTAGTTTCGCAGGGGGCTTTGCGGTCGCCCCCTGCACCCCTTCGCCGCTCCCCTTCGGATGCAAGTGGGTTTCATGTGTAAGGAAAAATCCCTTCTCTTACAATACCCACAACCTTTATAAGGAGTGCACCCGAAGGGTTCCAAGGGGCGAGGGTCTTCGACCCGTTAAGCCCCTTGGAATAAACACAACCGAAAATCATGGCTAACCCTAATAGCTGGGTGTCCGAAGGATTCCTTTCGATTGCAAAGACAGGGTTTCTATGGTATCATCATAGCGGATCATATACGATCTATTTTCCTGCTATATTATGAATTATAGCTCATATATGAGCTGTAGGAGGAAGCAATGAACTTTACCTGGGAAACGCCGGAGGAAATCGACCTTGCCCTGGCCAAGCGTTTCGTCCGCCTGCGCAAGCGCCGGGGGCTCTCGCAGCTTCAGCTCAGCGAGAAGAGCAACGTCAGCTACGGCAGCATCAAACGCTTTGAAACCAGCGGACAAATCTCCCTGCTGTCGCTTACCAAGCTGTGCGCTGCGCTGGACTGCACGGAGGAGCTTCGCCATCTGTTTGCCGAGGTGACCTACGGCAGCATTGAGGAGGTGCTCCGTGAAAGAACATAAGGTGGATGTGTACCTGGATGAAAAGCTCGTAGGTACCCTGGCGGAAACGGCGGATCATCGTGCCGCCTTCGCCTACGGGGATGCATGGCTGGAGACAGGCTTTGCCATCAGTCCCTTTTCCCTGCCGGGGAAGCAGCAGGTGTTTGTACGCTCCGCACAGCATTTTCAGGGCTTGTGGGGCGTGTTCGCAGACAGTTTGCCGGATGCATGGGGACGCCTGCTGGTCAACCGAATGCTGCAAGCAAGGGGTATTCCGCCGGAGTCCGTGTCGCCCTTGGAAAGGCTGGCCATGGTGGGGGATTCAGGTATGGGTGCGCTCACCTATCGCCCTGCATGGGAGATGCAGGGGACAGCATCCCCCTTCGATTTGGATGAGATGGCAGATCAATGCCGGAAAATCCTGAACCGTGAAGAGGTGCAGGATCTAGACGAAATGTTCCACCTGGGCGGCAGCAGCGGCGGCGCCCGGCCTAAGGTGATGACGGATACATGGATCATCAAATTTCCTGCATCAGGGGATGAAGCGGATGTAGGCATCATGGAGAAAGCCTACATGGATTGTGCGGCGGCCTGCGGCATCCTTGTGCCTGAAACACGGCTGATGCCCTCCCGGCATTGCGGAGGCTATTTTGCTGCCCGTCGCTTTGACCGTGAACAGCAGGACGGACGCATGGTTCGGCATCACATGCTGACGGCAGCGGCGCTGCTTGAAGTGGACTGGCGCACACCGTCATTGGATTATCACACGCTGATGAAGCTGACAAAGATCCTGTCCCGGAGCAATTCTCAGGATTTGGAGCAGATGTACCGCCGGATGTGCTTCAATGTGTTTGCCCACAATCGGGATGATCATGCGAAAAACTTTACCTGGTGCTATGATGCATCATGTGATTGCTGGCATCCTTCCCCTGCCTATGACCTGACCTGGAGCACCACCTATTACGGCGAGCATACCACCACCGTCGATGGCAACGGACGTGATCCCGGCATGCAGGAACTTCTGGCCGTGGGGAAGGGCGCAGGCATGAAGCAGAAGGCCTGCAAAGACATTGCGGAGGAAATCAGGGAAAAGACGGAAGCATTGGAGCAAACCTACCGCCGGGTGTGAACGGATGAACCTTTGATCATCTGCCCTGCTGTATCTCGATCCAGCCGGTTTTCGGGTGGGTGCGGGAGGGGCTTTTGACTCAAAAGCCGCCTCCCGCAAAATCCCCGTCCCGTCACTCCGGCAAGGTTGCCGTGCTTTTCAGCCGGCGATCCAGCCGCTGCTCCACGAATTTCCGCAGCAGGGCGAAGGGCGCATAGCAATCCGGGGTGTTCATCCATTGGGATGCCCCCTTTTGCAGCGCCTGCCGCATCCATTGGGCCTGCTCCGCCGCCACAGGCGCCTGCCCCCGTTGATGACAGTCGTGGCACACAAGCCCCCCTTCCAGGGCGTCGAAGTACACCTGCTCCGATGCCATCAGGGGCTTCTGGCAGGCGACACAGTGGTTCAGCCGGGGCTTGAACCCCTCGCAGGCGGCGTAGTGCAGCAGGAACCCTGCTAGCAGAGGCTTCCATTCCTGAGTGGAGAAGGTGAGGCGGCTCAGGGTGTGGAGCAAAAGCATGAAAAGCTCCTGATCAGCGACCCCCGGCTGGGCGGCGGCCTCCGCCAGGTTCAGCAGGTACACCCCGCAGCTCAGTCGATCGTAGTCCCCTCGCAGGGGATAAAAGGTCTCAATCAGGGAGGCGGACACCACGCTCTGCCGCCCGGCCTTGCTGTATAGCTCGTAATCCCCCAGGGCGAATAAATCACTGGCGTTCAGCAGGGGAGATCGGGGACGACGGCACCCTCGAGCTACCGCTTCGATCTTCCCCCGGGTGGGGCTCAGGAGGGTCAGCATCCGGTCGTTTTCCCGATAATTGGCGTACCGCAGCACAATGGCGGTCTGCTCGGTTTGAATCATGAAATGCCCCCTCCTTTTTTCATATGGATGATGAGGATTCATTTCGACCGATGAAGGGTTCGTTCCTGCCAAGGAGGATGAAAAGATGTAATGATGCTGGCGCATGACGCAGGGGGCTTAGAAGGGGCGCCCCTTTTGCCCCTTGACCCCTTCGGGTACGTTCTTCAGATGCAGGTTGCCCTATCATGTAAAGGTTTCGCAGGGGGCTTTCCGGTCGCCCCCTGCACCCCTTCGGGTGCATTCTTTTGAAAGTATATGAATCATGCAAGTTAAAATCATTTATACTTACATAAAAGAACCCCTTCATCCGAAGGGGCTGCAAAGGGGGTCCGGGGGCATGCCCCCGCAAAAATTCCCCTCATCCCAAATGAAAAGTTTCGGGAAAGGGGGAGAGTGCGAGAGGGGGGATAACCCCTTTGTCTAAAGCGGTTGCCACCCTCTCGCAAAAAAAAAGAAAACCCCTCATCCCAAATCAAAGTTTCGGGAAGAGGGGAGAGGGCGAGAGGGGAGATAACCGCTTTATCAAAGCGGTTGCGCCCCTCTCGCAAAAACCCATGACTTACTTGCTTGCATACTCCGCAGCGGAAGCGCCGGCAATGCGGCCGAACACCACGATGTCGGTTACGGCGTTGCCGCCCAGACGGTTTGCACCATGCACGCCGCCGGTGACCTCGCCAGCCGCAAACAGGCCGGGGATCACATTGCCGTTGGTGTCCAGCACCTCAGCGGAGGTGTTGATCTTCAGGCCGCCCATGGTGTGGTGCACGCCTGCGGATACCTTGATGGCATAGTAGGGAGCGGTGTTCAGCTGGTTGGCGAAGCTGGTGCGGCCGAAGTCAGGGTCGCTCTTGGCTTCCACATAGCTGTTCCAGGTGTTCATGGTGTCTGCGAAGGTGGCAGCGTCTACGCCGATGGCCTCAGCCAGCTCTTCGTAGGTGTTGCCGGTGAAGGTGTAGCCCTTCTTGATGTAGCCCTGGATGACGTTGGAGGCGTCCACCATGGCCTGGTCGACCACCAGCCAGCTGTAGGAGCCGGTCTGAGCCACTTCGGCAGCGGATACCACGTCACGGGTGCCCACTTCGTCGATGAAGCGCTTGCCCTCGGCGTTCACCAGGATGGCGCCGTCGCCGCGGAGGCCTTCGGTGATCAGGGCAGCGGTGTCAAACTGCACGGTGGGATGGATCTGAATCTGCTCCATGTCCACGGTAGCGGCACCAATGGCTTCTGCCATTACAATGCCCTGACCCTGAGCGCCGGCGGCGTTGGTGGTCATGAAGCCAGCCAGTTCAGGCTTGTACTTAACGACCATTTCGCTGTTGGCACCGAAACCGCCGGTAGCCAGCAGCACGGCCTTGGCGTTCACGGTCACGGTTTCTTCGTCCTTGCCGGTGGCAACGATGCCCACAGCAGCGCCGTCCTTGGTCAGGATGGTGTTGGCCAGGGTGTTGGTCAGCAGGGTGATGTTGTCATAGGTGTTTACATTCTGCTCCAGCAGGGGAACCATGTAAGCACCTACAGACAGGGTCTTGCCGTTTTCGTCCACCGGGCGATGGATACGCTTCACGGATGCGCCGCCGAAGGCACCCACGCTGGTCAGGTTGATGTTCAGGGTCTTCAGCCATTCAATGGAATCTGCGCTGTTTTCGCACAGGGTCTTCACCAGGTCGATGTTGTTGATGCCCTTGCCGCCCACCATGGCGTCCAGCTCCATCAGCTCCACAGAGTCGAAGTAGCCTTCGGGATTGGCCTGATAAGCTTCCCACTGGGCGGTAACGGTTGCTGCCAGGGCGGTGATGTCAGCGTTGTCCGCATAGGTGGAAGCAGCGCTGGCCAGGGTCTTTTCCACACCGGCGCTTTCGCCGAAGGTGTTTTCATCCTGGGCAGGGGTCTTGGCAGCATTCATGCCGCCGGTTGCACGGACGGAGTTGCCGCCCACCACGGACTGGCCTTCCACCAGCACCACGGACTTGCCGGCCTGGGCTGCGGTGATGGCAGCTACCATGCCTGCGCCGCCTGCGCCAACGATCACCACGTCAGCGTCATAGGTGGCATCCTCTGCCTTTTCGGCAGCCACAGCGGTCTTATAAGCCTCGGCGTCCACGCCGGCAGCCACCAGGGCAGCCTCGGCAGCTTCCTTCACGGCGTTGGAAGAGAAAGTTGCGCCGGACACGCCGTCCACCGCAATGCTGTTGTTGGCTACGATTTCAGCCGGCAGGCTTTCGATGGCCTTGGAGCCGATGCCCTGGGTTTCGTCGGGGCCGGCAGCCTGTGCGTCGGTGATCACACCGTCGGTCAGGGTCAGGGTAACAGTCACGTCGCCGCCAAAGCCCTTGGCCGTGCCCTCAAAGGTGCCGCTAACGCCCTCTGCAAAGGCAGCGGGAACTGCGGTCAGCACCATCGTGGCAGCCAGGAGCAGCGCCAGAAAACGCTTTTTCATGTTCTTGACCTCCTCAATGTCATTGAATGAGAACCATGCTGATTTTTCAGCGCCGACATTATACCACAAAGGTTTTTATTTGGCTACCGTTTTCGATAATTTTTTGTCAGCTTGGTCGTTAGGTTGCGGGAATTGCGGGAGGGGCGGCTTTTGTGCCCAAAGCCCCCCTCCCGTACCCACCCCCGAAAAGCAGCT
>CAVKHY010000082.1:0-10473 GCA_963656345.1 bacterium | reverse complement strand
CGGTACGCACGGTGCGGTGAGAGGTCGGGAGTTAGTCACTCCCTCCTACTCGATTGATGTTTATTTGGTGCCCAGGTAGGCATCCTGCACACGCTTGTCTGCCAAAAGCTCTTCGCCTGTGCCGGACATGGTAATGCGTCCGGTCTCCAGCACGTAGGCATGGTGAGCGCAGCGCAGAGCAGCATTGGCGTTCTGCTCAATCAGCAGGATGGTCATGCCGGTCTGGTTCAGCTGACGAATGATGGAGAAAATGTCCTTCACGATCAGGGGGGCAAGTCCCAGGGAAGGCTCATCCATCATCAGAATCCGAGGTCTGGTCATCATGGCACGGCCTACGGCCAACATCTGCTGTTCGCCGCCGGAAAGGGTGCCGGCCTTCTGCCAGTTTCTTTCCTTCAGCCGGGGAAAGAGGGTGTAGACATGCTCAATGTCGGATTCAATGCTGTTTTTATCCTTGCGCAGGTAAGCACCAATTTGCAGGTTCTCCTTCACGGTCAGGTTGTCAAAAACCCGGCGACCTTCCGGCACCAAGGCGATGCCTTCGGCTACGATCCGCTGGGTGCTTTGGCTGGTAATGTCACGACCGTCGTATACAATGCGTCCCGCACTGGAACGAACCAGGCCGCAGATGGTGCGCAATGTGGTGGACTTACCGGCACCATTGGCGCCGATCAAGGTAACGATTTCCCCTTCTTCCACCTCAAAGGAAATGCCGCGCAAAGCATCGATGCCGCCGTAGTTCACGTGAAGATCCGTTACTTTCAGCAGACTCATTCTTCATCCACCCCCAGATAGGCCGCAATCACCGCAGGATTATCCCGCACTTCCGCAGGGGTTCCCTTGGCAATCAGCTTGCCGAAGTCAATCACGTAAATTCGGTCGGAAATATCCATGACCAGGTTCATGTGGTGCTCAATCATGAAAATGGTTAATCCAAACTGATCCTTAATGGAGCGGATGAAGGCACCCAATTCCTCTGTTTCCTGAGGATTCATGCCGGCGGCAGGCTCGTCCAGCAGCAGCAGCTTGGGCTGGGTTGCCAGAGCACGGGCAATTTCCAAACGGCGCTGCTTGCCGTAGGGGAGGGAAGTAGCTTTCTCCTCTGCCAGGTCGGCCAGACCCACCACATCCAGCAGTTCCATGGCATGCTTGCGCATGGCTGCTTCTTCCTTGTAGTTCAGACGGAAGGTGGCAGAAAACACGTTGCTGGTGCGCCGCAAGTGGGTGGCAATCAGCACATTTTCAAAAGCGGTTTGGGATTTGAACAGTCGGATATTCTGAAAGGTACGGGCAATGCCTAATGCCGTGATCTTGTCCGGCGTCATGCGGATGTGCTTGCCCAGATACATATCGCCCTTTTCACCGGCATACTCCCGCTTCATTTTGCCGGAGGGATGATTCATGGCAATGGGCTTATCCTGAAAGTAAACCGCACCGTTGGTGGGCTCATAAACGCCGGTGATGCAGTTAAAGGCAGTGGTTTTGCCGGCACCATTGGGGCCGATCAGTGCCACGATTTCCCCTTCATTGGCCTCCATGGAAAGGTCATTGATGGCAACCACGCCGCCGAACTGCATGGTGACGTTTTCTACACGCAATACGCTGCTCATGCCTTCGTCACCTCCTGCTTTGCCTTACGCTTGGGGATCTTCAGGTTCCAAAGCTCTCTGTCGCCCATCAAGCCTTGGCGGAAGAACAGTACTACGATCATGATCACAACGGAGAACACCACCATGCGGAAACCGGAGCCCAGCAGGGGAACCTGGAAGTCGTTGATATAGGTCGTATTGTCCAGGAAGCGGAGCCACCATTCACTGCACGCAATAAACAGGAAGGAAGCAATGACACTGCCGGACACGCTGCCCATACCGCCAATGACCACAATCAGCAGAATCTCATAGGTCATGGAGGACTTGAAGGCGTTGGCCTGTAGAGAACCTTGATACATGGCCAGCAGCGCACCGCCTACGCCTGCGAAGAAGGAACTGATGACAAAGGACATTTGCTTGTGATGAAACAGGTTGATGCCCATGGCCTCGGCGGCAATTTCATCATCACGAATGGCCTTGAAGGCACGGCCGTAGGTGGAATTGATCAGCAGCAGAATGATGCCGATACATATGCCTGATACAATGAAGGGGAACAGAACCGTGCTGCCGCTCATCACCGTCTTGAAGGTGGGATAGGTTTTCAGCAGATTCGAACCGTTGGTGATGGGTCCGAGGCTGTCCCATTGGACAATGGCACGGATGATTTCCGCAAAGCCCAGGGTCGCAATGGCCAAGTAATCGCTCTTCAGTCGCAGCACGGGCAAACCGATCAACGCAGCGAAGATGGCGGCTACAACGCCGGCCAGCACCAGGGCAACAATGAAGTTGATCTCCACCGTAATGCAGCCGCCGGCATAGTACTGATACACGGCTTGCCGCTTGGCAAGGGGGATGGTGAGCACGGCATAGGTATATGCGCCTACCAGCATGAAGCCTGCCTGTCCCAGGGAGAACAGACCGGTAAAGCCGTTCAACAGGTTCATGGATACGGCAATCAGGGCGTAAACGGCGCCCTTCTTCAACACCGTAACCAGCATGGAGCTGGCACCCTGGGTTTCCTCAGCCAGCCAGGCCAGGAAGAAGATGATCGCAACTCCGGCAACGCAGCAAAGGGTTTTCCACAAAGGTTGTTTCTTCATTCGTATCACCTCAAACCTTCTCTGCTGTCTTTTCGCCAAACAGACCGTTAGGCTTGAAGATCAGGATGATGATCAGCAATGCGAAAGTGAAGGCATCAGAGAAGGCGGTGTAGCCTGCAGCCTTCATCAGGTTTTCACAAATGCCGATGATAAACGCACCGATGACGGCACCGGGAATGGAACCGATACCACCGAACACAGCTGCCACAAAGGCCTTCAGGCCGGGCATGGCGCCGACGGTAGGCGTGACGGTGGAATAGTTGGTGAAGTAAAGCATGGATCCAACGGCTGCCAGGGCAGAGCCGAGAATAAAGGTAGCAGAAATCACGTTGTTGATTTTGATGCCCATGAGCTGGGAAGTTTCAAAGTCTCTGGAAACGGCTCGCATAGCCATACCCACTTTGGTGTGATTAATCAGCAGCACCAAAGCGACCACCAGCAGCACGGTCAGCACAGGGGTCACAAGAGTAACAACCTTGGTGCTGGCAGAACCGATACGCACCGTGTCCGAGATCCAAGGCAGCACAGGGTACTGCTTGGCCAGACCGCCGGTTACGTACCACATCAGGTTCTGCAGCAGGTAGGAAGTGCCGATGGCAGAAATCATAATGGACATACGAGGGGCAGTACGCAGGGGCTTGTAGGCCACCCGCTCCACCAGGAATCCCAATATGACCGTCAGAATAATCACCAGAGGAACGGAAATGCTAAGGGGCAGAGCGGCTACCAAATACACCATGAAGAAGCCGGCTGCAGTGAAAATATCGCCGTGGGCAAAGTTGATTAACCGCAGAATGCCGTAGACCATGGTATAGCCTACAGCAATCAGCGCATACTGTCCGCCGACGGATATGCCGGCCAGCAGATAGGGGAGCAGCATGTCGAACATTCGTCATTCCTCCATTGGCAATGGATATGCGGTGAAAACAAGAAAGCGAACCCGCGCTTTCACGGGCACGGGTTCGCTGCTTGACTCACAGGAAAAGCGGATTACTCAGCGAGGCCTGCCACCGACTGGGTCTTTTCGAAGTCGAACTCGCCGGTCTCAGTGTTGGCCTTCTTGATGTAGGCCATGTCCTTGTTGGCGTCGCCGTTTTCGTCAAAGGAGATGGCGCCGGTCACACCGGTGTAGGTGACGGAAGGAAGAGCAGCGGCCACGGCAGAGGGTTCGGTGGAACCGGCAGCCTTCAGTGCCTCGATGGCCACGTTGTAAGCGTCGAAGCCCAACACGGAAACAGCAGCCACGATGTCATTGCCGCCGTTGTTGGTCAGCTTGTCGGGGTTGGCGTTCAGCCATGCCTTGAAGCCGGAAACAAACTCCACGGCAGCGGCATTGGTCTCGTCTTCAGCAAAGAAGGTGGACACATACACGTCAACATCCTTGCCCTTGGCAGCGTCCAGGATAACAGAGGATTCCCAAGTGTCGCCGGCCATCAGCGGGAAGGAAACGCCCTGAGAAGCGGCCTGGTCGATGATCAGGGAAGCGTAGGTGGTGGCGCAGGGAGCGAAGATCACGTCGCAGCCGGCGTTCACAGCGTTGTTCAGGTAAGCGGAGAAGTCGCTGGTGCCTTCGGGGAAGGTGTCCTCAACAACTTCGCAACCCAGCGCCTTGAAGGCTTCGACAAAGTAGTGTGCCAGACCATTGCCATAGTCCTCACCGAGCATGGAGAGCACATAAGCCTTCTTGCAGCCCTTGTCATAGGCGAAGTTAGCCATTACGCTGCCCTGGAAGGGATCCAGGAAGCAAACACGCCAGTAATAATCGCACAGCAGGGTAACGTTGGGGTTGGTGCAGCTCACGCCGATGGCGGGAACCTCAGCAGCTGCAAACACGTCGCCGCCTGCCATGGAGGCACCGGAACCATAAGAACCAAGGACGATGGACACACCGGAGGAAACCAAAGACTGGGCAGCGGTCACAGCCTTGTCCGTTGCAGACTGGTTATCAACAATGACCAGCTCCACATTATAGGTCTTGCCGCCGATTTCGACTGTAGGCGTCAGGGAGTGAGCATACTCGATGCCCAGCACTTCCTGCTTGCCGCCGGCACCATTATCGCCGGAGGAGGGCTCAAACACGCCGATCTTAACGGTTTCTTCAGCAGATGCGAAGGAGAGGCAGCTCAGTGCCAGAACAATCGCAAGGACAAGTGCAGCTAGTTTCTTCATGGTAGAATGCCTCCTTTAATAGAATGTCGTGATTATACACCGGGGAAAATCAAAATGCAAGTGGAATACAAGAAAAATGCAAAACTGACGTGAACCATGCAAAACGCCGGCATTTTGAACAAAAAGCGGCATTTTGCAGGGGGAAGAAAAGTACTGCCGAAAATCCGGCACAGGACGTGCCTTTCGGACAAAAGGACGACTGTGTGAAAAATGCATCAAACAAAGTCAGACTTGCGTATCCTACTCATAGGCCTGTATAGTTAGCCAGGAAGTGACGGGTACGTTCCGCACTTGGATGGTCGAAAACCTGCTGAGGAGTGCCTTGCTCCAGAATGATGCCGTTATCCATAAAGATGACCTTGCTGGCCACATCGTGGGCGAAGGACATTTCATGGGTGACAATGATCATGGTCGTATCCCGCTCCGCAAGGGAACGAATGACACGCAGCACCTCGCCTGTCAGTTCCGGATCCAGGGCAGAGGTTGGCTCATCAAAGCAGAGAATGTCCGGCTCCAACGCCAACGCACGAGCAATGGCAACCCGCTGACACTGTCCGCCGGAGAGCTGATGAGGGTAATTGGTCATCCTGTCCTGAAGCCCCATTTGGGTCAGCAGCTGACGAGCCTGTTCCACGGTCTCCTCGTGAATTCGTCGCCGTTGGGACTTATCCTTACACTTTTCCCGCAGAAGCAGCTCTCGTGCCAGTACCACATTGTCCAAGGCGGTGTACTGGGGGAAGAGATTGAAAGATTGGAACACCAGCCCAAAGTGGAGCCGACGCCTGCGCAGTTCCGCTTCCTTCGGCACGGTTTTGTCCGAGGCATCCAGCAGCGTTTCACCGTTCAGGCGCACGGTTCCCTGATCCGGCGTCTCCAGAAAGTTCAGGCAGCGCAGCAGTGTCGTTTTTCCACTGCCGGAGGAGCCTATGATGGAGACCACATCGCCCTTTTCCATGGTAAAAGAGATGTCACGCAGGACGCTTGTGGCACCGAAAGATTTGCTGATGTTGTTGACCTCCAGCAGAGCCATGGGCATTCATCTCCTTTTCAGCGGAAAAAGTTCAGTTTCTGTTCCAGCTTATTGAATAGGAAGCTTAACAGACCGTTGCAAATCAGGTAGTACACCCCGGTAAAGAACAGGGGCCAGATGACGCCGGAAATACCGTGGGAGCCTTTCATGAAGGAATACCCAGCCCAAATGATTTCCTGCATGGCGATGATTCGCGCAAGGGATGTGTCCTTGACCAGGGTAATGATTTCGTTGGCCATGGGGGGCACAATTCGCTTGATCATTTGCAGCAGCTTGATCTTGAAGAAAATCTGGCTTTTCGTCATGCCCAGCACAAGTCCTGCTTCCTCTTGCCCGGCAGGGATTCCTTGGATGCCGCCGCGGAAGATCTCCGAAAAGTAACAGGCATAATTGATGATGAAGGCGATGGCTGCCGCCAGAAACCGACCGGATTCTCCGCCACCCCAAATGTTATTGCCAAGGATTAACCCGGGAAAGTAGAAGATGATCAACAGCTGAATCATCAGCGGCGTGCCGCGAATGACATACACAATGCCACGGCTGAGCCACTTCAGGGGTTTGAAGGAAGACATGGAAGCCAGCGAGATCAAAAGACCCAGCGGAACAGCACCAATCAGGGTAACAAAGAAGAGCTTCATGGTCTGCAGGAAGCCTTCATTTAATGCACTGACAACCACCGGAAACTGCTCAAGCCAGGTACTCATGATGCATGATCGCCCTTTCACACAGTGATAAACACAGCTTCGGGGAATCTCCCGCAACGGAAGATTCCCTGAAATGCCGTAAGTCTGACCTTACTTCTGCTCAATCAGCGCAGCCTGCACGCCGTAAGCCTGAGCAGTTTCCTGCAAGGCATCATAGGAGGCCACAAAGAATGCATTCAGCGCTTCTGTCAGGTCAGAACCAAGGCGGAAGCCGACGCCGTATTCTTCCGTGGTGAGGCCGACTGTGTAGGTGAGGGAAGCGTAGCTGGTTTCATCGCCGACCATGGCGGCAGCCATCAAGGCATCAATGACGGCAGCATCAGAGGTGCCGGCAGCAACTTCCATCAGGGCATCAGCCTGAGAAGCAACAGGGGTGGCGGTCAATCCCAGCTCGGTTACGGCTGCTTCACCGGCACTGCCTGCCTCAACGGCAAAGGTTAGCCCGGCAAGGCTTTCTACCGTCTGATATTTGTCAGCTACATCCTTAGGAACCACAACAACCTGTGCATTGTTCAGGTAAGCGTTGGAGCAGCTCATGGCACTCTTTACTTCATCCGTCAGGGTCATGCCGTTCCATACGCAGTCGATGTTCTTGCTGTTCAGTTCCAACACCTTGCTGTCCCAGTCGATTTCAACAAATTCGACTTCTACACCCAGGGACTGGGCAAAGGCCTTTGCCATGTCGGCATCAAAGCCCACCCAATCACCGTCTGCATTCTTGTAGTCCATGGGTTCAAAGTCGGTAATGCCAACCACCAGCTTGCCCTTGCCCTTCACATAGGCCATGTCGGAATCCTCAGCAAAAGCGCAAACGGACATCATGCACATCGCCAGCACCAGCAGCATTGCGAACATCTTTTTCATAGGAACCGCCTCCGTAACTTCGTTTTGTTGAAATGGAGAAGGCTACTTGCCTTCAACGCTTTATCATACTAACACAAGAAAGTGTATATGTCAACACTTTAGCATGAAAAAGTTTTGGGGAGATTTATTTCTTTCGATAGTCGGAAGGAGAAAGAAAAAACTGTTTCTTGAACTGGCTGCTGAAGTAATAGGGATCCATGCCGATGCCCTCGGCTACCTGGGCGATGCTTAATTCCTGGTTTTTCAGCAGAGACTGGGCATAGCGTAGCTTGTAGCGCATGATGGTTTGACTGGGGGAGATGCCCATGGTGTTCTTGCAGCAACGCCACAGATAACTTTGAGATATTTGCAGCTCATCGCACACCTGCTGTACATGGAGAGGCTCCGACAGATGCTTCTCCAGATAGATGAATAATTTGCGCATCAGATCCTGCTCTTTGCTGCGGCTTTCCGGCAGGGGTGTAAAAGAAGTACCTCTTGATTGGAAAATACGGATCAGCAGCAGGGTCAGCAAAGCATTCAGCTGCGCATAGGCACCGAATGATTGATTCCTGAGTGCCTGATAACAGGCGGCCATCAGGCTGAAATCCTCCTTGTGAAAGAGAGCCTGAAAAAACGTAATCCGCTGCAAATCTGCCTGCTCAAGGAATTCTTGCTCCATGGCAATGGGCAGCACGTTGAAGAAGAGCTCATAAGAGTTAACGCCTTCGTAGGTCTCTGCGTCGTAAACGGTGTAAGGTGGAACGAAAATGCAGCTGCCGGGCGTTGCCGTATAGGAAGCATCAGCTGTTTCAATGCGACACGACCCCTGTTCCAGCAGAATCAGTTTGCACTGAGGGCAAATAATATTCCGCAGGGTTTTGTGATCCTGCACCGGCCAGTTGGTATAATAGTCAATCTGAAAATGAAAAACGGCCAGAAAGTCAGAGAGAGGATCATTGGTGATTCGGTAGGAGTCAAGCCGAGGATATCGTTTCAAGATCATAACCTCCCATGCATGATAATCACAAAAAAGAAACGGAATGAACATGTTATTTTCTTCACGAACATGATACCATAAAGACATAGTTTCCCCAATGGGAAAAAGGAGGAAATTTCATGAAAAGAAGGTTCTCATCCCTACTGAGCGTCATGCTGGCTGTTGTGTTGGCCTGTCTGATGCCCCTGATGGCGTTGGCAGACGCCATGCCTGCCGACGGTGTGTATGAAGGAAGCGCCAACGGCATGGGCGGCGCAGTGAAAGTGACAGTTACCGTGTCCGGCGGCAAGATCACGGCGGTGGAGGTCGTGGAGCACAGCGAAACGGCTGGCATCAGCGACCCTGCCATTGAGCAAATTCCTGCAAAAATCGTCGAAGCTCAATCCACGGATGTGGATGCTGTTACCGGTGCTACGGTGACTTCTGAAGCCATCAAAGCGGCCGTAAAAGCAGCCTTGTCCGGCGAAGAAGCTCAGGAAAAAGCTGAGCTGGAAATTACCCTTGAGCCGGATGTGATTGTGGTTGGCGCAGGCATGGCCGGTCTTGTGGCCAGCGTTCGTGCGGCCGAGCTGGGCGCAAAGGTACTGGTGCTGGAACAGAATTACCGTGTAGGCGGTTCGGCGAACACGGCCGGCGGTTCCATCAGCGGCGCCTGCTATCAGATTCAGAAGGATGCAGGCATTGAGGACAGCCCGGAACTGTTCTACCAGGATTTCGTCAACCTGGGCGGCGGTGAACAGTACATGAACACGGAAATCGCCAAGGTGCATGCGGAACGTTCCGGTGAAGCCATTGACTGGCTGCAGCAGGATGTGGGCGTAGAGTTCTCTGACAAGGTGGACAGCGGCAGTTACCTGACCATGGATATCAACCGCGTGACCTACACGGCCGGCGGTGCATCATCCGGCGGCGGCTCCTACTTTGTACGGGGGCTGATGAATAAGCTGCAGCCCTACATTGACGCAGGTCAGGTGCAGCTGTGCCTGGATACTTTGGTGACGGACATTACCCTGAATGATGCAGGGGACGTGACGGGTGTCGTGGTTGGCGAAAAGGAGATTGCAGCTCCTTCCACTGTGATTGCTACCGGCGGCTATGGCTATTGTGAACGTTGGCTGAAGGAATTTAACTTTACCAACATTACCTCCAACGATCCGAATACCGCCATTGGCAGCGGTTATGACTTTGCCCGCAAGGCCGGTGCTGCCTTTGATAACATGGATTACAGCTCCTGCTACGGCGGTTCCGTGCCTGTAACCGGTTTCCAGGCATCCCTCCGCTGCAACGTCAATTACAACGGTGCCGTGTGGATCAATACCAGCGGCGATCGGGTCTTCAACGAGCCCAAGGCTACCAGCATGGACAAGCGTACCGTATGGCGCACCAGCGACCAGAACATCATCTATGTGGTGCTTACCGAGAGCATGCTGACGGATGAGCAGGCACTGTTCACCGGTATGATGAGCAACTCTGCTGCCTTCACCAATGCGGAAAAGATCAACGAGCTCATTGAAAAGGGCTATGTGTTCAAGGCGGACACCATCAGCGAGCTGGCGGAAATGATCCATACGCCGAACCTGGAAGCAACCCTGACTCAGTATAATGAGGATGTGAAAAAGGGCGAGGACAGCGTATTCGGACGCACGGACAACCTGCTTTCCTTCGAAGAAGGTCCCTATTACGCAGTGTATACCGTGCCGTATCTGATGATGACGGCAGGCGGCCCTCGAATCAATGGCTCTGCCCAGCTGATGCGTGAAGATGGCACGGCCATCGGCAACGTGTACCTGGCAGGCGAAATCATTGGCTCGGCTAACATCGCCGGACATAATACCATCGGCGGCATTGGTCATGGCATCTGTGCAACCTGGGGCAAGATTGCAGCGGAAAGCGCTGTTGCTAACGCAGGCAAGTAAGAAACAATATCCATCATGACAAAAGGAACCTGCCGGGCTGAAAAGCTTGGCGGGTTTCCTTTTTTTGTGTGCGCCCGGCGGCGCCCGTTTCTAAAGGGTGAAAGACCCGAATCCGCCCGGTA
>CAVKHY010000081.1:0-10928 GCA_963656345.1 bacterium | reverse complement strand
TTAAACGGGTCGAAGACCCTGTGCGGTGAAAACCGCAGCAATCCGAAGGATTGCTCAGACTATCAACAAACCCAGGGTGGCGTTGGAGGGTTCACAAGCCCTCCAACTCTAGATCGGAAATCAGCGAGCCCCTTCGGGGCATTAAACGGGTCGAAGACCCTGTGCGGTGAAAACCGCAGCAATCCGAAGGATTGCTCAGACTATCAACAAACCCAGGGTGGCGTTGGAGGGTTCACAAGCCCTCCAACTCTAGATCGGAAATCAGCGAGCCCCTTCGGGGCATTAAACGGGTCGAAGACCCTGTGCGGTGAAAACCGCAGCAATCCGAAGGATTGCTTCCTTACACGAGTGAACGGCCGGGAGAAGGGCGAAGCCCTTCGACCAGTGAGCGAGTGCAAATTTCGGCAAAGCGGCTATGCCGCTTTGCCGATGTGCTTACAGCACGAATTCTTTATAGATCGCCCGGATGGTGGTTTCGAAGTCCTTGTCGTCAACGCCCACCAGAATGGAAAGCTCGCTGGAGCCCTGGTCGATCATCCGCACGTTCACCCCTGCGGCGGACATGGCGGAAAACAGCCTTGCAGCCGTACCACAGTTGTGCACCATGCCTCGGCCTACCGTGGCAATGATGGACATGTCATCGTGAATGGTCACCACATCGGAGCCGGTGAGCTCAATTATCCGGCTGACCACCTGCTCCCGCTTGGCCTTCAGGGCGGCGCCTTCCACCACCACGCACATGGTGTCAATGCCTGTGGGGGTGTGCTCAAAGGAGATGCCTTCGTCCTCCAGCACCTGCAGCACCTTCCGGCCAAAGCCCACCTCGCTGTTCATCATGGCTTTTTCCACGGAGATGACGCTGAAGCCCTTCCGGCCTGCAATGCCGGTAATGGTGGGGGTGTCCGTTTCCGGGGGCATATCCAGGGCAATGACCGTGCCCGGATGGGTGGGGTCGTTGGTGTTGCGGATGTTGGTGGGGATGCCTGCCTTGTGCACGGGGAACATGGCGTCCTCATGCAGCACGGAAGCACCCATATAGCTCAGCTCCCGCAGCTCCTTGTAGGTAATGGAGGAGATTTCCCGGGGATGGGTCACCACCCGGGGATCGGCCATGAGGAAGCCGCTGACGTCCGTCCAGTTTTCGTACACATCTGCATTCACCGCTCGGGAAACAATGGCGCCGGTAATGTCGCTGCCGCCCCGGCTGAAGGTGTGAACAGTCCCGTCCGGCAGCGCCCCATAGAAGCCGGGCACCACCGTGGGCTGACCGTCGGACAGCAGCTGACCCAGCCGCTGATTCGTTTCCTCCGGCAGGAAAGCACCGTGCTCGTCAAAGCAGACGCCCTTGGCGGCGTCCAGGAACTGCCAGCCCAGATAATCCGCCAGCAGCATGCCGTTCAGGTACTCGCCTCGGCTGGCGCAGTAGTCCCGGCTGGCGCCGGCAGCGATCTGCTCGTTGATCTCATCCAGGGCGGCGCCCAGATCCGTCTTCAACTCCAGCTCCTCGGCAATGTCCATGTACCGGGCGGCGATTCGGTCGAAGGTTTCCTGATAATCCTCCCCGGCGGCCTGCTGGGCATGGCACCGGTACAGCAGGTCGGTCACCTTGTCGTCTTCCTTGAACCGCTTGCCCGGGGCGGATGGCACCACGTACCGCCGTGCCTCGTCCATCTCCAGTATGTGCTTCACCTTGGCGAACTGGCCTGCGTCTGCCAGAGAGCTTCCCCCGAACTTGGTCACGATCTTCCTCATATGATACCACTCCTCAGCTCTTTTCGTTGATTCTGCCCATCAGCACCACATCATGGTACGCACCGCTCCGGAAGATTTCCTGCCGAAGCCTGCCTTCCTCCTGAAAACCATTGGCTGCATAGCACCGAATGGCGGCTTCATTGAAGGCGAACACGGAAACCTTCAGCTTGTGCAGGTTCATTTCCTGAAAGCAGAAGTCGCACAGCAGCGCCATGGCTTCCTTCCCGTAGCCCCGGCCCCGCCAGTCCGGGCCGATCATAATGGCTACCTCGGCCACCCGGTTTTTCCAGTCCAGCCGAATCACGCCGCACCGGCCTACCATGTCCCCCTGAAAATCTTCCACGGCGAACTGGTACTCTCCCCGGCTGTAGCTGCTCTGCTGCTCCAGCCAGCGGCGTTCATCCTCATAGGAGGCGGGAAAGGGAATGCCGCTGAGCATCCCCTTCACGGTGTCGTAATCGTTGATGAATCGATGATTGCCTTCCAGATCCCCTTGTTCAAAGGCACGGAGGCGTACCAGGGTTCCGTTGTACATGGGTCAGCCTCCTTGCTTAATCAATGTTTTCGAACATGTCTCCGCCGATCACGTCCAGGCCGACCGTGGTATGGTACAGGCCGAACAGGCTGTTGTCCCAGATGCCGCCATCCTCTACCTGCCACCGCTTGCCCTGCTGGGATACGTGGCACTTGAAGGCTTCCCGGGCAACGTCCTGGGCGGTCATGCCGCCGAAGTAGCTCAGGGGCTGATGCCAGTCCATCTGAATCTGATTCTCCGCATACAGGTGCATGTACACCTTGGGCACCTCATAGGCGGCAAGGCCGGTATCCGTCAGCTTGTCCGCATCGGCAGCCACGGCAATGGCCTGCCGTCCGGCCCAGGAGAAGGCTCTGTGCACCCCATGGCCGTACTCGCCCTTTTCGTCCTGCAATACCACCACGCTGGGCTGATAGGTGCGGTACAGGGTGGCTACCTTGTTCACCGTTTTCTGCCTGCCCCAGGAATCGAAGATGGTGTTCACGTTCTGGGTAATGATGTCCTCAAACCCGGCGAACACGGGATAGATCCGCACGCCGCAGGTCCACAGGCAGTCCAGCAGCTCCAAGCGGCGATTGTATACGTTGAAGGCGGCGCAGACCACCAGCACCTTTTTCTGCATCTGCCCGGCATAGTAGGGGATCAGTCCGCCGAACCAGAGGATCTCATCGTCCGGATGTCCGGCTAGCACCATCATGTCCACCGGGCCTTCTGCCTTCTGCCACACCTGAAAGTCCTCCGGCAGTTTGCCCGGGGTCACCACCGTCAATTCGCAGATCTGCAGCTTGGTGTTTTCCGATTCTCTGCCGATAATGCGGAAGGTCTCCGTCAGGTTGGGCAGGGGGATGTACTGGGCGTTGAAGTCCGCATCGCACCAGGCTACTTCCTTCCAGGTGCCGTCCTCATTCTGGGTTTGAATGCTGACGGCCAGGGGGAAGGAGCGCCACTTGATCAGGATGCCGGCAGCCGTTTCCCCTTCCGGGGGCGTAATTTGCAGCTGACGCACCCCGTGGTTCGGGCTCACGTCCAGGAAGGTGCGGTAGTTGCCGTCCCGCACCTGATCCAGGTGCTGATTTTTCGCTTCCCCGTTCAGCAGGCACTGGGCGGTAATGTCCCGCGCCATTTCCTCCTCCACATCGGTCATGGTAGCCAGGTCGGAAACCGTGGACAAATCGGAGACTGTCGCCAGGTCAGAGGTCGTCGCTTCCGCCGAGGCTGACAGCATCATCATCAAGGACATCATCAGTGCCAGCATCATAACCCGGAATGTTTTCCATAAAGTCATTGCCAAGAACATCCTCTCCCACAGTGGTGTCATATAAGCCAAAGAGGCTGTTGTCGTTTTCGCCCCCGTCTTCCATCTGCCAGTGCTTCACTTGACTGACGTGGCATTGGAGGGCTTCCGTGGCTACCGTCAGCCCGTCCTTGCCGTCAAAGGCGGAAAGGGGCTGATGCCAGTCCAGCTGAATCTGCCGGTTTTCATACAGGTGGACGTAGACTTTCTTTACCTGCCATACCCCGTACTCCTTGGCGGATTCCTTGTACTTGTCCCCTTTGGCGGCATAGGCGGCGGCCTTCACCGCAGCGTCTGCCGTGGCACGGTGCCCGCCGTGACCGTATTCCCCTTGAAAGTCCTGGGTAATCAGCACTTCCGGCTGATAGGTTCGAATCAGGGCGGTCAGCTTTTTCAGCAGAGTGTTTTTGTTCCAGTGCTTGTATTGCCCCTTCAGGGTTTTGGATCGGGCGTCCGGCATACCCACAAAGGAGGGATAGGCGGTGACGCCGCACTTTTGCAGGCCGTCCAGCAGTTCCAGCCGCCGGTTGGGGGTGGAGGGAACCACATACACCACCTGCACCGTCAGTCCTTTTTCCCCGGCATACGTAGGCAGCAGCCCGCCGAACCACAGCAGTTCGTCATCCGGGTGGCAGACCACCAGCATCATGTCCGCCTTGTCTGCCTGCACCCAGTGGGGAGCGTCCTCCGGTTCGTCGCCCTCGCCGTAGACCTTGAATTCAGCCAGGTACATGCGCCCCTTGCTGTTGTTGGACAGGCGGATGCGGGTGGTGCCATCCGGCATGGATACATAGTCGCTGAGATAGTCGCCTACCGTACCGCATTCCGTCCATGCGCCGCCGGTATAGGCCTCCACCATGCCGCTGGCGGCATGATCGTAAAATTGGAGCTTGATGCCCCCTAGGGTCTGCCCGTCGCAGGTGAATTCCAGCACGCCGTCCTTTTTCAGGCTGTAGTAGGTGGTGTACTTGCCGTCCCGCATGTCCTTGGGCTTGATGGCCTTGCCGGCGGCGGTTACGGTCACCTGCTTGGTCAGATCCTCCGCCGCCTCGCCCTGAGCGGTGCACAGCCAGCCGGTGAGCATCAGGGTCAGCAGCACCAGCCAAATCAGTCGTCGCTTCATGGATGCTTGTTTTCCTCCTGCTTGTCATGCTTGGCGCCGGTGGCCGTCAGCACCCACACGGAGCGCGCGCCTCTGCCGAGCAGGGCACGGGTGCAGAACAGGGCGGTGGCGCCGGTGGTATGCACATCATCCACCAGCAGCACGTTTTCCCCGTTCAGGGGAATGGCGTCGAATACGCCTTCCAGGTTCCGGAGCCTTGCCTCCCGGCTGAGCCCCTCCTGGGTGTGCCGGGATTCCTCCCGGCGGATCAGCAGCTTGAGGCAAGGGGCGTTCATGCGCCGGGCGACGCTTTCTGCCAGCACATGCCCGTGGTCGATGCCCCGCTTTTTCCGCCGCTTTTCCGGCATGGTGACCCAGGTGACCACGATGTCTTCAGGCAGATCCATCATCTGCACCGTGCCCATCATGCCTTCTGCCAGCACCTCTGCCGCCTGCATGATGCCGCTGTGCTTCAGCAGCAGCACCAGCTGCCGGGGCGCATCCTGATGTTCCCAGGTGTACCAGGTGCCGTCCTCCGCTTCTTCATCCAGCCGGCGAAGATCCATCTGCTTGCGGCAGGCATCGCACAGGGGCTGGCCGCCGGAGCCTTCTCCGCAGCACAGGCAGGTCACATTGGTGGGATACAGAATGCCGCGTATCTCTTGCAGGAATCGCTTCACCTTATGAGCAGTTTGGCGGTCTGCTGCAGCCGCTCCGTCAGGGCGGTGTACCGCTTCAGGATGTGATCGTTCTTCGTCATCTGATAAATCACGTCCTCCCGACCCACCAGCACCACCAGATTTCGTGCCCGGGTCAAGGCGGTGTAGAAGAGATTTCGTGTCAGCAGCATGGGAGGTCCCCCGACCACCGGCATCACCACCACCGGAAACTCGCTGCCCTGGCTCTTGTGCACCGACAGGCAGTAGGCCAGATCCAGATTCTCCAACTGCGCGCTTTGGTAACATACTTCCTTTTCCTCATCGAAGAGCACGGTCAGGCTGTTGTCTTCCTTATCCACATGGGTGATAAAGCCCACGTCCCCGTTGAAGACTCCGGTGCCGTCCTCCCAGCCGGCGGCAGTTTCCTTCCGCCATTCCAGCTGGTAATCGTTCTTGGTCTGCATCACCTTGTCCCCCAGGCGGAAGATGGTTTCCCCGTAGGTGAGGGAAGGCCGGGCTGGGCTGGGGGGATTCAGCTCCTTTTGCAATAGGGCGTTCAGGCTGTTGACGCCGCAGTCCCCCTTCCGTGTGGGGGAAAGCACCTGAATGGAGCGCATGGCCTGCTGCAGCCGGGTCTTTTCCTCATAGCGGAGGAACTTGGGCAGCCGCAGGGTCACCAGCTGCACAATGCTTTGGGCGGCACGGGTGGCGGTTTCGTTCCGCTCGAAGAAGAAGTCCGTGCCCTTTTCATTCAGCAGGGGCATTTCCCCGTGATTGATCCGGTGGGCGTTCATAACGATGCGGCTGGTTTCATCCTGCCGGAAAATATCCGTCAGCCGCACCTGGGGCACCACGCCGCTTTGGAGGATATCTCCCAGCACGTTCCCGGCGCCTACGCTGGGCAGCTGATCCGCATCGCCCACCATCAGCAGCCGGGTGCCCGGTTCAATGGCACGGAGCAGGGAGCGCATCAGCATCAGATCCACCATGGACATTTCGTCCACAATGATGCAGTCTCCCTCAATGGGGGTATCCTGATCCCGGGCAAAGGAGCCGTCGTCGCCCCCGTATTCCAGCAGGCGGTGGATGGTCTTGGCTTCCACCCCGGTGGCCTCCGTCATCCGCTTGGCGGCACGGCCGGTGGGGGCGCACAGCACCACTTCCCCCTCCTTGGCCAGCAGGGAAATGATGCAGTTGATAATGGTGGTTTTGCCTGTGCCGGGGCCGCCGGTGATCACCATCACCCCGGTATTCATGGCGGACACAATGGCCTCCCGCTGCCGGGGGCTGAAGCGGATGTTCCGCTTTTTTTCGAAGCGGTCAATATCCGTCTCCACCTGCCGGTGGTTTTCCACGTTCAGGGCGGCCATCAGCTCGCACAGCCGGTGGGCCACTTCCTTTTCCGCACTGTCAAAGTCAGGCAGGTACACCCGGTCGTCTGAATCTGCAGGGGTTTTGGTCAGCACCACTTTGTGCTTCAGTGCCAGATACATGAGCTGACGCTCCACCAACTCCTCCGATGCGTGGAGCAGGGTGCCTGTGCGCTTCAGCAGCTCTGCCTTGGGCAGATACACATGCCCCATGGAGGCGGCCGTGTCCCGCAGCACGTACCGGATGGCGCTCTGGATGCGGAACTCGCTGTCCTCCGCAATGCCCAGCGCCATGCCGATGCGATCCGCCGTCAGGAAGCCTACGCCTTCCAGGTCATCGCACAGCCGGTAGGGGTTCTGCCGAATCACCGTGGGGGTGTTCTCTCCGTACAGCTTGGTGATCTTCATGGCCAGGTTGGCAGGCACCCCGTAGCTTTGCAGGAAGACCATGGCTTCCCGGGCACGCTGCTGCTCCTGAAAGCTTTCCGCAATCTGCATCCACCGCTTCTTGCCCATCTTCGGCACTTCCTGGAGCCTTTCCGGGTGCTCGCTGAGCACGGTCAGGGTTTCCTCGCCGAAGTATTTCACAATTTCCCGTGCCGTGGAGGGACCCACCCCGCGAATCAGTCCGCTGCCCAGGTATCGTTCGATGCCCAGCAGGGTGGTGGGGGTCTGCACCTGGCACAGGGTGCACTTGAATTGGCGGCCGTATTGGGGATGCTCCACCCAGTCGCCGCTGAGTATCACCTGTTCCCCGGCGGAAAGCATGGGCAGCACCCCGACCACGGTGGTTTCACTGCGGCCCGTGCGTATGGTCACCACGGAGTACCCGTTGTCATGATTGCGGTACACCGTGCCCACAATGCTTGCCTCGATCTGTTCCATGCCGCGCCTCCTCCCCGGGGAAAAACATACCATTCTATTATAGCACCAAAGTGCAGGGGCTGTCATCTTTTTTGGGGGATTCGCGTGACCCACTCCCCTTGACAAAGCCGCCAAAGCACCCTATAATGAAAATGAACTATCTGGAATGACATGGTGATGTCAAAACAAAGGATTTCCCTTCCCGTTTACGGGCCTTTAGAGGCTCTGCCGCGAAAGCGGCTTTTTTCATAACATGGACACTTCGTTTCATTGGTCAGCACGAATAACAAGAGAAGAGGTACACAGCATGAGTAAGTCGTACAGCATTGCGTTGGACATCGGGACAAATTCTGTTGGCTATGCCGCAGTGGATGAAAACGGAAGACTGCTGCGCTACCACAAGCGGCCAATGTACGGTTCCGTTATTTTTGATCAAGCGGAACCGGCAAAGGAACGTCGTGAAAGCCGCTCTGCCCGTCGGCGTCTGGCACGCAAAAGAAACCGCACCCGGGAATTGCAGGATCTTGTGTTTGCTGACATGGAGAAAATCGATCCGGATTTCTTCCACCGCATGGACGAATCCTTCCTGCTCCCGGAGGACTGCCAGTACGACAAGCTCTACCTGAAGCTGCCGAAGGCACTGTTTGCGGACGGTTCTGTTTCCGTCGGCTCCTACGGTGCAGATGCACCAACCATCTATCACATCCGCAAAGCCCTTGCGGAGAGTGACAAGCAGGCGGATCTGCGGTATGTTTATTTGGCCATGCACCATATCATCAAGTACCGCGGCAACTTCCTGATGGAAGGTCAGCAGATGGTGCAGCTGAACGCAGAAGAAGAAATGGAGCAACTGCTTGAGAATCTCAGTGATCCGGACGCAGAATTTCCGTGCAGATTTCATACGGAGGACGGCACGGCCAAGGCAATATGCGATGCCTTGAAGCATCAATCCCGCAGCAAAAGCGACAGAGCCGATGAAATCATCGAACTGCTGCATCCTGGAAAAGAAACGGCATCCAAGAATGCAGCCAAGGCATTGGCCAACCTGCTGGTGGGCAATGTCGGCTCACTGAAAGCCCTCTTGAACTACGAAGAAACAGAACCTGATGAGAAGCTCTCTTTTGCAAAACCTGACTTTAATGAAGAAACCTATCTTGCTGTGATGAGTGATGACCAGGCAGAAGTGTTTCGGCAGATGGCGCAGCTCTATCGCTGGCAACTGTTTGCTGACATGCTGAAGCATAACGGAACCATCTCCGGCATGATGGTGGAACGTTATGAAAAGCACGGACGAGATTTGCAGGAGCTCAAGCGTTGGGTAAGAGCGTATGCCCCCGACCAGTTTGATCCCCTCTTTCGAAAGGATGACAATTCAAAGGGCTACGCCGCTTATACCGATCATCTGCGCAAGCCCAAGAAAATCAAGGGGAATAATCTTTCACGCTGCGCACAGGAAGATTTCTACAAGGCATTGAAATCCGTGCTGGAAAGCAATAAGACAGCTGAGGCTGTTAAGGCTGCACAGCCTCTGCTGGATGCGATGAAAGAACCAAACGGATTCCTGCCTCTCCAGCGGATCAATTTGAATGGACAAATTCCGAACCAGATTCAGGCGGCGGAGCTGGAAAAAATCATTGAGCATCAGGGACAGTTTTACCCGACCCTCCGTGAAAATAAGGACAAGATTCTCAGCCTCTGCACCTTTAGGCTGCCCTATTATGTGGGGCCGCTGAACACCAACAGCCCCTTCCAGCAGTGGCTCGTCCGGGATGAGACGCAAAAGGTGCATCCCTGGAACTTCTTCGAAGTGGTTGATCAAACGGCAACGGCCATGGGCTTTATTCAGCACTTGACCAACCACTGCACCTACCTTCCGGCAGAAGATGTGCTGCCGCTTCATTCCCTGCTGTACGAAGAGTATCTGGTGCTGGATGAGCTGAACCGTGTCCAGGTGAAAGGGAAGCTGATCAATGATGCAGCCCTGAAAAAGCGCATCATGGACGAGCTGTTTGCAACGCATAAGTCCGTATCCAAAAAGGAATTTGCCAAGTGGCTGCGACAAAACACCACCTATGAGGACGTTACCGAGAACGATATAACCGGTACCCATGAAGAGAGAAAATTCACGGCCAACCTGCGTACACGCTTTGATTTGCAGACCCATGGCTTTGTCATCCATGAGCACACGATGGCTATGCTGGAAGAGCTTGTGCGGTGGAGCACAGTCTTTGAGGATCGAAGCATTCTGGAAAAGCTGATCAAGCAGAAGTATCCGCAGATGACGCAGGAGCAGCTGAATTTCCTGAAGCGGAAACGGTACACAGGATGGGGCCGGCTAAGCAGGAAGCTTTTGGACGGTATCGAAGGCGATTATCACGGTGCCCATACTACGGTGATCGCCGTGATGCGTGAAACGAATGATCACCTGATGCAGGTGCTGCACAGCAAGGAGTACCACTTCCAAGAACGCATCGAAGAAATCAACAGAAAGGAATGCAGCGGCGACATCGGCTATGAGGAAGTAGCGGGATTGCCATGCTCCCCGGCCTTGCACCGCAGCATTTGGACAGCCGTGCGCATTGTGCGTGAGCTGGCGGAGCACATGCACACCCACGGTGACTATCAGCTGTGCTCCATCTTTCTCGAAAACACACGGGAAGAGACAGCGGAAGATCAGAGGAAGCGCACGACTTCACGACTCCATCAGGTGGAAAAGGCTTATGCGAACCTAGCATCATCCTCTCAGGATGTCGGGGCTGACTGCCGTGCAGCACTGAAGGAATGCCAGAGTGAAAAACATCTGGACGACAGGCAGTACCTGTACTTCATGCAGCTCGGCAAATCCCTGTACAGCGGCAAGCCATTGGATTTTGAGAACCTTGCCGCCACCACGCAAATTGATCACATTTTGCCCCAATGCTACATCAAGGACGATTCCATTGAGAATCGCGCCCTTGTGCTGTCCGGCGAAAACCAGCGCAAGGCAGACAGCCTGGTGCTGGATGACAGTATCCGTCAATCCCAGTGCAGCTGGTGGCGCTATCTGCATAAGCAAGGACTTATCGGTGATAAGAAGCTGAAGAGTCTGCGGCGGGATACCGTAGCGGACGAGGATAAAGAGAAGTTTATCGCCCGTCAGCTGGTAGAAACCAGTCAGATGATTCAGCGTGTGACAGATCTGTTCAAGGCTCATTATCCGGATGTGCGAGTGCGGGGCATCAAGGCAGGGCTGTCCTCCTCCCTGCGGGAACAGTACAGCCTGTATAAAATCCGTGAATTGAACAACCTGCATCACGGCTATGATGCCTTCCTTGCCGCCACCATCGGAACATTTGTCTACAATCACATGCGC
>CAVKHY010000080.1:0-11094 GCA_963656345.1 bacterium | reverse complement strand
CGAAAAAACGACGGGCTATGAAAAGTAACCTTGCTTTCACAGCCCGTCGTTCTTTTTGCATTATGCGTGTGCGACCAAATATCCCAGCACTTTCACCATGGTTTCCATTTCATTGACGCTGACCAGCTCCTTGCGGCTGTGGCAATTGTAGCCGCCGGTTGCCAGATTGGGGCAAGGCAAGCCCATGAAGGACAGCCTTGCGCCATCCGTACCGCCGCGAATGGCCTGCACAATCGGAGCAACGCCGAAGGCTTCGTAAGCATCCTTGGCCTTTTGGATGATTTCCATGTGAGGCTCCACAACCTCCTTCATGTTACGGTAGCTGTCCCGGATAGTTACCGCCACCGTACCATCGCCGTACCGCTTGTTCAGAAAATCCGTAATATTCTGAGCCTGTTCCTTCCGCTTAGCAAAACGATCCGCATCGTGATCGCGGATGATGTAATGGAGCTGGGCCAGCTCCTCCGTGCCTTCCATGCCGCCCAGATGGAAGAATCCTTCATAGCCTTCCGTGTGAGCAGGGGTTTCTGTCGGAGGAAGAAGGCCGTTCCACTCCATGGCTACCAGGCAGGCGTTCTTCATCTGATTCTTGGCAGAACCGGGATGAATGTTCACGCCGTGAATCGTCACTTCCATGGAGGCTGCATTGAAGTTTTCATACTCCAGCTCGCCGATCTTGCCCCCATCCACCGTGTAGCCGTAATCTGCACCGAAGGCGGCAACGTCAAAGAGGTCTGCACCCCGGCCAATCTCTTCATCCGGCGTAAAGGCAATGCAAACCGTGCAATGCTCAGGTGCATCTCCCCGGCAGAGCAATTCTGCGAGGGTCATGATTTCCGCCACGCCTGCCTTATCATCGCCCCCCAGCACACTATCGCCGCTGGTGACAATCAGTTCATCGCCCTTCAGATCCTTCAGGAAATCAAAGCCGTCAATCACCACGCCGTTTTTCAGGGTGATGGGCTTGCCGTCGTAGCAGTCAATCACCTGAGGATGGGTAGGCCCCATGACCCCATCGGAAGTATCCATGTGGGCGATCAGTCCCACCTTTGCCGGGTGGTTTCCCTTGGCAGGGATGGTGCCGTATACATAGCAATGTTCATCCACTCGGGCATCCTGAATGCCCATGGTTTTCATTTCCTCCACCAGCATGTTGGCCAGCGTCCACTGGCCGGGAGTGCTGGGGCAAGTGTCGCATTCAGGGTTCGAAGTGGTTTCTACCTGCACATATTTGAGGAATCGTTCTTTTACCGTCATGTTGATCACTCCTATTCCAATAAAGTTTCCAGTGCCATCAGGTTATCCAGCTTATGATCCACATAGGGAGCCAGGGCATCCGTATAGGGCAGCATGTCCGGAATCATGACGGTCAGCATGCCGGCCGCCTTAGCGGACCTGACGCCGTTCACCGAATCCTCCACGGCCATGCACGCTGCCGGCGCAAGTCCCAGGGCTTCCGCACCCTTGCGATAAATATCCGGCGCAGGCTTGCCTTGCTTCACCTGATCTCCCGTAACAATGGCATCAAAAGCCTCCTGCCAGGAAGCCAGGCGAAGATACTCCTCCACTACCCGCACATTGTTGGAGGTGCATAGGGCGATTTTTCTGCCCTGTCGACGCAGAAGGTGAAGCATGGCGTCAGCGCCTGGTTTCTTGGGAATGCCATGTTCATGCACATAGTCAAAGGTCACGTCCACCCAGTCCCTGAAGAATCGCTCAGGCTGTACCCGTCCTTCATACCATGCATTCAAGGATGCGCATGTATGAGCAAGGTTCACCCCCAGCAGCGTTTGCCACATAGTTTCCGTCAGCGTTTCCCCCTGCATGGCAATGGCTTTGCGCATCATAGGGAAGCTTAGGGACTCCGTATCCAGCAGCACCCCGTCCATATCAAAGCACACGCCACTAATCATAGGTCATGGCTCCTCTCCAGGGCGGCACAAGCGGCTGCAATGCCATCGACCGCCGCACTGACAATGCCGCCTGCATAGCCGGCGCCCTCCCCTACCGGGAACAACCCATCCACGGAAGCCATCATGCCCGTTCCGCGCGGCAGGCGCACCGGAGAAGAGGAGCGTGTTTCCACCCCGGTCATCACCGCATCCGGCATCGCAAAGCCGTGGAGCTGCCGATCCATTTGGCGAATGCCGAAGGCCAAATCCTCCGCTACGAAGGCGGGCAGGCATTCATGTAAATCACAGGGGGTCACGCCCGGCAGATAGGTAGGCTCCACCTCACCCAACGCCTTGCTGGCCCGATGATTCAGGAAATCCTCCACCCGCTGCACAGGGGCATAATAATGACCGCCGCCCAGGTGGAAAGCTGCCTGCTCAATACTCCGCTGCCACACGCACCCGGCCAAAGGGTGATCGTCCCCAAAATCCTCCGGACGAACGCCCACCAGCAGTGCAGCATTGGCATTTCGGCCGTCCCGGGCATGGTAGCTCATGCCATTGACCACCAGTCCCCCCGGCTGAGATGCTGCCGGAATCACTTCACCGCCCGGACACATGCAGAAGGTGTAAGCGCCCCGACCGTCCGGTGTCCTTGCCGCCAGCTTATAAGGTGCGGCTCCCAAGGCCGGATGATTAGCGAAGGCTCCATACTGGCTCCGGTTGATCATGGATTGCGGATGCTCAATTCGTACGCCGATGGCAAAAGGCTTCTGCACCATGTCCACCCCTTGCCGGAAAAGAACCTGCAGGGTGTCCCGGGCACTGTGACCAATGGCCAACAGCACCGTATCCGTCAAAAGCTCCCGTTCCGCCTCGTCCTGCCGGTAAGTCACACCCTCCACATGGTTTCTGCGAAGAATCAGCCCTGTCATTTGGGCAGAAAAATGGACTTCGCCTCCAAGGCCGATGATTTCCTGCCGCATGGAAGCCACTACATGGCGCAGGTTATCCGTGCCGATGTGGGGCATGTGTTGGTAAAGGATGTCCTCCGGTGCACCATGCTTCACGAAGGTTTCCAGTACAGTCTTCTGCCAAGGAGACTTAATCCCCGTGGTCAGCTTGCCGTCAGAGAAGGCTCCTGCGCCACCCTCACCAAACTGAACATTGCTTTCAGGGTCAAGTATCCCCTCGGTTCGCATGGCATCCACGTCCTGCATACGAGCTTCCACCGGCTTGCCGCGCTCCAGCAGAATAGGGTTTGCACCACTCCTGGCAAGGGTCAGTGCAGCAAACAGCCCTGCAGGTCCTGCGCCTACCACCACAGGCCGCTTGGAAAAAGCAGCAGGAGGCAGCTGCCGTGATGTCTTTGGCACAACCTTTTCCGCCGTTCCCTTCTTCATGCGGTGGAGCAGTTCGTCCTCCCCGTCCACCTCCACATCCATGGTCATGACAAAGTGGACATCTCCCTTATCACGAGCATCGATGGACTTGCGGTAGATGGTCACGGTACGCAGTCTGCTTGCAGGGATGCGGAGACGGCGCAGCACCAACTGCATCAGCTCCTCATCGCCGGCAGAAAGGGGAAGGTTCAGGTTGCTCACTCGAAGCATGCATATTCCTCCAGCAGGGTTTGATTCCCAGAAATTTGACGCAGGTGAGTTTCAAGGCTGGTGCCAGCGGACTTCTTCCGGATCCCGAAAGGCCGCTTCGGGATAGAACACTTCTGTCAGTTCCAGCCCGTGAGGAGGCGCTGTCACGCCCAGACTCAGCCGATTCAAGGTGCGGAAAGCCTCCTGAAAAGCATCCTCGCCCCGCTTGTGCAGACCAATTTCAATCAGTGTGCCGGCGATAATCCGCACCATATTGTACAGGAAAGCATTGCCTTCAATGGTCAGGATGATTTCATCCCCCTGACGCACAAGGGACACAGCCCGGATGGTGCGCACCGTGGTTTTCGCCGTGCCGCCGGATGCCTGAAAAGCAGCGAAGTCATGCTCTCCCAGCAGGGTTTCCGCAGCCCCAGCCATGGCAGCTTCATCCAGCGGCACAGGGACGTGCACATAGGTATTTCGCTTTAACGCACTGCCGTGGCGGCTGTTGATGATTCGGTACGTGTACCGCTTGCCATCCGTCATGAACCGGGCGTGAAAGTCCGGCGGCACCTGCCGTCCCGTATGCACCCGAATATCCGGCGGAAGCATGGTGTTCAGCACAAAAGGAAACTTTTCCGGCGGAATGCCGCAGTTCGTATCAAAATGAGCGGCTTGCCCCAAAGCATGAACGCCTGCGTCCGTTCTGCTGGCACCGGTAACGGCAATCTTTTCCCTGCAGGCAGCGGAAAGAGCTTCCTCCAGCACCTGCTGCACCGCCAACCCGTTATACTGCCGCTGCCAGCCGGAGTAGTTGGTGCCGTCATACTCAAGGGTTAACAAAATGCGTTTCATCGGCTGCAACCTACATCATTTTTTCGAAAATACGAGCCGTACGATTGTTAAATAACAAAGCCTTCCACCACAATCAGTGCAATCAGCCCCCACATGACGGCGAAAGCCAACCAATCGTTTCGGGTGATTTTCAGCACACGAAGACGGGTACGGTTTTCTCCCCCATGATAGCAGCGTGCCTCCATAGCCATAGCCAAATCCCCTGCACGGCGGAAAGCACTGACAAACAGAGGCACCAGCAGGGGCACCATGGCCTTTGCCCGGGCAAACAGGTTGCCGCTTTCAAAGTCCGCACCCCGAGCCATTTGTGCCTTCATGATTTTATCAGCTTCTTCCAGCAAGGTAGGAATAAAGCGCAGGGCAATGGTCATCATCATTGCCAGCTCATGGGCAGGGAAATGCACCTTCTTCAAAGGCGACAGCAGCAATTCCAACCCATCTGCTAAAGAAACAGGAGAGGTGGTCAGCGTCAGCAGAGAGGTGCCCACCACCAGGAACATCAGCCGCAGGGAATAATGAATGGCTTGGGTCAGTCCTTCCTTTGTGATGGTGATGAAGCTCCAGTGCCACCAAACCGTTTCACCATTGGAAAACAGCAGATTCAGCAGAAAGGTCAGGATCAGGATGAAACGAAGAGGCTTAATGCCCTTCATCAGCAGCTTAAAGGGAATGGTGGCCAGCTTGGTAATCCAGTAGACAAAAGCCAGCACCAAGGCATACCCTACCAATGAATGCACCATGAACACGGCAACGATCATCATCACCGTCAGCACGATTTTCATGCGGGGATCCAGCCGATGCACAAAGCTGTCTCCCGGGTAGTACTGCCCCATGGTAATGTCCTTAAGCATCAGCGCACCTCCTTCCACCGTGCCAGAATAGCGTCCCTCGCTTCTTCCATCTGATACAGATCATCCGGCAGCTGAACGCCTCTTTGGCGAAGCATATTGCAAAGCTTGGCCGCCTCCGGCACGCCAAGGCCGATGGACTCCATCATCTTAACCTGCTTGAAGATTTCCCGAGGCGTGCCTGTGGCCACCAATTCGCCCCGGCTCATCACCACCAGCCGGGTAGCCAGCCGTGCCACGTCATCCATGCTGTGGCTCACCATGACCACCGTGGTGTCCCCTGCCTGATGCAGCTCCTTCACCATACCCAGGATTCGATCCCGCCCCTGAGGGTCAAGGCCGGCAGTCGGCTCGTCCAGAATCAGCACCTTAGGCTTCATGGCCAGCACACCGGCAATGGCCACGCGGCGCATTTGTCCGCCGGAGAGCTCAAAGGGAGAACGCTCGGCATACTTCGCATAATCCAGATGCACCTGTTCCATGGCTTTGCGCACCCGGCTGTCGATTTCATCTGCACTGAGTCCCTGATTCTTCGGCCCAAAGGCAATATCTTTTGCGACCGTTTCTTCAAAGAGCTGGTATTCCGGGTATTGGAACACCAAGCCCACCTTCTGTCGAATCCGGCGCCGATCTACCTTTTCGCCGTTCAGGTCTTCCCCGTCTACCAAGATTTGGCCTTCCGTGGGCTTCAGCAGCCCGTTCAGGTGCTGCACCAGGGTAGACTTGCCAGAACCGGTGTGGCCGATCACCGCAATAAATTCGCCTTCCTTAATGGTCAGGTTCACGTTGCGGATGGCCGTTGCCTGAAAGGCGCTGCCTGCACTGTATGTATGGGTCAGATTTTTTACTTCGATGGGCATAGCAGCTTCATAACCTCCTCAGCCATTTCTTCCACCGTCAGGATGCCGTGGGGCAAGGACATGCCCGCCTCCCGCAGCTCATGCGCCAGCTCCGTCATATGTGGCACATCCAGATGAAGCTGACGCATGGCATCAATCTCCTCGAAAACCTGCTGAGGCTTTCCGTCCCGCACCACCTGACCATCGGATACCACCACGACCCGATCTGCCTGCGCAGCCTCTTCCATGAAGTGGGTGATCCACACCACCGTAATGCCTTTTTGCTGATTCAACCGGCGAACCGTGTCCAGCACTTCCTTCCGGCCGGATGGATCCAGCATGGCCGTGGATTCATCGGCAATGATGACATCCGGCTCCATGGCCAGCACACCGGCAATGGCCACACGCTGCTTCTGTCCGCCGGAAAGCATATGAGGCGCCTTATCCGCAAACTCGTTCATGTGCACGGCAGAAAGAGCAGATTCAATTCTTGGCAGCATCTCCTCCGTGGGGATACCCATGTTTTCCAGCCCGAAAGCCACATCCTCCTTCACGATGGAGGAAACAATCTGGTTGTCCGGGTTCTGAAAAATCATGCCTGCTCTTTGCCGCACCGGCAGGGTGTTTTCTTCTATCTTTGTGTCCATGCCGCAGACTGTTACCGTGCCCTCCGTGGGAATAAAGAGGGCATTCAGCAGCTTGGCCAGGGTGGACTTGCCGGAGCCGTTATGTCCCAGCACCGCTACAAACTCTCCGGGCATAATCTGAAGGGATACGTTCTTCAGTGCAGGCTCTTCCGCCTCTTCATAGGTGAAGGAAACGTTCTCCAGCTTGATTCTTGCTTCCATCTGTTGCTCCTTGTGTTCTATAAAACTGCCACTGCGTATTCTACCACGTCAAAGAGGTTGACGCAAGGGAAACACAGCTCGATTACGCCCCGAACTCTCCGCACAGGCTGCGGCTCAGCCAGCGGTCAGGATCCTCCTGTGCCAGCGCCCACATCAGTTTGGTGACCGCTGCTTCCGTCGTCATATCCTTGCCGGAAATCACGTCCGCCTTCAGCATCTGATTGCCCACTTCATAAATAGACAAATCCGCCTTTTCATACATGCATTGGCTGACCACCAGCACCCGAATGCCATGTTCCCGCAGCATCCGCAGCTTATCCACCAGATTCCGCCGGATGTAGTGCAGTCCGCCAAGGCCGAAGGCTTCAATCACCAATCCCCGATAGCCTGCCTTCAGCACATAATCCATAATGTCCGGATGAGTGCCGGGAATCAGTTTCAGCAGAAACACACGGCTGTCCACCTCCGGCCGCAGGCAATAAGGCTCTGAAATTTCAAGCGGCTGCCGGAAATGAACGCCCTCGCTGTCAATCACGCCGCACAGGGCACGGTTCACACTGTCAAAGGCATCAAAGCTGGTGGTGTGGGTTTTCACTGCCCGGGTGCCGAGAATCAGCTTCCGGTGAAAACACACGTAAGTGCCCGGAACCCCCTGCCGTGCCGCCTCAATGGCGCAAGCCAGGTTGGTTTCCGCATCCGAGAAGGGTGCGCCCATGGGCAGTTGGCTGCCGGTAAAAATCACCGGCTTTTTTTGTCCAAGCAGCATATAGCTCAGGGCAGCGGCGGTATAGCCCATGGTATCCGTACCGTGGGTCACCACCACTCCGTCGCAGTCCTGCATGGCTTCATCGCAGGCGTGAGCAAGCTTTGTCCATTCCTCCGGCTGAATGTTGCTGGAATCCATGGAGAACACGTCCCGGCAAACAATCTCCGTATCGCCGCTGATATGAATTTCCCGCAGCAATTCCCTTGCATCCAGTGCCGGGGACAACCCCTCCGGCGTTTCCCGGCAGGCAATGGTTCCTCCCGTAGCCAGCAAAGCCAGCTTCTTCATGGTACTCCCTCCACATAGCCATCGAAAATCAATGCATCAGCGGTGCTCCGTCCCGCAAAAGCGAACTGGACGAAACGCCCTGTCTATGGTATCATAAATCCCGTGAAATTGCGAGGGGTTCACCTGAATCCTTCCGGGAGATGACAAGCATGCAAACCCTGTTACTGGTGCTGGTAATCCTATTCGTTTTGTATCTTTTTTTGATACTGCCCAAGCTTCCCCGGCGGAAGATTGACCACCTGAAGGGCTATGACTATGCCCATCGTGGGCTGTGGAATGAGACACTGCCGGAAAACAGCCTGCCGGCCTTTCAAAATGCCGTGGGTCACGGTTTCGGCATTGAGTTGGATGTGCACCTGACCAAGGACGACCATCTGGTTGTATTTCACGATGATACGCTGAAGCGCATGTGCGGAGTTGACCGTGCCATCAGTGACTGCACCCTGCAGGAGCTGCGGCAGCTTCAATTAAAGGGAAGCAACTGCACCATTCCAACCTTAGAAGAAGTGCTGCAATGCGTTAACAAGCAAGTTCCGTTGATTGTAGAAATCAAGCCGGACAAGCGGTTGAACCAGCTGTGCCAAATGACCTATGCCGCCATGACAGCCTATGGCGGTTCCTATTGTGTGGAAAGCTTTCATCCGCTTGCCGTTCGCTGGTTCAGGAAGAATGCGCCGGAGGTTATTCGGGGACAGCTGTCCTTCGGCAGAGGAAATGGCCGGGAACAGACCGTGCTTTTCTTCTTCCTGGGATCGCTCATTCAGAACGTTGCTGGCCGGCCGGATTTCATTGCCTACGAAGCGGCCACCGACGGCAATTTGGCCATGACCCTCATGCGGCTTTTCCGCCCCACCCTGGTATGCTGGACCATTCACACCCAAGCAGATATGGATAAGCAGAGAGGCCGCTATGACTTGGAAATCTTTGATGGCTTCGTCCCCAATGATTGACAAGGTCAGGCAAATCCATTATAATAATCCGGTGAATCTGAACCTCAGGACGCACCTTGCGCAGCATGTTCCGGGCAGGGTGCTTCTTTCACGTTGATAGGATGAAAGGAGTCGATCCATCCATGGCAGAAGAAAAACGCAACATCATGACAGAAGACGGTATGAGAAAGCTGCAGGAGCAGTTGGATTACCTCATTGGCACCCGCCGTAACGAAGTGGCCAAGCAGATCGAGATTGCCCGAGGCTTTGGCGACTTAAGCGAGAATGCCGAGTATGACGAAGCCAAGAAGGAACAAGCCAAGGTTGAGGAAGAAATCAACCGGCTGCAGAACCTGCTGCGCACCGCCGTGGTGGTGAGCGACAGCGAAATCAGCACGGAAAAGGTATCCGTAGGCGTTACCGTGGTGCTGGAAGATGAAGAAACCGGCGAAGGCTTCGAGTATGCCATTGTGGGTGCTGAAGAAGCTGACCCCTGGCAGAACAAGATTTCCAATGAAAGCCCCGTGGGCAAGGCACTGATGGGTGCTCGGAAGGGTCAAATCGTTCCCATTGAAATTCCCGCCGGCAATGTAAACTACAAGATTGTTGACATTCGCCGCTAAGTACAAGGAGGCGTCCCCCATGGCTGATTATCCCGTAACCCCCCTTACTCCTCCGCTGACTGAGCAGGAGATTATCCGCCGGCAGAAGCTGCAGGGTCTGCTGGATGCCGGTCAGAATCCCTATCTCATTACGAAATTCAATGTAACCCACCATTCCACCGATGTGGTCAACAACTTTGACGCATTGGAAGGTCAGGTGGTTTCCATCGCCGGTCGTATGACCAGCCGCCGGGTTATGGGCAAGGCTTCCTTTGCACACCTGCTGGATGGTGAAGGCGATATTCAGATTTATGTAAAACGTGACGACGTAGGCGATGAATCCTACGCTGCCTTTAAGCAGGATGACTTGGGTGATATTCTCGGCGTTACCGGTCTGGTGTTCCGCACCAAGACGGGTGAAGTGTCCATTCATGCGCAGAGCGTTACCCTGCTGAGCAAGTCCCTGAAGGTGCTGCCTGAAAAGTTCCATGGCCTGCAGGACGTGGATTTGCGCTACCGCCAGCGGTACGTGGACATGATCGTCAACCCCGATGTGCGGGATACCTTCCGCAAGCGCAGCCGGATCATCGCCGCCGTGCGTGAATTCCTGGACAGTCGTGGCTTCCTGGAGGTAGATACGCCCGTGCTGCAGACGGTGGAAATCGGCGCGGCCGCCAAGCCTTTCCGTACCCATCACAATGCCCTCGACATAGACATGTTCCTGCGGATTGAAACAGAGCTGTACCTGAAGCGGCTGATTGTAGGCGGCTTCGAGCGTGTGTATGAAGTAGGTCGTATCTTCCGCAATGAAGGCATGGACGCCACCCATAACCCGGAATTCACCTCTGTGGAAACTTATCAGGCTTATGCCGACTATCACGATGTGATGGACATGGTAGAGCAGCTGTATGAGTTTGTTGCCATGAAGGCGCTGGGCACGACAGACGTGGAGTATCAGGGTGAAATCATTCACTTGAAGGCGCCGTGGAAGCGCATCACCATGGCAGACGCCGTGAAGGAAGCCTGCGGTGAAGACTGGAAGACTTGGGGCAGTGACGAAGAAGCCCGTGCCGTCTGTGAAAAGCGCAACGTGCATGTGGAAAAGGATGCCAAGCGTGGCGACTGCCTTGAAGCCCTGTTCGACGAATATGTAGAGGCCACCTTGGTGCAGCCCACCTTCATCATGGACTACCCGGTGGAGATCAGTCCCCTGGCCAAGCGGAAGCCGGAAGATCCCACGCTGACAGAGCGTTTCGAGTTCTTCATTACCGGCCACGAGATGGGCAATGCCTTCTCCGAGCTGAACGACCCCATTGACCAGCGCCGCCGCTTTGAGGATCAGATGCAGGCACGGTTGGCACAGGGTATTCATGCCGAAGTGGATGAGGACTTTGTCAACGCTTTGGAATACGGCATGCCCCCCACCGGCGGTTTGGGCTTCGGTCTGGATCGCATGGTGATGCTGATGACCAACAGCCCCACCATCCGGGACGTACTGCTGTTCCCGACGATGAAGCCGTTGGACAAGTAAATCTTGCATCTGAAGCCATTGGAGCTTATCGGCGGGATTTACGCCAGATTTTACGCCAATTTAAGCCAAACTTACGCCAAAAATGCGATGAAAATTCTGCGATG
>CAVKHY010000079.1:0-11211 GCA_963656345.1 bacterium | reverse complement strand
CACTCTCATACCCATCTGGGGCGTACGGTTTTTGCTCTGCAAATCACGTGCATTAAAATAGTAGCTGTTGCCATCGTCTGCGACAATGAAGCCAGACTTTCCCTCTGCCAGTAACTTGTTAATTGTTCCCGTTAGAAAGACCTTATCCTTGTCGCGCCATTCGCACCAAATAGGTTCCAGCCGTTTCAAAATCGTCTGCTTGTCCATGGTGGCAATTTCTTCAGAAATGATCCACTCCTTATGACGATTCTTTTCTCTCCACTCATTTTCCTCACGGAGATAAAGAACAAGTTGCCGCAGAAGCATAGGAACTTCTTTCTCCCCCGTGCGTTCCAGATAATCTGCTAATTCCTCATAAAATGTAACACGCATCTTATGTTCCGGATCAGAGAGAGCACATGCACCTGCGTATGCTAATGCCTTTTCATTGTTCCCTGCTTCTGCCTCGAGTTCGAACATCAGCTGCAGCAGGCACCCAGGCTTAAATCCTCTTTGCATGATTTTTTCCGCACAATTCTTTGCCTCTTCCCTCCGATTCAGGCTTCGAAGGCACTCCGCCTTGCGATAACAGAACCAGCCGTCATTATTGTTATGAAAGTTTGCGATAACCTGCAATGCCTGATCACAGCATGCCATACAGGCATCATAATCCTGCACTTCAAGCAGCAGCCAGGTCTTATACGAATACCAGCTTTCCTGATCCGACGCCGACCGTTGAATTTTACCATCTTCCTTGATCGTGCGTTGCTCTTCTGTGCTCAATATGCCGGGATTTACGCAATCCAAATATTGCAATGCTCGGCGCTGGTTTTGCGCTCCGCTCAGCTGTTTACTTTTTACAGCTTTAACAATAGATTTTGCCAAAAGCCATCTGGCTGAATACTGTGTATCACTGCTATGCTCAAGTGCATAATCAACCTGTTTGAGCATCATCGATACATTACCATGTCGGAAATCGAAATCCTTCACCTTTGTTTGATAGATCGCCCAACCCATCTTGTCATCCAGCAGCTTAGACTCTGGATATTTTGCGTGACACTTGCGATAGACTTCAAGACAATCTTGGTATCGTTTAAGCTTATAAAAGCTCTCCATGACCTCCTTAAAATCCCATTCCGAAAACTGAGCAACCTCGCCGGGATTATTCCAGTAGGAAACCACCTGATCGTACTGCCCCTGTGTAAACAAATTCTTCAACTCATATGGCTGTGGCATATTCATTCTCCTTATGAAACGATTCCCTGTCGAAAGGATTATACCATAAAATGCTCCGAATGAAAATATCTTTTTCCCGTTCCTGCTAAAATTCATGCAAGCGTGAGTTGGTCTCACGCAGCATTCCACCTGACAGGAACATTCTGCCAAAAACTTGTCGTCCACCAAAAAATATGTTAAAATAAGACGTTGCGTACTTATGTGGAAGCAAAGCAGAACTGACCGTAAGGAGAATCAGACGAATGGCCCAGGTATACGATGCAGGTAATATTCAGGTGTTGGAAGGTTTGGACGCAGTCCGTATGCGTCCCGGCATGTACATTGGTACAACCTCTTCCCGAGGGCTTCACCACCTGTTGTGGGAAATTGTGGACAACGCTATTGACGAAGCCTCCAACGGCTTTGCAGACCGTGTTGACGTTACACTGCATCAGGACGGTTCTGCCAGCGTCTATGACAATGGCCGCGGCGTACCGGTGGATACGCACCCCACTTTAGGCATTTCCGGTGTAGAGGTCATTTACACCAAGCTCCATGCCGGCGGCAAGTTTAACAACGAGAACTACAGCTACTCCGGCGGCCTCCACGGCGTGGGTGCATCTGTGGTGAATGCCCTGTCCAAGTGGCTGGTTGTGGATGTGTACCGAGATTGGACCCACTGGCGCATGAGTTTCGCTTCCAAGTGGGATGAAAAGCTGGGCAAGGTCACTGCCGGCATTCCGCAAGGTCCCCTGGAGCGCGTAGGCAATACCCGGAAGAAGGGCACCCTTGTGCGCTTCCTGCCGGACGATACCATTTTTGAAGACGTAAAGTTTAACGGTGAACAGGTTGCCCGTCGTCTTCAGGAACTGGCTTACCTGAATCGGGGGTTGATGATCACCTTTACCGATGAACGCATCAAAGATCCGGAGCAGCGTGAAAGGGTCTTCCACTACGAGGGGGGCATCATCGATTATGTTCGGTACCTGAACAGTGACAAGACCGTGCTCCATGAAGATCCGATTTATCTGGAAGGCAAACGTGATACCACCATTTGCCGTGTTGCCATCCAGTACACGGATCAGTATACGGAGAGCCTGTTCAGCTACGCCAATAATATCCCCACAGGAGAAGGCGGAAGCCATGAAACCGGCTTCAAAGCCGCCTTTACCAAGTGCTTCAACGATTACGCTCGGCGCATCGGTTTGCTCAAAGAAAAGGACAATAACCTTGGCGGTGAGGACTTCCGTGAAGGCCTTACCTGCGTGCTGATCGTCATGGTAAAGAATCCCCAATTTGAAGGGCAGACCAAGGGACGCCTTGGCAACAGCGATGTCCGCCCTGCCGTGGAAGCCATTATTACAGAAAAGCTTACTGACTGGCTGGACAACCTGAAGAATCAGGAAATCGCCACCCAGATTGTACAGAAAGCCATGAAGGCCGCCCAAGTACGGGAAGCGGCTCGGCGCACCCGGGACAATGCCCGGAAAGCCAATCAGCTGGATGCCGCTCCCCTGGTGGGCAAGCTGTCCAGCTGCACAGGCCGGCATCCGGAAGATAACGAGCTGTTCATTGTGGAAGGCGACAGCGCCGGCGGCAGTGCCAAGCAGGGACGGGATCGCCGCTTTCAGGCCATTCTTCCCCTTCGCGGTAAGCCGCTGAATGCCGAGAAAAAGCGGCTGGATCAAGTGCTGAGCAACGAAGAATTCCGCAGCATGATTACCGCCTTGGGCACAGGCATTGACGAGAACTTTACCCTGAAAACCCTGAAGTATGACAAGGTCATTATCCTCTCCGATGCTGACCAGGACGGTGCCCACATTCGTGCCATTCTGCTGACATTCTTCTTCCGCTATATGAAGGAACTGGTGACCGCCGGTCACGTATACATTGGCATGCCGCCCCTGTACAAAGTGCAAAAGGGCGAAAAGGTCTGGTATGCCTATGACGATAAAGAACTTTCCAAGGCAACCAAGGCAGCCGGCAAGGGCTACACCTTGCAGCGCTACAAGGGACTTGGTGAAATGAATCCCGATCAGCTGTGGGCAACCACCATGGATCCCAGCCAGCGCAAGCTGATGCAGGTCACCATCGAGGATGCTGCACTGGCCGACCGTCGCATTACCATCCTCATGGGCGACAAGGTGGAACCTCGCCGGGATTACATTACAGCCAACGCTGATTTCAACAAACCGGATCATTTTGAGATACCGGCCGATCAAATGGAAGGAGTGCGGTAAGCCATGGCCAAGAAAACCAGTGACAATCGTCCCATCCCCAAGGACGATCCTTCCCGCATTCTGCAAACGACCGTGGAAGACGTCATGCACATGTCCATGATTCCCTATGCGGAGCACGTCATTCTGGAACGTGCCCTGCCCCGGGTGGAGGATGGTCTGAAACCTGTTCAGCGTCGTATTCTTTATACCATGATGGAGCTTGGCACCACGCCGGACAAGCCTCACCGGAAGTGTGCCCGTATCGTCGGCGACTGCCTAGGTAAGTATCATCCCCATGGAGATTCCAGCGTATACGACGCTTTGGTGCGCATGGCACAGGATTTCTCCATGCGGGGGCAATTGGTGGACGGCCACGGCAACTTCGGCTCCATTGACGGCGACAGTGCCGCCGCCATGCGTTACACCGAAGCACGTATGGCGCCCCTGGCGCTGCAGATGCTCCGTGACATTGACTGTGATACCGTCCCTTTCCGGCTGAATTTCGACGATACGCTGAAAGAGCCGGATATGCTGCCGGCTCGCTTTCCCAATCTGCTGGTAAACGGAGCCAGCGGCATTGCCGTGGGCCTGGCCACTAATATTCCACCCCATAATCTGCGTGAATCCATCAATGCAGTCATCGCCCAACTGGAAAATCCGGACATCACCTTGGACGAGCTGATGAAAATCATCCCTGCTCCGGATTTTCCCACCGGCGGCGTGCTGGTAAATAATGAAGAAATCCGCAAGGGCTATGAAACAGGCCGCTCCAAACTTAGCCTGCGTGCCCGGGTACACGTGGAGGATGGCCTCGCCGGCCGCAAGCTGCTATGCATCACGGAAGTGCCCTATCAGGTCAACAAGGCCGCCATGCTGGAAAAGATTCTGAAGCTCAGTGAAGAAAAGAAGGCGGTGCTTGGCTGCATCTACGATATTCGGGATGAAAGCGACCGCACCGGTCTCCGTGCCGTGATTGAGCTGAAGAAGGATGCTGATCCGCAGAAAGTTCTGAATTACCTGTACAAGTATTCCGACCTGCAGGTGACCTTTGGCGTAAACATGGTAGCCATTGCAGATGGCAAGCCGGTGCTAATGGGGCTGAAGAGCATGATTGGCTACTTCATCGCCCATCAAAAGCGTGTAGTCACCCGCCGAACGGAATTTGAACTGAAGCGTGCCCAGGCAAAGGCTCATGTGCTGGAAGGGCTTATCATCGCCGTGGACAACCTGGATGAGGTCATTGCCCTCATCCGTGCCAGCAAAACCCCCAAGGAAGCCAAGCAGGGTCTGATGGATCGGTTCTCCCTCAGTGATGTGCAGGCACAAGCCATTCTGGATATGCGGCTGCAACGACTGACGAACCTGGAGGTTCTTTCTCTTCGCAAGCAGTATGAGGATCTGTTGAAGGAAATCAAGCGGTTGGAAGGCATCTTGCAAAGTGAAAAGAAGCTCATCCATGTGATTCGCAAGGAAATTGCAGAAATCGCCGATGAGTATGGGGATGATCGCCGCACCAGTCTGGAAGACGCAAGCCAGGTCGTTGCAGAGCTTCCGGAGGACAAGCCGGTGGCCGAGGAGGTAATCGTCGCCTACACCTACGGCGGGCAGCTCAAGCGGATGTATCCAGCCGTTTATCGGAAGAATCCCCTTCCCTCCCGCAGTGAAGATCCTCAGGAGGCAGCTGCTTACCTTTTTGAAACCGATACGGACGCCACCCTGCTGCTGTTCACCAATCACGGCAACTGCTATCCCCTGAGCGTTGGCGCATTGAACGAATGTAAGCCGAAGGATCGGGGGCAGCTGCTCAGCGGTCTGCTGGTCGGGTTGGAAGATGGTGAAAAGCCCCTGCTGATTTGCTGTGAAAAGCTGACGGAGCTTGCATCCAAGCCTGATCTGCTGTTCCTTACCAAGCAAGGGATGGTCAAGCGCACATCTGCCAAGGATTATGACGTGCGCAGCAAGAAGTTTGTGGCCGTCAACGTGAAGGATGGGGATGAGCTGCTGCAAGTCATGTGGCTGGATACCCGGGATGATCTGCTGCTGATGAGTCACAGCGGCATGTGCATCCGCTTTGCCTTGGATAGTGTGCCCACCCAGGGACGCATTTCCGCCGGCGTGAAAGCCATGATTCTGGATGAAGGCGATCAAGTCATCTGGGGCGGTCAATTAGGCGAAAAGGATCAAATGGTGCTGATGAGCGAGCGTGGCTATGGCAAGCGTTTGCTCTCCGTGGAATTTGACAGGCAGAACCGAAACGGCAAAGGTGTCAAGTCTTTCTACTTCAATAAAAACGGCTCCAACGGCCGTTACCTGGCAGGCATCTGCAAAGCAAAGGATACGCCCTGCACCATTGCGGTAACACAGGCTCAAAGCGCTCCCACTCATTTGGAAAAGGATACGATCTTGCTGCAAGCTCGGCAGGATCGTGGTATGCCCTATGTAATGGCCATTCTGGATGACGTTGTAACGGGCATCAGTGCAGAATAAAATCTCCATAAAGCAAAACGATTGATCGTCGTACAACAGGCGGTCAATCGTTTTTTCATATACGTTTCTTATTCCTTTTGGCAAAGCTGCTGTGTCACATAGGCGGCAATCATCAGCCCCATGCATCCTGGAACAAATACCATGCTCCCCGGCACAGAGCGCCTTGCACCGGTGGGTGTTTCTTCACTCTCTGCCTGTGCCGGCACCGGCGGTTCTGTGGAATAGGCCACGGTTAAGTGAAGGATTCCCCGCTTGCGCAGTTCCGTCCGCATCACCTTTGCCAAGCGGCACGTATGGGTTTTGCTGATGTCCGTAATGCACAGCTTGGATGGATCAAGCTTGTTTCCCGCCCCCATAGCACTGATGATGGGGATACCGGCAGCCGTTGCCCGCTTCACCAGCTCCAGCTTAGCCGCTACGGTGTCCACTGCATCCACAATAAAGTCATACACAGTCAGATCCACCTGATCCGCTGTCTCCGGTAAATAAAACATTTGCCTCGACTGAATTGCCGCCTCTGGGTTAATGTCCTTCAGCCGTTTTGCCATAACTTCCGTTTTCTCCATGCCAATGGTGGAGTGGAGTGCGATCACCTGCCGGTTCAAATTGGTCAAGGAAACCGTGTCGTTATCAAATAAATCCACAGCACCCACGCCGCTGCGCACCAGGCCTTCCGCCACATAGCCGCCTACACCGCCCACGCCGAAGACAGCCACCCGTGCACCCTTGAGTCGCTCCATGCTCTGAGTACCTAGCAGCAGCTCCGTACGGGAAAATTGATTCATGCTTTTCACCTCCCGCCCATTGTAGCATATTTGCATCAAAGAGGAAAGCCACACCCTTTGTTTTTCGATGCATGCCGACCTAAACAGTAAAGCAGGCGACCATACCGTAAAGTACAGTCGCCTGCTTTGATCGGGATTACGCCGAAATAGCGTTGCCGGTATACAGCTGATAGTACTTGCCCTTTTGAGCAATCAGGTCATCATGGGTACCGCGCTCGATGATTCGTCCTTCTTCCAGCACCATAATGCAGTCGGCATTCCGCACAGTGGACAGTCGGTGGGCAATCACGAAGGTGGTACGCCCCTTCATCAGAGCGTCCATGCCGCGCTGCACCAGGGTTTCGGTACGGGTATCAATGGAAGACGTAGCCTCATCCAGGATCAGGCAAGGCGGATCGGCCACAGCGGCACGGGCAATGGCCAGCAACTGACGCTGACCTTGGCTCAGGTTGGCACCGTCACCGGTCAGTACCGTCTGATAGCCATCCGGCAGGCGGCGAATGAACCGATCTGCATTGGCCAGCTTTGCAGCGGCAATGCACTCGTCGTCCGTAGCATCCAGCCGACCATAGCGGATGTTATCCATGACCGTGCCAGTGAACAGATGCGTATCCTGCAGCACCATGCCGAGGCTGCGGCGCAGGTCAGCTTTCCGCATTTTATTCACGTTGATGTCATCATAGCGGATCTTACCATCCTGAATATCATAGAACCGATTGATCAGGTTGGTAATGGTAGTTTTGCCGGCACCTGTGCCGCCAACAAAGGCAATCTTCTGCCCGGGCTTCGCAAACAGGCTGATATTGTGAAGGATCACCTTTTCCGGCGTATAGCCAAAGGTCACGTCATCAAAGACCACGCCGCCGGCCAACTTGGTGTAAGTCACCGTACCCTCAGCCTGATGGGGATGTTTCCATGCCCACATGCCGGTGCGATGATCAGCCTCGCAAAGCTTGCCGTCCTTCTCTTCCGCATTGACGAGCTCCACATACCCTTCATCTACTTCAGGAATTTCATCCATCAGGGTGAACACACGGTCTGCGCCAGCCATAGCCATCACCACGGAGGACATTTGCTGGCTGATCTGCATCACAGGGCGAGAGAAGTTCTTGTTCAGCGTCAGGAAGGAAACCAGCTGTCCCAAGGTAATCGCACCTGTACCCAGGGCTAGCACTAGCACAGCACCCACGATGGAGCACAGTACATAACTCAAGTGGCCCAGGTTGGTGTTGATGGGACCCATCATGTTGGAGAAAGCAACGGCATCTTCAGCACTCTGGCGAAGCTCTTCATTCAGCTGATGGAATTGCTCCACTGCTTTATCTTCATGGCAGAAGACCTTCACAACCTTCTGGCCTTCCATCATTTCCTCAATATAGCCGTTCATCGCGCCCAGCTTGCTTTGCTGTGCAACGAAGTGCTTGCCGGCCTTCCCGGACAATTTGGCAGATACGAACAGTGTAAGTGCCAGCATCAAGAGGGAAAGGATCGTCAGTTGCCAGCTCATCACCAGCATGCTGACAAAGGTGGTAATCAAGGTCACCAACGAGTCTACCAGCTGAGGAATGCTTTGGCTGATGAGCTGTCGCAGGGTATCCACGTCGTTGGTGTAGACCGACATGATGTCGCCGTGGGCGTGGGTATCAAAATACTTAATGGGAAGGGATTCCATGTTGGAGAACAGCCGGGTACGCAGCTTCAGCATGGTACCCTGACCAATATTCACCATGATCCGGTTATATGCATAAGACGTCAGGATACCGACACCCAGAATGCCTGCCAACTTCAGCAGTGCCACTGCCAGAGGGCCAAAGTCCGGATTTTCCGTGTCCAGCATGGGCAGGAAATCATCAATCAGCGTCTGCATGAACAGGGTGCCCTGCAGGGTGCAGATAGATGTAGCCAGAATGCAGAGAATTACCACCAGGAAGGGCCACTTATAATTTTCAAGCACTACCTTCATCACCCGCTTGAAAATCTTGCCCTGTCCCTTAAAGCTATCCTTCGAAAGTGCAGGCCGCATCCGGGGGCCGCCAGGACCCATGGGGCGCTTTGCATTGCTGCGAGGTGCATTACTCATGTGCCTTTACCTCCTCTCACTCACCCTGGCCAGGCTGGTCAAAGTCGCCGCCGCCCTGGGTCTGAGTTTCATAAATTTCACGATAAATTTCGTTGGTCTCCATCAAATTGTCATGGGTATCAAAGGCAACGACACGTCCATCATCCATGACCATGATTCGATCAGCGCCCTGCACGGAAGCGACGCGCTGAGCAATAATCAGCTTCGTGGTGCCGGGAATCTTCTGGGCAAAAGCCTTGCGGATCTTCGCATCCGTTGCGGTATCCACAGCGGAGGTGGAGTCGTCCAGGATCAAAATGCGAGGCTTTTTCAGCAGAGCCCGGGCAATACAAAGGCGCTGCTTCTGTCCGCCGGATACGTTGTTGCCGCCCTGCTCAATATAGGTGTTGTATCCATCAGGCATCTTGTCGATAAACTCATCCGCACAAGCCTGGGCACACACTTCCTTGCACTCCTCCAGTGTGGCGTCTTCCTTGCCCCAGCGCAGGTTCTCCAGAATGGTGCCGGAGAAAAGCACGTTCTTTTGCAGCACTACGGCTACCTTGTCACGGAGAGCTTCCATATCATATTCCCGTACGTCACGACCGCCTACGCGAACCGTTCCTTCACTGGCGTCATACAGCCGGCTGATCAAGTTCACCAAACTGGACTTGCCGCAGCCTGTGCCGCCGATAATGCCAATGGTTTCACCGCTCTTAATGTGCAGGTCAATATCCTTCAGAGTCGCCTCGCCGGTGCCATGCTTATACGCAAAGCTGACGTGATCGAAGTCAATCTGTCCATTGGGAATATCCTTTACAGGCTCTGCAGGATTGGTCAGATCAGGCTTCTCGTTCAGCACCTCAGCGATACGCCGTCCGCTGGCAAGACTCATGGTCAGCATCACGAAGATCATGCTCAGCATCATCAGGGACATGAGCACGCTCATCACGTAACTGAACAGACTGGTCAATTCACCGGTAGTCAGCTTACCGCCAACAACAAACTGGGCACCGAACCAGCTCAGGGCGATAATGCATCCGTACACCACCAGCATCATCATGGGGTTGTTGATGGCAATGGTCTTTTCAGCCTTCACGAACAGGCGATACACATTCTCCGCGGCCTTGTTAAACTTCTTCTTCTCATAATCTTCCCGAACGAAGGCCTTCACCACGCGAATGGCGGAAACATTCTCCTGGACGCTGGCATTCAGGTCATCATACTTGTGGAAAACATCATCGAACAGCCGCATAGCCCGGCGTACAATGAAGATCAAACCAACAGCCAGCACGGCAACAGCCACTAGGAACACCAGCGACAGCTCATGATTGATGACAAAGCACATCACCATGGACAGAATCATGGTCAGCGGAGCACGCACCGCAATGCGCAGCACCATCTGATAAGCATTCTGGATATTGGTTACATCCGTGGTCATACGTGTAACCAAACCTGCCGTAGAGAACTTATCAATGTTGGAAAAGGAGAAAGTTTGAATGTTCTCATACATGGCATTGCGCAGATTCGCCGCAAAGCCGCTGGAAGCCGTGGCGGCAAACTTGGCAGCCAGCAAGCCGAAAAGCAAGCTCAGCATAGCCATGGCGACCATCAGGAGGCCAAACCGCCAAACATCCTGAATGCTGCCGCCCTGAATGCCCTTGTCAATGAGCTCGGCGGTTACAAAGGGAATCAGCACCTCCATCAGCACCTCCAGTGCCGCAAACAGAGGCGTGAGCAGGGAAGCCTTCTTATACTGCTTCACCTGCCGAAAAAGAGTTTTGATCATAAAAGAACTCCCTTCCTGCTTACTTAATGTTCTGATATACTCGCTGGAGCATATCAAATAGGGCTTTACGTTCCTCCTCGTTTAATGGAGAGGTAATGAGCCGCTCCGTTTCCTGCATGTTGCTGTGCGCAGCTTGAAACGCTTCCTCGCCCTTGGCCGTTACTTGAATCCGCTTGATCCTCCGGTCGGTAGGATCCGGCACGGTCTCCACCAACTGTTTCTTCTCCAGCCGTGACGCCAACCCGGCAATGGTCGACTGAGCCATATTAAACAGCTCCTCCATCTCCTTCAGCGTCAGGATACCGCCGTGACACTTCAAAACGAGCAGAATGTGAAACTGGGATGCGGTAAGCCCTAACTCCTGCAACCCGTTGTTCATTCTCCGTGCCAAGCATTCGTCAATCTGCTTGAACAACCGTCCATAGGCTTTACTTTCCTGGTTCATTTGACCCTCCTTCTGTGATGAACGATGGTATTTTACAATAATATTCGCATGCTGTCAATAGCATGCGTTTGAATATTTTGTGAACGTAACTCAATTTTTTCACAAAGGAAAATCGTCATCTTCCCACGAAAGGGTCAAAAAAATCCCCTTCTCTTTCGAGAAGGGGACAGTATCCACCGAATTACTCGATAACCTTCGCCACAACGCCGGAACCAACCGTGCGGCCACCCTCG
>CAVKHY010000078.1:0-11559 GCA_963656345.1 bacterium | reverse complement strand
ACGGTACGCACGGTGCGGTGAGAGGTCGGGAGTTAGTCACTCCCTCCTACTCGATGTTTCAAAGTTTAAGCATTCAGTTTTTTCTCAATCAGCTTTGCCAATGTGTACACATCCTGATCCATTTCTTTTTGATCAGGGCCTTCGATCATAATACGAACAAAAGGCTCTGTACCGCTGGCACGCACCAGTACCCGTCCGCGGCCTTCGTACTTTTTGTCCAGTACATGAATCGCCGCAAGGATTTCCTCATCCTTGTCAAAGTCGTACTTTCTGGCATCGGTCACCTTGGCCGCATATTGGCTTTGAGGAAGAATCTCCATGATCTGCGCCAAGCGGGACAAGCTTTGCTTGCTCTCCACCATAACTGTCAGCAGCTGAAGTGCCGTAATCAGCCCATCTCCGGTGGTGTTATAATCCAGGAAAATCACGTGGCCGGATTGCTCACCGCCAAGGCTGTAGTGGTTCTCCAGCATGTTTTCCAGCACATACCGATCCCCCACCTTGGTCTTCACTTGCTGAATCCCCAGCTTTTTCAGCGCCAGATCCAGTCCCATGTTGCTCATGATGGTTGTAACCAGTGTGTTGCCGCGAAGTCTGCCCTGACTCTTCAGGTGGTTGGCACAAATGCACATGACCTGATCGCCGTTTACCAGCTTGCCACGCTCATCCACAGCCATCAGCCGGTCTGCATCTCCGTCAAAAGCCAGCCCCACATCGGCACCCAATTCACGTACCAGTTCACACAGCCGTTCCGGATGGGTAGAACCACAGTTTTCATTGATGTTGGTTCCATCAGGCTCATGATAATACACGCTGACGTGTGCGCCAAGCTCCGTAAGCACCGTAGGAGCCACCTGGGAATTAGCGCCCTGGGCACAGTCGAGAACAATGTGCAGGCCATCCAGCCGAACACCAGTGGTTTCCTTCACAAAGTCAATGTACCGCCGCTGAGCATTACGCTGACGAACCGGACGACCCACCTCTGCACCAATGGGCAGCGGACGATCCTCCGGCAAGCCGGTGCGGATGATTTCCTCAATGCGATCCTCCACTGCATCAGGCAATTTATAGCCCTTGCTGTCAAAGAACTTGATGCCATTGTACTCGACAGTATTGTGACTGGCCGAAATGACTGCGCCTGCGTCCGCCTGATAATAACGGGTTAAGTAAGCAATGGCAGGCGTAGGCATAACGTCCACCAGCACAGCTCTGGCTCCCATGGAGCAGATACCCGCTACTAAGGCACTTTCCAGCATTTCACCGCTGATTCGGGTATCACGCCCCACAAGGATGGTGGGACGATGCACGTTGCTTGCCAGTACGCATGCACTGGCTTGGCCAAGCTTAAACGCCAATTCGCAGGTCAAGTCACGATTCGCAATGCCGCGAACACCGTCTGTACCGAATAATCTGGCCATTTGAATCCTCCGTATGGTTCTGATTTTAGCACGCCCCATTGCATGCCCAAAACAGTATACACCACTCCGAAACAAAAGGCAAGAAAAATAACAATAGCATACAACTTCAAAGCTTATCTTGCACAACCACATTCTGTGCGCCAAATACGGACTGCAATTCTTTGATTGCATCAGCTTCTGTCTGTGTTTGAGCGGCTTCCTTTGCCCTTCCGGGTGCTTTGACCTCAAAGGTGCATGGAACGCCTGTCGCCTGCGTCAAAGCCTCTTCAATGGCACCAACGTTGTTCTTTACCATCGTAATAAACACATCCATGCTTTGGTTGACTTCCCAGGCAAAGTGATGATCATCGCCGCTTATCAGTTTGCCGTTAGCGGCAGTTGCAAGAATGCTGTACGTGCCGGTGGAGGTTTTCTTCAGGATGTTCATCGCCTCTTTCCAGGCTGCCTGTGCATCCTTTCCGGCTGCCGGAGCAGGCTTCGGCTGGACAGGTGCTGCTTCCTTCATGCTCATTTTTGCTTTGCTTTGTTCAGGAGCAACGACAGGTACAGAGGAAACGAAAACACCGCTGCTCAGCTTCTGTGTCAGTTCGGCAAGCTGCTTTTCCAGGGAACGGATTCTGTCATTCAGGGCGGCCGCATCCGTTTCTCCTGTACGCAGACAAGCCTTCAAGGCTGCATTTTCGAGTGCCATTCTCGGCGAGGAAGCAGACCGAAGATCAGTCTCCACAGACATAAACAGTTCCAGCATGTTCATCAGTCTGGTTTGGATCATGCCTTCTGCCTGGCCAATGTACTCCGCTGCATCCTCCTTCGTTAAATCCAGCAGGTTGGCCAAATCATCCGGGCAGCTTTTTGCAATCAGCAACGCCCGCAAGTGCCGGCTTACATCCTTGGCAAAAACGATAGGATCCCTGCCGGAGCGCATCAACTCATCAATCAGCTTCATCAATGTGGAAGGATCTTCATCCCGGAGCGCATCAGCAAAATGAAACAGAAAAGACCGATCTGCCGTACCCAGCACATTGCGAACAAGATCTTCTGTTACATCGCTTTGATAGCCAAGACACATATCCAGGATGCTCAAAGCGTCACGCATGCCGCCTTCTGCCGCACGAGCGATCATCTGCAATGCCATGTCGGACGCCGTTGCTCCTGCACCTTCTGCTGCTTCACGCAGCCGTGCAGCAATTTGATGAACAGGAATCCGGCCAAAGTCAAATCGTTGGCAGCGGCTCAAGATCGTAGCCGGAAGTTTTTGAGGTTCCGTCGTGGCAAGGATAAAAATCACATGTGCCGGCGGCTCTTCCAGTGTCTTCAAAAGCGCATTAAAAGCAGCACCGGAAAGCATGTGCACTTCGTCAATGATATACACCTTATATTTTTGATTTTGAGGCGGATATTTAACCGTTTCCCGCAGGTCACGAATTTCATCAACGCCGTTGTTGCTTGCAGCGTCGATTTCCATCACATCCAGGCTCTCCTCTTTCAGCAGACGTTGGCAACTTTCGCAGCTGCCGCAGGGATTGCCGTGATCCGGGTGTTCGCAATTCACGGCACGAGCCATGATTTTTGCAGCAGAAGTTTTACCGGTGCCTCGGCTTCCGCAAAACAGGTAAGCATGGGCAATACGCCCGGATGCCACCTGATTGCGAAGAGTAGCAACAATCGCCTCCTGTCCCACCATCGCATTGAAATCCACCGGCCGCCATTGCCGATACAATGCCTGATATGCCATGATGTTCCGCCTTTCAGTTGAATTGCCTTACGGATTTGTTTCCTCCGGAGCAGGAGAAAAATCAAGCCATGGAATCAGTCCGCTCAGCTTCTTTTCGCCAATTCCCCGAACAGTAAGCAAATCCTCCGGATAATAGAAGGAGCCATGAGCATCCCGCTCATCAAGAATATTCTGCGCCATGGTTTCGCCAACGCCGGGCAGCTCCTGCAAATCCTCTGCATCCGCCGTGTTGATTGCAATGGTACCGCTTGTCTGCAAAGGAATCTGTGTAATTGCCGGCACAGCTAAAGCCTTGTTTTCAAACTCGACAGGGGCTTTTCTTGCAGCAGGCCAAGAGGTCACAATCATGCCAAGCATCAGGAGAGAAGCCGCAACGATGCCGGTGATGGTCTGCCGTTTCCTCACATCAGTCTTCATTTTCGTGCTGCTGATCCTTTTGGAGATCGTCCTTCACAGCACATGCATGGTCGCACATGCTGCAGCCCGTCTCTTCTGTTTGCTTGGCAAGGCATTCCTCCAAATGGCGGACTCTTTCGTTCAGTGCCTGCATTTTTTCGAGCATAGGATCCGGCAGGTTGACCTGGTCCAAATCCACCTCGTCTTTTCTGGCAGGCTGCTTTTTATGAACAATACGTCCCGGATTGCCAACCACCGTGCAGTTGGCAGGCACGTCCTTCAGGACGATGCTTCCGGCACCAATTTTAGAATTATCCCCAATGGTAATGGGTCCAAGCACTTTCGCACCTGCACCAATCGTTACCCCATTGCCGATGGTAGGATGCCGCTTGCCGGTTTCCTTGCCCGTACCGCCCAAGGTAACGCCCTGATAAAGGGTCACATTATCCCCGATGACGGTGGTTTCGCCGATCACCACACCATCGCCATGGTCAATGAAAACGCCGTTGCCAATCACGGCTCCGGGGTGGATTTCAATACCTGTGCAATGTCTGGAACGCTGGCTGATGATCCGTGCCCAAACGATATGGCCATGTTCATAAGCCCGATGGGCACGCCGGTGAGCACGGATAGCTCGCAGTCCGGGATAACACAGCAGCACTTCCAGCTTGGACTTTGCCGCCGGATCTCGTGCCAGAATTGCTGCCATGTCAGCCTTTAACTGCTTAAACATTGCCACACACCTTCACCTTAATCATGATTTTCTGTCTCAAGAGACGTTTCGACCACTGTCTTGCCGTACGGAACAAGCCGCTCCTGGGAGTTGAGATGCTCACCGGAGCATTCGTCACGAATCGGCATCCACGTCGTGCCGTGGAGCATCCACGCTTTCGCCGTATCCTGCTGCTGCAGATGCAAAATATCCATGACTCGATCCCTTACCTGCGAATCCAGAACAGGGAACATCAGCTCAATACGGCGATCCAAATTTCTGGGCATCCAGTCCGCACTGGACAGGTAAGTTTCGCTTTCTCCATCATTGTAGAAATGGAAAATGCGGGCATGCTCCAAGAAACGTCCCACAATGGATCGAACAGTGATATTCTCTGAAAATCCGGGGATTCCTGCCTGCAAACTGCAAATGCCGCGAACGGTCAAATCAATTTTCACCCCAGCTTGACCAGCCTCATAGAGGGCTGCAATAATGTCAGGATCAAGCAGAGAATTCATTTTTGCCTCAATTCTTGCCTTTCGTCCAGCCTTCGCATGATCCGTTTCCCGGCGAATGAGCCGCATCAGCTCCGGCCGCAGCCCCTTGGGGGCAGCCACCAGGAAATGCATGCCGGGCGTCTCACTGTAACCGGTCACCATGTTGAAGAAGTTGCCTGCATCCTCGCCGATTTCCTCACGAGCCGTTAAAATACCCATGTCTGTATACAGCCGGGCCGTCACATCATTATAGTTGCCAGTGCCCAAGTGGGTGTAGCGGCGGATATGTCCATCCTCCCGGCGAATCACCAGGGTGATTTTGCTGTGCGTTTTGAGCCCGGGCAAACCATACACCACGTGGCACCCTGCCTTTTCCAGCTCATGCCCCCAATGAATATTGTTTTCCTCATCGAAACGTGCCTTCACTTCCAGCAGTACCGTCACCTGCTTGCCCCGCTCCGCAGCTTCCGCCAAGGCAGCTACAATAGGCGAATGACCGGAGACCCGGTACAAGGTTTGCTTGATGGCCATGACTTGATCATCCCGGGCTGCGTCCCGCACAAAGCGAACAATCGGTTCGAAGGAATCATAGGGATGATAGAAAAAGCGATCCTTCTGCCGAATGGCCGCAAAGATGTCGCCGCTCTCTAAATCAGGATCAATCGTTGCAGTGTAAGCCGGAAAACGCTCATGGTCAAAGCCTTCCAGCCCGGAAAGCTGCTTCATAAAGAAGTCCAGATTCAAAGGTCCATCAACCTTGAACAGCTTCTCATCATCCACATCCAAGGCCTTTCGAAGAATATCCAGCAGGCGCTTATCCATATCCGGGTTGCACTCGAGACGAACTACGGCACCCCACTTGCGCTTTTTCAGGCTCTTCTTAATTTCCTGCAGCAGATCAGCCGCCTCATCTTCATCATAGGTCAGATCGGCGTTGCGGGTAATGCGATAAGGGTGGCATACCAGCACCTGGCGCCCCGGGAAAAGCCGGTGAATGTTCATGCTGATGACCTGTTCCAGAAGCAGGAAAGCCTTTTCGCCGGATTGCGTCGGCAAAAATACAACTCGCGGCAGCACATTGGGTACCTGCACAGTGGCAAAATCGTTCTTTTTGCCATTTTTGCCTGCAAGCAACACAGCAAGGTTCAATGACTTAGACAGAAGCAAAGGAAAATGATGACTGGCATCAACAGCCATGGGCGTTAGTACCGGATAAACTTCCCGAGTGAAATAGTCCTCCAGATACAGTGCCTGTTCACGAGTAAGGCTTTCAGGACGCGCCATACGAACACCGCATCTTGCCAAGGCCGGCACAAGGTACTCATTCATAATCTTGTACTGCCGCTTCACCTGGGTGCGAATGCGAGCCGTTAATGCCCGCAGCTGCTCCTGTGGCTTCATGCCGGAAGGATCCTTGCCCTTAGCACCAGAAAGCACCAGATCCCGCAGGGATCCAACACGAATCATAAAAAACTCATCCAGATTGGATGACACGATGGACAGAAACTTCATTTGTTCGAACACAGGATTATCAGGATTGCATGCCTCCATCAGAACACGCTCATTAAACTCCAGCCAGCTGAGTTCTCGATTGGTATAGTGCTCCATCTACAAAGCAGCCCCTTTCATGGCAGGTGAATCACGGCAAGTAACCCACTTCATTGCAAAAATTATACCAAAATATCCTGGCAAAATCAACGCAGGCGCACGGCAATCATAGCATGTCCACAGGAAGTTGCAGTTTTTTCGATGTCCTTTTCTCGCTTTTTTCTTTGTTGACAATTGTTCTTCCCTTTGCTACCATGACAGGGTTGATTCAAAGAAAATCGAGGTTTATCAGTCGATGCATGACGATTCCACGCTGATGACAGAGGGGTCTATCAGCAAAAAGATCATTCGATTTGCGCTGCCTGTTTTCTGGGGAAACCTTTTTCAGCAGTTGTACAACGTAGTTGATTCCCTGGTGGTAGGTAACTTTATCGGCAGCCAAGCTCTTGCTGCGGTTGGCTCCTCTGGTAGTTTGACCTTCTTGTTGGTCGGCCTTGTTAACGGCATTTTTCTTGGCGCAGGTGTGGTTGTCTCTCGCTATGTAGGCGCCAGAGACGACGAAAATGTCAGTAAAGCCGTTCACACGACGGTCGCCTTTGGCCTGATTTGCGGGCTATTGCTGACCCTGATCGGCGTATCGTTGACGCCTTCAATCCTAAGACTCATGGGTACGCCGGATGATGTGCTGCCTACCTCCATTACCTATTTGCGTATTTACTTCATTGGCGTGCTTGCCAGCGTAATGTACAACGTTTCCAATGGCATTTTTAATGCCGTTGGGGACAGTAAGCATCCCCTTTACTTCCTGATTTTGTCTTCTGCTATTAACGTGGTGCTGGATCTTTTATTCGTTGCCGTGCTGCAGTGGGGCATTGCCGGTGCAGCATGGGCAACGGTTATTTCTCAGGCTGTAAGTGCCTTCCTTGGGCTTAGGTTACTATGCCATGTTACAGCACCATGGCGCTTGTTTCCACGTAAAGTTTCTCTGCACCGCAAAACCTTGATGGAGATTCTGAAGCTGGGCGTTCCATCCGGATTGCAGAATTCCATCATTTCCTTAGCCAATACAGTGGTGCAGAGCAACATCAATTCTTTCGGCTCCATTGCCATGGCTGGATGCAGTGCCTATTCCAAGATTGAAGGCTTTGCATTTTTACCGATTACCAGTTTTGCCATGGCTATGTCCACCTTTATCGGTCAGAATCTGGGTGCCAAGCAATATGACCGAGCCAAGAAAGGTGCACGCTTTGGTATTATTTGCTGCGTACTTCTCTCAGAGCTGATCGGCGTTATCTTTTATGCCTTCGCTCCCCTATTGATTGGGGCTTTTGACAGTGATGCTTCTGTTATAGCTGTTGGCGTGCAGCAGGCACGAACAATCACCCTGTTTTACTTTTTGCTGGCGTTCTCTCACGGTACTGCAGGCATCCTTCGAGGTGCAGGCAAGTCTACTGTGCCTATGTTTGTAATGCTGGGCTGCTGGTGTGTTATCCGCATTACGTATCTGATCATTATGGTACCTTTGTTCCACGAAATGCAGACGATATTCTGGGTGTACCCATTCACGTGGAGCTTATCCATGGTTTGTTTCATGGTGTATTATCTAAGGGCAGACTGGATCCATGGATATGAAAAAGCATAAACGCATATGAGTGGACACATTTAGCATCAAAAACCCACCAATCCCTTGTTTGCAGTAGTGCAAACGGGAGTTGATGGGTTGCTTTTTCCGGCAGTCTTGCTTTCTGCATTTTGCTCATGAATTGCTATCGACAATGCATTACCGGTTCATCGAAATATCATACCATCCATTTGCTGACGAAATGCATTCAGGCGAAAATAAGCTAAAGAAAACCCCACCGAATCATACGAAACGGTGGGGCAAAAAGGGAAACCGAATTACTTCTTAGCAGCCATCTTTTCCAGGATAGCAGCATGAGCAGCAGCCAACCGTGCAATCGGCACACGGAAAGGAGAGCAGCTCACATAGTTCAGGCCAACCTTGTGGCAGAACATGATGGAGCTCGGATCGCCGCCATGTTCGCCGCAGATGCCCAGCTTGATGTTGGGGCGGGTGGAACGGCCAAGCTTTGCAGCCATTTCAACCAGCTTGCCAACGCCATCGGTATCCAGACGGGCGAAAGGATCGCTCTCGAAAATCTTGTTGTCGTAGTAGGCGCCCAGGAACTTACCGGCATCGTCACGAGAGAAACCGAAGGTCATCTGGGTCAGGTCGTTGGTGCCGAAGGAGAAGAACTCAGCTTCTTCAGCAATCTCGTCAGCCGTAACAGCTGCACGAGGAATCTCGATCATGGTGCCAACATGGTAATCCAAGGTAACACCCTGCTCTTCAAAGATCTTCTTGGCAGTTTCGTCCACGATACCCTTCACAAAAGCCAGTTCCTTCTTGGAACCAACCAGAGGAATCATGATTTCAGGCACGATGTCATAGCCGCATTCCTTCTTCACGTTGATAGCAGCCTGCAGTACTGCACGGGTCTGCATCTCAGCGATTTCCGGATAGGTAACGGCCAGACGGCAGCCACGGTGACCCATCATGGGGTTGGATTCATGAAGAGCATTGATCTTCTGCTTCACCTGATCAACGGTGTAGCCCAGATTCTTAGCCAGCTCTTCGATTTCTTCGGTCATGTCCAGGTGGGGCACGAACTCATGGAGCGGCGGATCCAGATAACGCACGGTCATGGGACGGCCTTCCAGAGCCTTGTACATGGCCTCGAAGTCACCCTGCTGCATGGGCAGAATCTTTGCCAGTGCCTTTTCACGCTGTTCCTTGGTATCAGCCAAGATCATTTCACGCACAGCAGCAATACGGGAGGATTCAAAGAACATGTGCTCGGTACGGCACAGACCAATACCTTCTGCACCGAAGGCAACAGCCTGCTTGGTGTCACGAGGCGTATCAGCGTTAGTGCGAACCTGCAGCTTACGAGCCTTGTCAGCCCAGCCCATGAAGCGAGCGAAGTCGCCGGAGATGGAAGCTTCCACGGTGGGAATCAGGCCGTCATACACGTTACCGGTAGAGCCGTCAACGGAGATGCAGTCGCCTTCGTGATACACCTTGCCAGCGATGGTCACGGTGTTGTTGGCTTCATCAAACTTCAAATCGCCGCAGCCTACAACAGCCGCACGACCCATACCGCGAGCCACAACGGCAGCGTGAGAAGTCATGCCACCGAATGCAGTCAAGATAGCCTGGGAGAAGTCCATGCCCTCGATGTCTTCAGGGGTGGTTTCCTTACGAACCAGGATAACCTTTTCCTTGTTCTTGCCATGCTCTGCAGCAGCGTCAGCAGTGAAGTAAATAGCACCTGCACCGGCACCGGGAGATGCGGGCAGACCCTTTGCAATTACGGGAGCCTTCTTGATGGCAGCAGCATCGAAGTTGGGGTGCAGCAGGCTGTCGAGCTGCTTGGGCTCAACCTTCAGCACAGCTTCTTCCTCGCTCAGCACGCCTTCATCCACCAGATCAACAGCGATCTTCAGAGCAGCCTGGGCGGTACGCTTGCCGTTACGGGTCTGCAGCATGAAGAGCTTACCGCGCTCAATGGTGTACTCCATGTCCTGCATATCACGATAGTGATCTTCCAGGGTCTTAGCAATCTTTACGAACTGGTCATACACTTCAGGCATCTGCTCATGGAGCTGAGAGATGGGCTGAGGCGTACGGATACCAGCCACAACGTCCTCGCCCTGAGCGTTCAGCAGGTACTCGCCGTACAGCTTCTTTTCGCCGGTGGAGGGGTTGCGGGTGAAGGCAACGCCGGTACCGGAGGTCTCGCCCATGTTGCCGAAGACCATGGACTGCACGTTCACAGCAGTGCCCCAGTCGCCGGGGATGTCATTCATGCGGCGATAGTAAATAGCACGAGGATTATCCCAAGAGCGGAACACAGCCTTGATGGCCTCCATCAGCTGTTCCTTAGGATCCTGGGGGAAGTCAACGCCCTTTTCTGCCTTGTAGATTTCCTTGAAGCGAATAACAACTTCCTTCAGGTCATCAGCAGTCAGGTCACGGTCGAACTTCACACCGCGCTTTTCCTTGAACTCATCCAGAACGTCTTCGAACTTGCTCTTCTTAATCTCCATTACCACGTCAGAGAACATGGCGATGAAACGGCGATAAGCATCGTAAGCAAAGTGCTCGTTATCGGTCAGTTTTGCCAGACCCTTTACGGATACGTCGTTCAGACCCAGGTTCAGGATGGTATCCATCATGCCGGGCATGGAAGCACGAGCACCGGAACGCACGGAAACCAGCCAAGGATCGTGCTCATCGCCGAACTTCTTGCCGACGATTTCTTCGGTCTTAGCCAGTGCGGCGTAGATCTGCTCCTCAATGTCGGGAGCGATGACTTTGCCGTCCGTGTAGTAGCGAGTGCAGGCTTCGGTGGAAATGGTGAAGCCCTGAGGCACAGGCAGACCAATGTTGGTCATCTCGGCCAAGTTGGCACCCTTGCCGCCCAGCAGCTCACGCATGTTTGCGTTGCCTTCCGTGAAGAGGTAAACATACTTCTTCTCCATGGGAAACTCCTCCTTGTTCACTTTTCGCAGGACAGAATCCTGCGACTGCCGATGCGGTTCTGTTACCGCACATGGGCAGTTCTTTCACATATCCCTTGGATTATACAATCTTTTTCCGCTTTTTGCAAGACCGTTCGGCTTCCTTTTGGTTATATTGCAATAAAAGCACGAAAAAACGCCTTACAGCCATCATCTTGCTGCCGATCAATCAAAAATTTGGAAAATGCCGCACTTCAGGTACTGCGTTTCAGGGGCTGCCGGCAGAATGGGATGATCCTTTCCTTGCGTGCGATACTCCACCTGCCGCAGCTGCACATGAGCGTCATGGGCAGCATCACGCACAATGTTCATGAATGCATCAGGCAGAATGTGCTGACTGCAGGAGCAAGTGATCAGATAGCCGCCCGGCTTGATCATCTTCATGGCGCGCAGGTTGATTTCTTTGTAGCCACGAGTGGCGCTGGCAATAGCGGAGCGGGTTTTCGTAAACGCAGGCGGGTCGAGAATAACCACGTCATACTTGACGCCGTCCCGGCTTTGCTGACCCAGCAAATCGAAAGCGTTAGCTTCCACGAAGTGCACCCGATCTTCCAAATGATTCAGCCTTGCATTTTCTGTTGCGAATTCGCAGGCAAACCCGGAAATGTCCACGCCGGTAACCTCGGCAGCACCGTAGTATCCTGCATGCAGAGCAAAACTGCCTGTATG